>NZ_JAFBCR010000001.1:1931973-2253968 GCF_016907795.1 Kocuria palustris
GGGTGAACCTGCTGGGGGAGCACACCGACTACAACGACGGATTCGTGTTGCCCTTCGCATTGGACCGGGCGGCCATGGTCGCCGTGCGTCTGCGCCGGACCGGGGAGCCTGGTCAGGACACGGTCGAGCTGGCCTCCACCTACGCGCCGGACGGCAAGGGGCTCTCCTGCGAGCGGTTCAGCCTCCCTGGCCTCGCCGCCGGCGACGTCGGCGGCTGGGGGGCCTATCCGGCCGGGGTGGTCCACGTCCTCGACGGGACGGGCGAGGCGGCGGTCCCCGGCTTCGAGATGCTGCTGGACTCCACCGTGCCGGTGGGTGCGGGGCTGTCCTCGTCCCATGCCGTGGAGGTCGCCACCATCGTCGCGCTGAACGATCTGCTGGATCTGGGGCTGGAGCCGACGGCCATGGCGCGGCTGACTCAGCGGGCCGAGAACGAGTTCGTCGGAGCGCCCACCGGCATCATGGATCAGTCGGCCTCGCTCATGGGTCGGGCCGACGGCGCCCTGTTCCTCGACTGCCGCACCTTGGAATCCCGCGTCGTGCCTCTGCCGTTGGCCGAGCATGGGCTCATCGTCCTGGTCATCGACACGAAGGTCTCCCACTCTCACGCCGACGGCGGATACGCCGCACGCCGGGCTTCCTGTGAGCGCGGCGCCTCCGCTCTCGGTGCGGTGTCATTGCGTGATGTCCCATCGGGCGCCGACCTCACCGTGCTGGATGAGGAGACGGGCCGGAGGGTGCGCCACGTGCTCACCGAGAACGCCCGCGTGCTGGAGGCCGTCGAGCGGCTGGGCAGCGGCGACCTCCACGGGGTCGGCGAGCTGCTGTCGGCGTCGCATGCCTCACTGCGCGATGACTACGAGGTCTCCTGCCCCGAGCTCGATCTCGCCGTCGAGGCCGCCATGGGTGCCGGCGCTCTCGGCGCGCGGATGACCGGCGGCGGATTCGGCGGTGCCGCCATCGCGCTGGTGCCGACGGCCGAGGAGGGGCGGGTCCGTGATGCCGTGCAGCGCGGATTCGCCGACAGCGGCCTGTGGGCCCCGGAGATCTTCTCCGTGCTCCCGTCGACGGGAGCACGGAGAATGTGAGGCGGTCCGGCAGCAGTCCAGGCGCCGGGGGCCTCGTTCGCTGCGGCACCTAGAATGACCGGGTCCGTCACCGTCCCCCAGGAGATCTCCCAGCATGAAGTCCGCCGTCATCGCCCCCGCCCTGCTCGCGATCGCCGCAGTGATCCAGGCGCTGGGGATGCATCAGTACCACCAGGACGCGATCACGGTCACCGGGCAGCTGTTCTTCACCCTCTTCCTCATGGGCCTGGCCGTCTTCTACGGGCTGCGCGGGCGCGCCGAGCGGTTCTCGACCGTCCGGCTGGGGCTTCTGGTCCTGTCGGTGCTCGCGCTGGTGCTCGCGCTCGTGGGCTGGGGGATGGCGCTGTTCTGGTTCTACCCGTCGGTGTGGATGTTCTACGGGACCTTCCTGGTCCTGCTGATCACGGCCGTCGTCGCCGTGGCGTCGAACCCCTCGGCGCGCCAGCGCGAGCGCGAGCTCGAGGAGCAGGAGGAGGCCGAGGCTGATCCGGACGCGTCGGCCGATGCGGAGGCGGGCGCTCGCTGACTCCCCCGCCGACCTCCGGTCGGTTCGTGGCATCTTCCGGAAATCGCTTGCCTTCTCTGGGGGTATTCGAGAAGAAATGACGGAAGCGAATTCAGGAACGCCGCTGTAGTGTAATTCCCATAAGGGTGGCCTTGCTGCCTCGAGGGCTCTGGATCCGCGTCATCACGCCTGTGCCAGATATGGATCCGGATTTCCTTGACGGAGATCAAGCGGTCTTCCGGATCCGTTTCTGCAATTCCGGCAACTGCCGGAAATCATTCCTCAGCGACTCGGCCTCGTCGATAGCCTCGAGCCATGAGCACGAATACGACTTCCGGAGCGCATACTGCCCACGCCGCAGGCGTCGACGGCCCCGCCAGCCAGGCGCTGCTGAAGACCGGCCGCTTCTTCACCCGTCGCGAGCAGACCGCGGACGGCC
Organism: Kocuria palustris; assembly: GCF_016907795.1. Classification (NCBI taxonomy): domain Bacteria; kingdom Bacillati; phylum Actinomycetota; class Actinomycetes; order Micrococcales; family Micrococcaceae; genus Kocuria; species Kocuria palustris. The sequence goes on from NZ_JAFBCR010000001.1 coordinate 1,934,006, forward strand.
GCGCCGAGTTCCGGGAGGGCGGCCGCGCGGGCGACTCCTTCTACCGGAACCGCTGGAGCCACGACAAGGTCGTGCGCTCCACCCACGGCGTGAACTGCACGGGGTCGTGCTCGTGGAAGGTCTACGTCAAGGACGGGATCATCACGTGGGAGGCCCAGGAGACGGACTACCCGTCGGTCGGCCCGGACAGCCCCGAGTACGAGCCGCGCGGGTGCCCCCGCGGCGCCGCCTTCTCCTGGTACACGTACTCGCCCACCCGCGTGCGCTACCCGTACGTGCGCGGCGTGCTGCTCGAGATGTACCGCGAGGCCCGTGCGGCCCACGGCGGCGACGCCGTGGCGGCCTGGGCCTCGATCGTGGACGACCCGGCCAAGCGCCGGGAGTTCCAGCAGGCCCGCGGCAAGGGCGGTCTGGTGCGCGCGTCCTGGCAGGAGGCCCTCGAGATGACGGCCGCGGCGCACGTTCACACGATCGGCGCCTACGGCCCGGACCGCTGCGTGGGCTTCTCGCCGATCCCGGCCATGTCCATGGTCTCCCACGCCGCCGGCGCCCGGTTCATCAACCTCATCGGCGGCGTGATGAACAGCTTCTACGACTGGTACGCGGACCTGCCCGTGGCCTCGCCGCAGGTCTTCGGCGACCAGACGGATGTCCCGGAGTCCGGGGACTGGTGGGATGCCACCTACCTCATGATGTGGGGCTCCAACATCCCCGTGACCCGCACCCCGGACGCCCACTGGGTCGCGGAGGTGCGCTACCGCGGCACCAAGGTCGTCTCGGTCTCCCCGGACTACGCGGACAGCACCAAGTTCGCCGACGAGTGGCTGCCCGCCCAGCCCGGCTCGGACGCCGCGCTGGCCATGAGCATGGGCCAGGTCATCCTCACGGAGCACTTCGCGCATAAGCGGACCCCGTTCTTCGAGGACTACGTCAAGCAGTTCACGGACCTCCCGTTCCTGGTCACCCTGGTCACCGACGAGAACGGGCAGACCGTCCCGGGCAAGTTCGTCACCGCCGAGGACCTCGGCTCGGATCAGGCGGATCCCGCGTTCAAGACCGTGATGCTCGAGCGCGCCACGGGCGAGGCCTTCATCCCCAAGGGCTCCATGGGCTTCCGCTACAACGCCCAGGACGAGGGCGACTGGAACCTGGACCTAGAGGGCCACGACCCGGCGCTGTCGATCATGGACCTGGGCGACTGGGACGGGGCGGCTTCGGAGATCGCGCTGTCAGCCTTCGTCGATGACACCGGCGAGGGCTCCGTGGTCCACCGCGGCGTGCCCGTCCGCACGGTGGCGGGTCGGACGGTCACCACGGTCTTCGACCTGATGCTCGCCCAGTACGCGGTCGGGCGCGACGGCCTGCCGGGCCAGTGGTCCGCCGGCTACGACGACGCCGAGACCGCCTACACCCCGGCATGGCAGGAGGCCATTTCCTCCGTCCCGTCCGAGGCCGCGATCCGCGTGGCCCGCGAGTTCGCCGCCAACGCCGAGCGCTCCGGCGGGCGGTCCATGATCATCCTGGGCGGCGGGCTGTGCCAGTGGTACCACGGCGATGTCACCTACCGCGCGATCCTGGCCATGCTCATGCTGTGCGGCTGCCAGGGCCGCAACGGCGGCGGCTGGGCGCACTACGTCGGGCAGGAGAAGGCCCGTCCCATCACCGGGTGGGCCACCATGGCCTCCGCCAGCGACTGGTCGCGCCCGCCGCGGTTCATGATCGGCACCGCGTTCTGGTACATGCACACCGACCAGTTCCGCCAGGACGGCCACTCCTCGGCGCACCTGCAGTCCCCGCTGGCCAAGGGCCACCTCGACGGCATGCACACCGCGGACGTCGTGGCCCAGTCCACGCGCCTGGGCTGGATGCCGTTCTACCCGCAGTTCACGCAGAACCCGCTCGACGTCGCCGACGCCGCAGCGGCTGCCGTCGAGCGCGGGGAGGCCGAATCGGAGGGCCAGTGGGTCGCCGATCAGGCCAAGGCAGGCAAGCTGCAGTTCGCGGTCGAGGACCCGGACGCGGAGGCGAACTGGGCGCGCACGCTCGTGCTGTGGCGCTCGAACCTGCTGGGCTCCTCCGCCAAGGGCGAGGAGTACTTCCTCAAGCACCTGCTGGGCACGCAGAACAACGTGCTGGGCCAGGACCACGTGGACCACAAGCCCCGCGACGTCGCCTGGCACGAGAAGGCGCCGGAGGGCAAGCTCGACCTGCTGGTCTCGGCGGACTTCCGCATGACGTCGTCCACGCTGCTCTCGGACGTCGTCTTCCCGGCCGCCACCTGGTACGAGAAGTTCGACCTCTCCTCCACGGACATGCACCCGTACGTCCACGCCTTCAACCCGGCGATCACCCCGCCGTGGGAGGCCAAGACGGATCACGAGCTGTTCCGGCTGCTCTCGGACGAGGTCGCGCGCCTGTCCCAGGGCCGTCTGGACACCCGGCACGACCTGGTGGCCACCGCGATCACCCATGACACCCCGGGGCAGATCAACCAGCCCGGCGGGCACGTTCCCGAGTGGCGCGGCACGGACCTTCCGGCGGTGCCGGGGAAGAACTTCCCCAACCTCAAGATCGTGGAGCGCGACTACACCGCGATCGGCGACAAGTTCGTGGCGCTCGGCCCGCTGGCGGACAAGCTCGGGCTGACCACCAAGAACATCACCTTCGACGTCAACCACGAGGTCGAGGCGCTGGGGCGCAAGCACGGCGTCTTCGACTCCGGTGCGGCTGAGGGCCGGCCCGCGATCGAGACCGACGCCCGCATGGCCGAGGCCATCCTGGCGCTGTCCGGGACCACCAACGGCGAGCTGGCTGTGCAGGGCTTCAAGACCCTCGAGAAGCGCGTGGGCAAGCAGCTGCACGACCTGGCGCTGGGCTCGGAGGAGAAGAAGATCACCTTCGCGGACACCCAGGCAGCCCCGGTGCCGGTCATCACCTCCCCGGAGTGGTCCGGCTCGGAGACGGGCGGACGGCGCTACGCCCCCTTCACGGTGAACATCGAGCGGCTCAAGCCGTTCCACACCCTTACCGGGCGCATGCACTTCTTCCTGGACCACGACTGGATGTCGGACATGGGCGAGAACCTGCCGACCTACCGGCCGCCGTTGAACAGCGCGGCGCTGTTCGGCGAGCCGCGGCTCGGCGAGCGCGGGGACCTCTCGGTGGCCGTGCGCTACCTGACCCCGCACAACAAGTGGTCCATCCACTCCGAGTACCAGGACAACCTGTTCATGCTCTCGCTCTCGCGAGGCGGCACGTCGGTGTGGATGTCGGACGAGGACGCGGCGCTGATCGAGGTCAGGGACAACGACTGGGTCGAGTGCGTGAACACCAATGGCGTGTTCGTGGGGCGGGCGATCGTCACCAGCCGCATGCGCCCCGGAGCGGTCTTCGTCCACCACGCGCAGGAGCGCACGATCGACGTCCCCAAGTCCGAGGCCACCGGCCGCCGCGGCGGCATCCACAACTCGGTCACCCGGATCATGCTCAAGCCCACGCACATGGTGGGTGGCTACGCCCAGCAGTCCTGGGCGTTCAACTACCACGGCCCCACCGGCAACAACCGAGATGTCACCTCGGTCGTCCGCAAGCGCTCGCAGGAGGTCCAGTACTGATGCGCATCATGGCTCAGACCGCGATGGTCATGACCCTCGACAAGTGCCTGGGGTGCCACACGTGCTCCGTGACGTGCAAGCAGGCGTGGACCAACCGCGCCGGCACGGAGTACGTCTGGTTCAACAACGTGGAGACCCGCCCCGGGCAGGGCTATCCGCGCCGCTACGAGGACCAGGAGAAGTGGCGCGGCGGATGGACGCTCAACCGCCGCGGCAACCTGCAGCTCAAGTCGGGCAGCCGCCTGCAGAAGCTCTTCGGCATCTTCGCCTCGCCGGTGCAGCCGCATCTGGACGACTACTACGAGCCCTGGACCTACGACTACGAGAACCTCGTCTCGGCTCCGGCCTCGGACGACTTCCCGGTGGCCAAGCCCAAGTCGCTGATCACCGGCAAGGACACCAAGGTCGAGTGGTCGGCGAACTGGGACGACTCCCTGGGCGGCATCGAGGCCACGGAGTCCCAGGACCCGGTGCTGCAGAAGCTGCGCCGGGACTCGGAGGACCGCATCAAGCTGGACTTCGAGAAGACTTTCATGTTCCACCTGCCGCGGATCTGCGAGCACTGCCTGAACCCGTCCTGCATGGCGGCCTGCCCGTCGGGGGCGATCTACAAGCGCGCCGAGGACGGCATCGTGCTGGTCGATCAGGATCAGTGCCGCGGCTGGCGCCAGTGCATCACCGGCTGCCCCTACAAGAAGATCTACTACAACCACAAGACGGGCAAGGCCGAGAAGTGCACGTTCTGCTATCCCCGCGTGGAGGTCGGCATCCCCACGGTCTGCGCCGAGACCTGCGTGGGTCGCATGCGCTACATCGGCATCTTCCTCTACGACGCCGATCGCGTCACCGAGGCCGCCGCGACCCCGGATGAGAAGGACCTCTACGAGGCCCAGCTCGACCTGATGCTCGACCCGAACGACCCCGAGGTCCAGCGTCAGGCCCGCGCCGACGGCATCCCCGACGACTGGATGGAGGCCGCGCGCAAGTCGCCCGTCTACAAGCTGGCCAAGGAGCTGCGGGTGGCTCTGCCCCTGCACCCCGAGTACCGCACCATGCCGATGGTCTGGTACGTCCCGCCGCTGTCGCCGATCGTGGACCTTCTGTCCACCCAGGGCCACGACGGCCAGGACCTCGATGTCCTGTTCGGGGCGATCGACTCGCTGCGCATCCCGGTGGAGTACCTGGCCGAGCTGTTCACGGCCGGAGACACCGAGATCATCGCGAACGTGCTGCGCAAGCTGGCGGCCATGCGCTCCTACATGCGCGACATCACCCTGGGCGACCAGGCCGATGAGTCGATCGCCCAGGCTGTGGGCATGACAGGCTCGCAGATGTACGAGATGTACCGCCTCATGGCGATCGCCAAGTACTCAGAGCGCTACGTCATCCCCACCGCGCACACCGAGGACGCCCACAACCTCGAGGAGATGGGCTGCTCCCTGGATGGCGACGGCGGCCCGGGCATGGGCCAGATGGGCGGTCTCGGCGAGGCCTCCGGGCGCCCCATGCCGGTGGCGGTCGAGAACTTCGCCACGCTCAAGGCGCGCCAGACCGCTGACTCGCCCGCGGGTGCCTCCGAGATGTCGGGCCGGGTGAACCTCCTGAACTGGGACGGCAACGGGACCCCGTACGGGCTGTTCCCGGAGAGCTCGTCCCCCGGGTCGAAGGGGGAGCCGCGATGAGCCTGCTGGCCAGGATCTTCGGGCTGGGCGGCAAGGGCACCGTCGAGACGGCGCCGTGGCGCGATGCCGACCCCCAGCGCTCCGCAGTAGTGCGCCAGTCGGCAGCACTTCTGCTCGGCTACCCGGACCGGGAGCTGCTCGGGCGGATCCCGCAGATCCGCGCGGCGCTGCAGGAGGTCGGGGTCGACCCGGCGCCCGTGGACCGCCTCGAGCAGTGGATGCTCTCCAAGCCGCTGGCCGAGATCCAGGGCGACTGGGTCCAGGAGTACGACCTCTCGCGCCGGCACAGCCTCCACCTCACGTACTGGACCGACGGCGACACCCGCCGCCGCGGCGAGTCGCTGCTGTCGTTCAAGGAGCTCTACGCCGAGCACGGGTTCCGCATGGACGACTCGGAGCTGCCCGATCACCTCCCCGTGGTCCTGGAGTTCGCAGCGCTCGTGGCTCCCGACGACGGCGCAGAGCTGCTGCAGCGCTACCGGCCCTCGCTGGAGCTGCTGCGCCTGGCGCTGAAGGACGACGGCCTCCCGCACCTGGGGATCGTCGAGCTCGTGTGCACCACGCTGCCCGGAGCCTCCCCGGAGGACCGCGACGCCGTGATGCGCATGGCCGGCTACGGCCCTCCCACCGAGACCGTGGGCCTGCAGCCGTTCGATCCGCGGCTGCTGCCGCTGTCCGACTCCTCGGCCTCGGGGATGACCGGCGGGGCGGCAGGTGCCGTGCCTGTGGATCCGGCGACCCATCCCTCGGCCGCGCACGCCGCTGCCGGCTGCACCCCCACCCACCGACGCGAGGCCGCCGCCTCCACGAGCTCCAGGGACTGAGACCGCATGAACACCACCGACATCCTGCTGTGGGGTGTACTGCCCTACGTGGTGCTGCTGATCTTCATCGGCGGCACGATCTGGCGCTACAAGTACGACCAGTTCGGCTGGACCACCCGCTCGTCGTCCCTGTACGAGGGGAAGCTGCTGCGGATCGCCTCGCCGCTGTTCCACTTCGGGATCCTGGCGGTGCTGATCGGGCACATCGTGGGCCTGGTCATCCCCAAGTCCTGGACGGACTTCGCCGGGGTGTCCGAGCACATGTACCACATCATGGCGCTGACGATCGGCATGTTCGCGGGCTTCGGCACGCTGGTGGGCCTGGCCCTGCTGATCTACCGCCGCCGCACCACAGGCCCGGTGTTCATGGCCACCACGAACAACGACAAGATGATGTACGTCCTGCTGGTGCTGGCCCTGCTGGCGGGCATCGCGACCACGCTGATCTCGGTCTTCGACCACACCGTCGTGAACTACCGCGAGACCGTCTCCCCGTGGTTCCGCTCGATATGGATCCTGCAGCCGGACGTGGGCGCCATGGCCGCGTCGTCGCCCTCGTTCAAGGTGCACGTGCTGTTCGCGTTCGCGCTGTTCATCGCCTGGCCGTTCACCCGCCTGATCCACGCGTTCACGGCGCCGGTGCACTACCTCTTCCGGCCGTACATCGTCTACCGCTCCCGGGACCGGGGCCGCACCACCGGCCACGCCCCCGTGCGCCGCGGCTGGGACCCGATCGGGACGCAGGACCGCGCGCCGTCGTCGGCCTCCCGGCCCAAGCGCCAGCCGGCGTCCTCCGGGCGCCGCTGACGCGCCCCTCTCACGGCCCCACTGCACACCCTCGCGCCGCCTCGAGCGCGGCGCCGACCACCAGGAGATCACCCATGTCCGCTGAGGGCACCCGACCGTCCGTCGACGCCGAGCTGAAGGCCGGCCAGACCCGGAACCTGATCATCGCGACCCTGGCCTCCGTGATGGGCTTCTGGGCCTGGACCATCATCGGCCCGCTGTCCTCGCGCTACTCGCAGGCCATGGACCTCACCGCGGGGCAGACCTCGATCCTCGTGGCCATGCCGATCCTGGTCGGCTCCGTGGCCCGCGTCCCGGTGGGCGCGCTGACCGACCGCTACGGCGGGCGCGTCATGTTCACCGCGATCCTGGGCGTGACCGCTCCGCTCGTGCTGCTCACCGCGATCGTGGGGCAGCTGAACAGCTTCGGGCTGCTCGTCTTCGTCTCGTTCTTCCTGGGCATCGCCGGCACGGTCTTCGCGATCGGCATCCCGTTCTGCTCGGCCTGGTACGAGGCCCACCGCAAGGGCTTCGCGACCGGCGTGTTCGGCGCGGGCATGGTCGGCACCGCGGTCTCCGCCTTCGTCACCCCGCGCATCGTCGCAGGCCTGGGCTACATGGGCGCCCACGTGCTGGTCGCGGTGCTGGTGGCCGCCATGGCCGCGATCAGCTGGATCGCGCTGCGCGAGTCGCCCACGCGACGCGGACTGGAGCCCACGCCCATGATGCCCAAGCTCAAGGCCGCCTTCGCGCTGAAGGAGACCTGGATGCTGTGCTTCATGTACGCGATCGTCTTCGGCGCGTTCGTCGCCTTCTCGAACTACCTGCCGACCTATCTGGGCAACGTCTACGACTACGACCCCACGGCCGCGGGCACCCGCACCGCCGGATTCGCCCTGGCCGCGGTGATCGCCCGGCCGATCGGCGGCACCCTGGCCGATCGGATCGGTCCCAAGACCGTGTCGATCGCCTCCTACGTCGGCGCGGCCGCGCTCGCCGCGATCGTCGCCTTCCAGCCCTCCCACGAGTTCGTCTACGGCCCGCTGTTCCTGGCCATGGCCGTCTTCCTGGGACTGGGCACCGGCGGCGTGTTCGCCTGGGTGTCGCGGGCCTCGGACTCCCGCACGGTGGGCACCGTCTCCGGCGTGATCGCCGCGGCAGGCGGCCTGGGCGGCTACTTCCCGCCGCTGGTCATGGGAGCCACCTACAACCCGGAGCACAACTCCTACTTCTTCGGGCTGATGCTGCTGGCCGCGTTCTGCATCCTCGGCCTGCTCGTGGCGCTCGTGCTGCGCAACGGCGGCAAGGTGGACCAGCGCCAGACGGCCTGAGCCCGCACAGCGCCTCGCGCTCGGCCCGTCTCTGCCCGCCGCAGGGGCGGGCCGTCCGTCGGGCCCACAGGCTGTCCCGTCGTGCGGTCCCCGTACGGTGGACGGCACGACGACTCCGCCGGGCGCGCCCTGCGTCTCGCGGCGTCCGGCCGGCAGCACCCAGCTCGCAGCACCTCAGGAGGAGCCCATGTCCGAGACCCCGAGCAGCGGTCTGAGCCACGTCCGGGCGGACGGCTCGGCCCACATGGTCGACGTCTCCGCCAAGGCCGAGACCTCCCGGGAGGCCACCGCGGAGGCGGTGCTGAGCACTCGACCGGATGTGATCGAGAGGATCTTCGCGGCCGAGCTGCCCAAGGGCGATGCCCTGCCGACGGCGCGGATCGCCGGGATCATGGCTTCCAAGCGCACCCCGGACCTCATCCCGCTGTGCCACCCGCTGCCGCTCGCCAAGGCCTCGGTGGACTTCGAACGCCGGACGGAGTCCGTGCGCCTGCTGGCCACCGTGCGCACCCGCGGGGCCACCGGCGTCGAGATGGAGGCGCTGACGGCGGTCTCCGTGGCGGCGCTGACGCTCTACGACATGATCAAGGCCGTGGACAAGCACGCCGAGATCGGCGGGATCAGGGTCCTGGCCAAGTCGGGCGGGAAGTCCGGCGACTGGACCAGAGAGGACGCGCAGCCATGAGCACCGAGCCGATGAGCACCGAGCCGATGAGCACCGAATCGGAGGGCGCCCGCGCCTGGGGCGAGCGGGATCCGCAGCTGCCCCCGCGGCGCGCTGTGCTGGTCGTGGCCTCGACCCGCGCCGCTGCGGGCACCTACCAGGACACCGCTGGGCCTGCAGGAGTGACGGCGCTGCGACGGGCCGGGATCGAGTGCCCGGAGCCCGTGGTGGTGGCGGACGGCGAGCCTCTGCGCCGGGAGCTGCACCGGCTGCTGCGCGAGCTGCCGCAGGCCGAGCGTCCGGACCTGGTCGTGACCTCCGGCGGCACCGGGATGATGGCCGATGACCGCACGCCGGAGATCACCGCCGAGCTGCTCGACCTGCAGCTTCCCGGGCTCGTCCACGCGCTGTGGGCCGAGGGCCTGCAGCACGTGCGCACCGCCGTGCTCTCGCGCGGACTGGCCGGGATCAGCGGGCGCACGCTCGTGGTCAATCTGCCGGGCTCCCGCGGCGGGGTGAAGGACGGCATGGCCGTGATCATCCCGCTGCTCGAGCACATCCTGCACCAGCTCGAGGGCGACCGGGACGCGGGGCACACGAGCCCCGAGGCCCCCCGCACGGAAGCGGCACCCTCAGCGGCCTCCGCTGACGGCGCGCCTGCCGCACCCGTCGAGGAGGCCGTCGCCCCGGTGCCGCCAGCCGAGCACGGCGCCTCCGCCGCCGACAAGCCCCCGGCTCCGCCCGCCGACGGATACCAGCCCTCCGGCCAGCAGGGCGATCACCCGGCCGACCTGGCCCCGTCCACGGTCGTGGACACCTGGATCACGGATCAGCCGCTGGATCCGGTGGGCCTGCGGGCCATGGCCTCTGCCTCCGCGGCGGGCGCCGTCGTCGGGTTCAGCGGCATCGTGCGCGATCACGACGGCGGCCGCGGCGTCGCCTCCCTGGACTACACCGCGCATCCGCAGGCCGCCGAAGCGCTGCGCGCCGCCTGCCAGGAGATCGCCGACGCCCACCCGGGCCTGCGGATGGCGGCGGCCCACCGGATCGGGCATCTGAGGGTGGGGGACTCGGCCATGGAGGTCGCCGTGGGGGCCTCTCACCGCAAGATCGCCTTCCAGGCCTGCGACGAGCTCGTGGACTGCATCAAGGCCCGCGTGCCCATCTGGAAGGAGCAGCACCTGGACGATGGAGGCAGGCAGTGGGTGAACCTTTGAGCGCCGCCGGCCTGCCGCCGCTGGTCGAGCCCGGCCCTCAGCTGAGTCCGGAGCAGCTGCGCCGCTACGCGCGCAACCTGCGCGTCCCGCAGATCGGCGAGCTCGGCCAGCGCCGCCTGCGCGCGGCCACGGTGCTGTGCGTAGGCGCCGGGGCGCTCGGCTCCCCGGCGCTGCTCTACCTCGCCGCCGCGGGGGTCGGGACCCTGGCGATCGTCGACGACGACGACGTGGAGCTGTCCAACCTCCAGCGCCAGGTCATCCACGGCTCCGAGGCGGTGGGGCGGGCCAAGACGGCATCTGCCGCCGCGCGGATCCGGGAGCTGAATCCGGACGTGCAGGTCGTCGAGCACCGGCGGCGCCTGGACGCCGGAAGCGCCCTGGAGCTCGTGTCCGGGTGCGATCTGGTGCTCGACGGCTCGGACAACTTCGCCACCCGCTACCTCGTCTCCGATGCCTGCGAGATCACCGGGATCCCCCATGTGTGGGCCTCGATCCTGCGGTTCGACGGCCAGGCCTCGGTGTTCTGGGCGCAGCACGGGCCCACCTACCGCGATCTGCACCCCGTGCCGCCGCAGCCCGGCTCGGTGCCCAGCTGCGCCGAGGCCGGAGTGCTCGGAGCGCTGCCGGGGATGCTCGGCTCCACCCTGGCCATGGAGGCCATGAAGCTGATCATGGGCACCGGCGTCACGCTGCTGGGGAGGCTGTCGATCTGCGACGCCCTCGACGGCAGCTGGACCCAGATCCCCCTGCGGCGAGCCGCCGGAGCCGCGGCCGTCACGCACATGTCGCCCTTCGCGGACCCGGCCCGCGACGGCTATCCGGGGGCCGAGGACTCCGAGCGGCTCCTCGCCGGAGCCACCGGGACCAGCGGGGGCGGCGCCAGCTGCGTCGCGAGCGAGCCGGGGCCTCCGTCGTCGGACCCGATGGCCTCGGATCCGGAGCTGGTGACCCCCGAGCAGCTGTCCGACCTGCTGGCCGAACGGGCGGCGGGGCGCGCGTCGTTCGAGCTGATCGACGTGCGCGAGCCCTGGGAGCACCGGCTCGAGCGGATCGACGGCGCGCAGCTCATCCCGCTGGGAGAGCTCCTCGGGCAACCCGATGCGCCGGAGATCGCCGACGGCGCGGCTGGCCAGCTGGACGGCCCGGATGACGTCATCCTCCTCTGCCAGGCCGGAGTGCGCTCAGCCCAGGCCCTCAACCGATTGCGCGAGGCGGATATCGTGGCCGGACGGACGCGGCGCGTCCGGCACCTGGCCGGAGGCATGTCGTCATGGAGCGGGGCGGGCCTGCCCACGACAGGAGACTGAGCATGGAATCGACCCCTGAAGACGACGATCACCCGTCGAGCGCCGAGCACGGCCTCACCGCCTCCCAGGACGCCCACGGACTGGTGCGCCCGGACCGGTGGGGGACGGTGCTCGGGGCTGCGGGGTCGCTGGCCCTGGCCGTGGTGCTGCGCGGCCTGCGTCGGCGCTGAGACTGCCGTCGAAGTCCTTGGTGCCTGAGGGCTACCCTGGTCCGGTCCCGCCCGGGGCCGCACCCACCGTCCAGGAGGTCCGGTTGTCTTCCTCTGCCCGCTCCAGCTCCGCCGCCGCGCAGGCCGCAGATCGCGCAGCGCCCGCGCCTCGCTCGGGCGACGGCCCCGCGTGGGGCAGGGCCCTCGCCTGGATCGCCCTGGTCGCCGTGCTGGCCTGGGCCGTCAAGCTCGTGATCGAGGGGTCTCTGGACCTCATGGTCTACAACATGGGTGCGCAGTGGGTCGCCCACCCCGCGACCCGGGCGCAGCCGCTGTACGACCTCGAGTTCCCCGTCCCGTGGGGCGGCCCGGACACGCTGCCGTTCACCTACCCGCCGTTCGCCGCCCTGCTGTTCGGGCTGCTGGCCTGGATCCCGTTCGACCTCACGCGCTTCCTGCTGCTGGCTCTGGACATCATCGGTGCCGTCGTGCTGGGCCGCGGCCTGCTGGCCGTCGCCGAGCGGCGCGGCCGTCCGCTGCCGTGGACGCGGGCGCTGGGCTCGTCGGCGTCGCTGGCCCTGATCACCGCGCTGATCCTGTTCTGCGGCCCCTGGATCCGCACGATCTCGCTGGGGCAGGTCAACATCCTGCTCTTCGCGCTGATCTTCCTGGATCTGGTGCGCCGCACCGACGGCACCGGCTCGCGGCTCGAGAACGCCGTGGCCTTCATCCCGCGCGGCGTGCTGATCGGCATCGCCGCCGGCATCAAGCTGACCCCGCTGGCCTTCGGCCTCATCTTCCTCATGGGGAAGAACTTCAAGGCGATCCTGGCCATGGGCGTCACGTTCGCCGCGACCGTCGGGCTGGGCTTCCTGGTCCTGTACCAGGACTCGATCCAGTTCTGGACCGACGCCGTCTCGTCGTCCGACCGCGTGGGCTCGATCAAGTACATCGACAACACCGCCCTGACCGGCGTGCTGATCAAGACCGGCGTCCAGGCCGATGCGGTGGACCCGATCCGCTACGTGCTGGTGCTGATCATGCTGATCGCGGTGGCCGTGGCGCTGCCACTGCTGCTGCGCCGCGGGATGACGCTGTCGGCGATCTCCATGAACGCGCTGGTCATGCTGTTCATGTCGCCGATCTCCTGGTCGCACCACCAGGTCTACTACCCGGTGATCGCAGTAGCGCTGTTCACCGAGGCCTTCCCGCACGTTCTGCGCGGGGGCTTCCGGCTGCCAGCGCAGATCATGGCGTGGATCTGGCTCGTGGGCGCCTACATCGGGCCCATGCGCGGGCTGTGGATCGTGGACCTGTTCGGCGTGCACCTGCATGCCGCGGAGACGATCTGGGTCATCCCCTACCTGGTGCTCTTCGTCCTGCTGCTGACCTGGTCCGCGGCCGTCGTCGTCGCTGCCCGACGCGATCGCCGCGCGGGGTCCGGCACCCCGGCCCCCGCTGCCTGACCCGTCGCCCCGACGCACCGACGCCCGCCGCCTGCCTCGACGCCTCCGCCTCGAGAGGCCGACTCCGGCCCTCCCCGCCGTCGACGGGCCGATCCCTCACCGTTTCGCGGCTGAACCGGTGAGGGATCGGCCCGTCGACTGAGATGGGGTGGGGAATCGGCCAGCCGCGGGGAGGGCGGAGACACGACGGGACCCCCGCGGCCAGGCGGCTGCGGGGGTCCCGTGCTGTGCGCTCCCGGCCTCCGGGAGGAGGCGGATCAGCTGGCGTCGAGATCCTGCTCGATGAGCCCGGCGATCTTCTCGACGGCCTCGGCGTTGTCCGAGGAGACCTCGACCTCGGTGCCCTTCTCGGCACCCAGGGCCATGATCAGCAACGACGACGACGCGTCCGCCGGCTCCTCGTCCGGGTCGTTGACGAGACCGATCAGGATCTCGTCGTCGTACTCCCCGGCGGCCTCGGAGATGATGGCTGCGGGACGGGCGTGCAGTCCGACGGCCGAGCCGACGATGACCTTCTTGCTGGGCATGCTTCCTCCTGACGGGTGCTTCATCGCACCGCTGCTAGTGGCGTCTTCAGCCTATGCGGTTCAGGCCGCGGCTGTCTGCGCCGTGGGCGCATCTGCGGACTCGGCGTCGCGCTGGGCGCGGGCCATCAGCGCGCGCTGGCGCTGGCTCTTCAGCACCGTGACGATCACCGCGGAGACCACCACACCGGCGACCAGCGCGATCAGGAAGCCTACCGGGTTGCCGATCGTGCCGATGACGAAGATGCCGCCGTGCGGGGCGTTCTGCGTGACGTTCAGCGCCGCGATGAGTCCGCCGGTCACGGCACCGCCCGCCATCATCGACGGAATGACGCGCAGCGGGTCGGCCGCGGCGAACGGGATGGCGCCCTCGGAGATGAAGGCCGCGCCGAGCAGCCACGCGGAGCGGCCGTTCTCGCGCTCGGCCTCGCTGTAGAGCTTGCCGCGCACCGTGGTGGACAGGGCCAGCGCCAGCGGCGGCACCATGCCGGAGGCCATGACAGCGGCCATGATCATCTGGTTCGCCTCGCCGCCGGCGGACAGGCCCGCGGTGCCGAAGAGGTAGGCGGCCTTGTTGACCGGCCCGCCGAGGTCGAAGCACATCATCAGGCCGATGATCACGCCGAGCAGCACCGCGGAGGAGCCGGACATCGACGACAGCCCGTTCTGCAGGGCCGTCATGAGCGCGGCCAGCGGGGCGCCGAGCAGCAGGTACATCAGCAGGCCCACGATCAGCGTGGTGACCAGCGGGATGATGACCACGGGCATGAGCCCGGCCAGCCAGCGCGGCACCTTGATCGAGGCGATCCACATGGCGATCAGACCGGCGATCAGGCCGGTGACCAGGCCGCCGATGAAGCCGGCGTTCAGGGCCACGGCGATCGCGCCGCCCACGAAGCCCGGGGCGATGCCGGGGCGACCGGCCAGGGCGTAGGCGATGTAGCCCGACAGCGCCGGGACCAGGAACGTCATGGCCAGACCGCCGACGACGCTGAGCACGGCCGCCAGATAGAGCAGCAGACCGTCGCCGCGGATGGCGGCGTCCGAGTAGTCGGCTGCGCTAGGCAGATTGGCGAGACTGCTGTTCGCGACGATGTCGGCGGACACGTTGGCGATGCCGGCGTCGCCCATGAGGAAGCTGATCGCGACCAGCAGACCGCCCGCGGAGACGAACGGGATCATGTAGGACACGCCGGTCATCAGCGCCTGCTGGATGCGCCTCGGCCAGCTCGTGCCGCCCTGGCCCGCGCCAGCGGACTCGCCGCCCGAGCCGCCGCCGCCGGCGATCCGGTGCCCATTGGGGTCATCGGCCGCGGCCAGCGCCTTGGTGATCAGGCCCTCGGGATCCGAGACGCCCACGTTCACGCCGGCCTCCACGCCCGGCTTGCCGGCGAAGCGCTCGCGGTCGCGCACGCCCACGCCCACGGCGAAGACGACGGCATCCGCCGCATCGATCTGCTCCTGCGTCAGCGGCGTGCCGCCGGAGGAGCCCTGGGTCTCCACGACGAGCTCGTGGCCCATCTCCGCGGCCTTCTGCTCGAGCGCCTCGGCCGCCATGTAGGTGTGCGCGATGCCCGTGGGGCACGACGTCACGGCCACGAGGTGGCGCTTGGCGGGGGCCGCTCGGGCCCCGTCGTCGGCCGCTGCCGCGCCCGCCGCACCTGCTCCGGCTGCGGCGCCCGCTGCGGCGCCCCCGTACTGGGCATCGGAGGACCCGGTGGCGGTGCTGCCGCTCGGTGCCGGAGCGGCCTCGAGCTGATCCGTGGCCGGCTTGGGCTTGGGGGCCAGGACCTCCTCGACGATCGCCACGACCTCCTCGGCTGACTGGGCCTCCCGCAGGGAGGCTAGGAAGGTCTTGCGGGCCATGGCCCGAGCCAGCTTGGACAGCAGCTTCAGGTGCGCCTGGCCCTCGCCGTCGGCGGCGGCGATCAGGAAGATCAGATCGGCCGGGCCGTCCTTGGCGCCGAAGTCCACGGGCTTGGGCAGGCGGGCGAAGGCCAGCGACGTGGTCTGCACGTGCGCCGAGCGGCAGTGCGGGATGCCGATGCCGCCGGGCTGGCCGGTCGCGGATTGCTGCTCGCGAGCCAGGGCGTCGCCGGCCAGGCCCTTGGCGGAGTCCGCCCGGCCCGTGGCGGCGACGATCCCGGCCAGCTTGGTGATGACCTTGGTCTTCTCGGAGCCGAGATCCTGGTCGAGCGAGACCAGGTCAGCTGTGATCAGCGGTGCGTTCTCTGACATGTCCTGTCCTTCGATGCGGCGGCCGGCGGCCGCTCGGTGGTGCTCGCCTCCGGGGGAGTCCCGGTGGCGACCGCGGGGAGCCTGCATCCGCTGCGGATGCAGGGGGAGATCTGGTGGGGCCGCTCAGTCGAGCGGCAGCTCGGACACCGTGGTGCCGTCGAGGTCGATCTGCTCGGGGGAGGGGACGCCGGTGCCGGGCAGCGCGGTGGCGCCGGAGCCGTAGGCCACCGCGCGGCGCAGCCGCTCGGCCGGGGCCAGGCCCTCCGTGTGGGCGATCAGCAGCCCGGACAGCGACGAGTCGCCGGCGCCCACGGTGGAGACCGGTGTGATGGGCGGGGGAGTCGCGGACCAGGCGCCCTCGGCGGTGACCAGCACGGCCCCGGCACCGCCGAGGGTGGCCAGCACCTCCCGGACCCCGCGCTCCACGAGCCGCCGGGCCGCACGCGCGGCGGGCAGGAAGTCGCCGTCGTCGGCGGCGGCCTCGATGGCCAGGCCGTCATCGCCCACGAGCTGGCCGAGCTCGAGCCCGTTCGGCTTGAGGATGTCCGGAGCTGCGGTCTCGAGGCGCTCGGACAGCGCCACGAGCGGGGCGTCCGAGGTGTCCACGGCGATCTGCACACCGCTGCCGCGCAGCTGCGTGATCAGCTGTGCGTACCAGTCCTCCGACGGGCCCGGGGGCAGCGAGCCGCACAGGGCCACCCAGTCGCCGGGCGAGACGGCGTCGCGGACCGCGGCCAGGCAGGCCAGCTGGGCATCGTCATCCAGCAGCGCCCCGGGCTCGTTGATCTTGGTGGTGGTGCCGTCGGGCTCGGTCAGGGTGATGTTGGTGCGCACGCGTCCGGGCAGGTCCACCGCACGGTGGGCCACGTCCGCCTGGGCGAGGGCCGACAGCAGCGGGTCGCCGCTGGATGCGGGCAGTACGGCCAGGGTGGGTGCGCCCGCCAGGGCCAGGGCGCGGGAGACGTTGATGCCCTTGCCGCCGGGGCCGTCGTCCACGGACGCGATGCGGTTGACGCCGCCGCGCTCCAGCGGGGCGGTCAGGGCGGCGGTGCGGTCGATGCTGGGGCTGGCGGTGAAGGTGACGATCATGCGATCACGACCTCGATCTCTGCTCGGTTCAGGGCTTCGGCAAGGGAGCTGGGCGGGACGGCGTCCGTGATGAGGACGTCGATCGCGCTGAGGTCGGCGAACGTGCACAGGTGCTCGGCGCCGAACTTGGTGGAGTCGACCAGCGCGATCACGCGCTGGGAGCGGGCGGCGATCAGGCGCTTGGCGGCGGCCTCCTCGGCGTCCGGGGTGGTCAGTCCGAGCACGGCGGACAGGCCGTTGGAGCCCAGGAAGGCGACGTCCGCGGAGATCGAGCTCAGCAGGGCATTGGTCTGGGCTCCCACGACCGTCTCCGTGACCGGGCGGAGTCGTCCGCCCAGCAGGAGGACCTCGACATCGCGGGCGTGGGAGAGCTCCACGCCGGCGCTGGGGGAGTTCGTCACGACCGTGACGGGCTCGAGGGCCCCCTCCCGCGCTGCGGCGGACATGGCGGCGGCGAGGCAGCCGGTGGTGCTGCCGCCGTCGAGCAGTACCGAGCCGTGCGCCGGCGGAAGATGGCCCATGGCGGCCCGGGCGATCGCGGCCTTGGCCCCGATCCGGGTGGCTCTGCGGTCATCGACGGCGGCCTCGCGGCCGTTGCGCCCCAGCGGCGGGATGGCACCGCCGTGCACGCGCTGGATGCGGCCCTGCCGCTCCAGGACGTCGAGGTCGCGGCGGATGGTCTCCGGGGCGACCGAGAACTGGACTGCCAGCTCCGCCACGGAGACGCGCCCCTGGACGGCGGCCTGCTGCGAGATGGCCTGCCGCCGCTCGGGCGCGAAGAGGCCCTGCCCGGTGTCCGGATCCGAGCCCGCCGCGTCCCCCGAGAGAGGCTGCTCTGTGATGTTCATTACGCCCATTTGTACATGATCATGCCCGGATGCGTTGATTGTCAATCTGTGTCCCGCTTCACTAGAATACCTGCAAGCAACGCTCGCCCGCGCATGTCCGCGCGGTTTCAGCGACTCGATGATGAGGAGCGCTCTTCATGTCCGAAGATGCCCGTTTGAACACTGCCGCCGCTGCTGCCCCGCAGGCCGACCTGACGGGCATCGGCGTCGTAGCCGGCGTCGCGGCTCGTCCCGCCATGTGGGTCCGGCCCCGCCCGGCCCTGCCGACCGACGGGCCGGAGATCCCGGAGTCGGATCGCGAGTCGCAGAAGGAGCGCTTCGACATCGCCGCCGCCACCGTCGCCGGACGCCTGGACGCCCGCGCGCAGCGTGCGGAGGGCCACGCGGCCGAGGTCCTCGGCGCCACCGCCGCGCTCGTCACGGACAAGGGCTGGCGCCGCGCCGTCGGCAAGCAGATCGACTCCGGCGCCTCCGCCGAGCTCGCCGCGGCGCGGGCCACGGACACCTTCGTGGCCAAGTTCGAGAAGATCGGCGGCCTCATGGCCGAGCGCACGACGGATCTGAAGGACATCCGCGACCGCGTCATCGCCGAGCTGCGCGGGGAGCCGGAGCCCGGCGTCCCGGATCCGGCCGAGCCGATCATCCTGCTGGCCGACGACCTCGCCCCCGCGGACACCGCGGGGCTCAAGCCCGAGCTCGTGCAGGGCATCGTCACCGAGCTCGGCGGCAAGACCAGCCACACCGCCATCATCGCCCGCCAGTTCGGCATCCCCTGCGTGGTGGGTGCAGGCTCCGCGCTGCGTCAGATCGAGGACGGCCAGCTGATCCTGGTCGACGGCGAGTCCGGTGTGATCGAGCTCGAGCCGGAGGCCGATTCCGCCGCCTCCCGGGCCGCCGAGTCCGCCGAGACGCTGGCGCGCATCCGCACCTGGACCGGCCCCGCCGTCTCCGCCGACGGCACCCGCATCCAGCTGCTGGCCAACGTCCAGGACGGAGCGGGCGCCCGCACCGCCGTGGCCACCGGCCTGCCGGAGGGTGTGGGCCTCTTCCGCACCGAGCTGTCCTTCCTCAACGCCACGGCCGAGCCCTCCGTGGCCGAGCAGACCGCCCTCTACCGCGAGGTTTTCGACGCCTTCGACGGCTTCAAGGTGGTCGTGCGCACCCTCGACGCCGGCTCGGACAAGCCCCTGGCCTTCGCGACCATGCCGGATGAGCCCAACCCGTCGCTGGGCGTGCGCGGCGTGCGCATCGCCTTCGAGGACGACGGCGTGCTGACCCGTCAGCTCGACGCCATCGCCGCTGCGGCCGAGGGATCCGGGGCGGAGCCCTGGGTCATGGCCCCCATGATCGCCACGGTCGATGAGGCCAAGTGGTTCGGCGATCTGTGCCGCGAGCGCGACCTCAAGCCCGGCGTCATGATCGAGGTCCCGTCGGCCGCTCTGCTGGCCGATCAGCTGATCGAGCACGTCGACTTCTTCTCGATCGGCACGAACGACCTCACCCAGTACGCCATGGCCGCCGACCGCATGGCCTCGGGTCTGGCCCAGCTCACGGATCCCTGGCAGCCCGCCGTGCTCAAGCTCGTGCAGATGGCCGCGCAGGCGGGCCAGCGCGCCGGCAAGCCCGTGGGAGTGTGCGGAGAGGCCGCAGCCGACCCGCTGCTGGCCTGCGTGCTGATCGGCCTGGGCATCACCTCGCTGTCCGCGGCCGCCCCGGCTCTGGCAGCCGTCGGCGTGAAGCTCGGCGAGGCCACGGACGAGCAGATGAAGCGCGCCGCGGAGGCCGCCGTGCAGGCCCCGTCGCCGGAGGCCGCCTGCGAGGCCGCCTCGGCCGCGCTGTCCGACGCTCGGGCCTGAGGCGGCGCAGGTGAAGCCGTTCCTGCTGATCTCCACCCGGCCGGAGGACTCGATCGCCGAGGAGGAGCTCGATACCTTCCTGCGCTTCACGGGGCTGGAGCCGGATCAGCTGCGCCAGCTGCGCCTGGAGAAGGGTCCGGAGGTCGCCCGCGAGCTGCAGGATCTGGACCTGGACGAGATCTCCGGGATCTTCGTGGGCGGCTCGCCGTTCACCACCTCCACGCCGCAGGAGGAGAAGACCGAGGTGCAGGTCCGTGTGGAGAAGGACCTCGGCGAGCTGCTCGACCGCGTCATGGACCGCGGCACCCCCTTCTTCGGGGCCTGCTACGGCGTGGGCACGCTCGGCGTGCATCAGGGCGGGGTCGTGGACGGCACCTACGCCGAGGGCGTGGGTCCCATCCGGATCACCGTGACCGACGAAGGCTCCCGGGACGTCCTGCTCGAGGGGATGCCGGAGACCTTCTGGGGGTACGTGGGGCACCAGGAGGCCGTGCGCGCTCTGCCGTCCAATGCCGTGCTGCTGGCCACGGGGGAGGAGTGCCCGGTGCAGATGTTCCGCATCGGCGAGCGGGCCTGGGCCACGCAGTTCCATCCGGAGCTCGACGACACCGCGCTGCTGAGCCGGATCGATGCCTACAAGCACCATGGGTACTTCCGTCCGGAGGACGCCGAGGAGGTGCGCCGTCGCGTGATCGACGGCCCCCAGGCCGATCAGCCGCGGCGCCTGCTGGCTCGCTTCGCGGAGGTCTTCGCCCGCTGAGGGCCAGAGCCTGCGGGGACGGCTTGGCTCCGGTCGGATCCGGTGCGGCGGGCGAGCGATCGGGGGCCGTCGTCGTCCGTGAGAGGGACCGCGGCGCTGTCCGGAACCACCCTCGGGAGGGAGGGCGTCGTCGTCCCGCGCGGATACGGTGGAGACCATGAGCACCGCCGCCTCCGCCCAGTCGTCGCCCACGGCTTCCCCTTCTGAGCCCGTGCCCTGGGGCGGTGCCGCAGCGCCGGGGCCCGTCGGCGGTCCTCCCGCGCGCGGGACCGGGGCTCCCTCCGGGACGCGACGTCTTCCGCTGGGCGCGGAGGTCCGCGACCTGCCCTATCACCGGCTCGGCCTCGCCGACCACCGGCATCGCCCGTGGGCCCCGCTGATCGAGGGCGCGCTGAGCGGCGGGATATATCTCGGGGCGAGCATCTTCTTCACCGTTGCGCTCCTGCTGGGCATGCTCGTCTTCCGCCCCGAGCTCACGGACACGTTCATGACGGGCGATCCCAACCAGATGAACATGGCGGATCCGTGGCTGCTCGTGCTGCTGTTCGGATCGGTCGCGATCTGGCTGCCCATCGCGCTGTTCGCCCGCTGGGTCATGCGGCCTCGGCCGACGGGACTGATCTGGTCGGTGACCGGATGGATCCGCTGGAAGTACCTCTTCATCACCCTGGGCGTGGCCGCCGCGATCTACCTGGTGATCCAGGTGGGGCTCAGCCTGCTGCTGAGCGCGCTGGCCCCGCAGGAGCAGGGCCTCGAGTTCGAGCCGCAGCCGTGGTGGTGGCTGAGCCTGATCCTGATGCTGCTGATCGTGCCCATCCAGTGCACCGCTGAAGAGGTCGTGTTCCGCGGCTACCTGGCGCAGATGCTGGGACGCTGGCTGCGTCACCCCCTGTTCGCGATCCTGCTGCCCGTCCCGCTGTTCATGCTCGGGCACCTCTACGACATCTGGGGTCAGCTCTCCGTCGGCATGATGGCGCTCGTGGCCGGCTGGGTCGTCTGGCGCACCGGCGGGCTCGAGGCCGCCATCGCTCTGCACGTCGTCAACAACATCTTCGCCTCCTTGACGGTGCTGTTCGTGCCGTTCGACCCGGAGGCGCAGGCAGAGTCCGTGGGCTGGTTCGGCTTCCTCGTCACGGCGGTCATGCAGGTGTCCTTCGGCCTCCTGGCGATCTGGATCGCCAAGCGAAGCGGCCTGGCCGTGACCCGACGCAGCGCCGTGTGGCCGGCCCGCGCCCGCCGCGACTGGGAGCGCTTCACGGGGCTCGACGCCGCCGGGGTGCGCGAGCTGCCCGCAGCTGCGGAGATCGCGGACATGCTCGGCGCCTGGCGTGCCGGTGGTCAGGCCGGTCCGGGCGCGACCTCCTGGCAGGCGGGCCCGGCCGTTCCCGTCGGACGGCCCGGAGCGCCCGTCCCCGGGCAGCCGGAGCAGCCCGCCCCCATGGGGCCCCCGGCGGCTCCGCCGCGCCCCTAGGGCCAGCGGCCCTCACCGTGATCGGTGCCGCGGCGCTGCCTGGTCGAGTGGCGCGGTGCGGCAGAGCAGGGCTCCGGCGGGAGGCCCCGTCAGGCGCGGGGCTTCAGGCTGCGACGCTCGAGGCGGCGCTCCAGGTCCCCCAGGCCACGACGGGGCCCAGCGCCGCCACGATCATGGCCATGCGGCCCGCGCCGCGTCCGCGTCGGCGCAGGAAGGCGGTCGCGCCCATGGCCATGGCGGCCAGGCCCATGAGACCGCAGACCGCCTGTGCGGCCAGCAGCACGGAGGCCTTGATCTGGGAGTCGCGCGGCATGCCTGCCCAGGTGCCGTCGCCGAACTGCTGCGCCTCGATCAGCACCACGCCCACGAAGGCCGCGCAGATCGTCGAGAGCACGATGGCGGTCAGGGCCAGGGCCAGGGCGGTCATGCCCATGGTGGGGCCCCGCCCCGTGCCGTCAGAGAGGATCTGGGGGGAGGCGGGCTTCGGAGGGGCGTCCGACGCCGCGTGTGTCATACAGAGAACATACAGGTTCTGAGGTTCGGAATGCCCTACATCTCGAAGTTCTAAGGAGCAGAGCCCGACGGCACGGCATGGACTCGAGTCGATGGATGTGCCCCGGGGTCCCGCTATCGCACGCAGCTGCTTCCGTGGGCCGTCCCTACACTGGAGCACATGGTCGACACGCCCGCTCAGCCCAGTCCCCAGATCCCCGCCGATCCCGACTGGCCGCAGTCGCCGGCCGCGCGGAACGCCCAGGATCTCGCGGAGCTCGTCATGGCCTCGCCGAGCTCCTTTCACGCTGCCGCAGAGGGCGCGCGACGGCTCGAAGCCGCCGGCTTCCATCAGCTCGACGAGCGCGACGCCTGGTCCGGCGACGACGTCCGGCAGCCGTCGTACGTGGTGCGCGACGGCGCCCTGATCGCCTGGGTGACCCCGGAGGCCTTGGGGGAGCGGGCGGGATTCCGGGTCGTCGGGGCCCACACGGACTCGCCGTCGTTCAAGCTCAAGCCGCGCCCCAGCACGGGGCATTCAGGCTGGTGGCAGGCCGGGGTGGAGATCTACGGCGGCCCGCTCGTGAACTCGTGGCTGGATCGAGAGCTTCGCCTGGCCGGGCGGATCACCGTGCGCACCGAGCAGGGGGCGGAGTCCCGCCTGGTGGCGACGGCGCCCGTGGCGCGGATCCCGCAGCTGGCGATTCACCTGGACCGCGGGGCCAACAAGGCGCTGAGCCTGGATCCGCAGCAGCACACCCAGCCGATCTGGGGCTGCGGCGACGAACCCGGGGATGTCCTGGCGCTGCTGGCCGAGGCGGCATCCCGGGGCGGCCTGCGGGTGCGCGCCGAGGACCTGCTGGGCTGGGACATCGTGCTGGCCGATACGCAGCAGCCGCGCCTTTTCGGCGCGCACCAGGAGCTGCTGGCCTCGGGGCGGCTCGACAACCTCACCTCCGTGCACGCGGGTCTCGAGGCGCTGACCGGCCGGCTCGATGACCTGCGCGGCGGTCGGCACATCGCGATGCTTGCGGCCTTCGACCACGAGGAGGTCGGCTCGCGCACCCGCTCCGGGGCCGCCGGGCCGTTCCTCGAGGATGTGCTGGTGCGCGTGGGGGCGGCGCTGGGCTGGGACGAGGACCGTCGACGGGCGGCGATCGCCTCGTCCTCGTGTCTGTCCTCCGATGCCGGGCACCTGGTGCACCCCAACTACCCCGGCCACCACGACCCCGCCGTGCGGCCGATGCCGGGAGGCGGTCCGCTGCTGAAGATCAACGCGGATCAGCACTACACGACCGACGCCGATGGCGCTGCCCAGTGGCGGCTGGCCTGCCGCAGCGCCGATGTGCCGGTCCAGGAGTTCGTCTCCCACAACGCCGTGCCGTGCGGCTCCACCATCGGTCCCATCACAGCGGGACGACTGGGCATGCGCACCCTGGACGTGGGCGTCGGGCTGCTGTCCATGCACTCGGCGCGGGAGATGGTCCATCTCGAGGATCTGCACGGGCTGGGCCAGGCCATGCAGGAGTGGCTGCTGGGCTGAGGGATCGTCTGGTGCTTCTTTGGAGACGGGCGCGGGAATTTTCCCCGGAAAACCGTTCTGACCTGCAGTTTCAGGTCTACGACGTGGCCAACGGCACAAGGTGCTGTGCCTGGCCTCATGGGGGAAAGTGAGCGGGTGCACCGGGTGGCGCCCCCACGACCATGAGGAGACCCATGTCCCAGCATCCGTCTGCCGTCCTCGGCCGCAGCACTCGTCCGCGTCGCACGGCGGCTCTGGCCGTCGTCGCAGCCGTCACCACCTCCACGGTGGCCTTCGGACCCGGGGCTCGTCACCTGCGCTCGCTGGACGCTGGCATCGTCGCGGTGCCGGACGAGCCGACCCCGGAGCCGACCCCGGAGCCCACGGCGACGCCCTCTGCCGTGCCCGAGACCCCGGCAGCCCCGAGCGAGCAGCCTTCCGAGCAGCCGGTGGTCCCGGCTTCGGGCGGCGGCGACCACGGCGGCCCCGATCAGGTGGAGGTCCACTCGGGCGAGGGCGCCGGTCTGGTCGGCACGAGCGGCTGGACGCCCCTCGCCCTGGGCGACGGCGTGCTCCTGCTTCTGGCCGCAGCCGTCTTCGCCGTGCCGCGCCTGCGGCGCTCGCGCGGCGGGTGAGCCCTCGGAGCCCCTGGTCGGCGGCAGCCCTGAGGGAGCTGCCGTCGGTCGGGGGCTTCGTCGTCCCTGGATCCTGAGATGCTGGGCCCCATGAGCGTTGATCGCCGCAGGCCTGTGGCCGCCGTCCTGGCGCTGCTCGGTGCGCTGCTGGTGGTGGCTGCGGTGATCGGCACGGCGGTGCACTACGCCGCTCAGCCCGACGCCGCCGTCGGCACCCCGCCGGGATCCAGTGCGTGGGATCGCATGCAGGCGGGGGCGCAGCGCGAAGGCTCCGATCTCCTCGACCGCGCAGCCGGGCGCGAGCCCGAGGCCCGCGTGGTCGAGGCGCCCATGCCCGAGCGGCCCTACGGCCCCGAGGCCGCAGACACGTACGACGGCTCCGTGGACACCTCCGCGGCAGCCGCCTCCCTGGCCGGTCAGCCCGATCGCCTCGAGGCCCCGACCCGGAGCCTCAGCGTGGGCTGCTCGCCGTCGCGGGCGGTGGACGGAGCGCTCGTGCTGCCCGAGGCGCCGGGCACCGTCTGGTACGACCAGTCCGCGCAGATCGGTGCGCCCGGAGCGTCGCTGATCGCCGGACTCGAGACGGGCGCCCCGGTCCTGGTCACCGACGACGAGGGCGAGGTCCACGAGTACGTCGTCGAATCGCTGCAGGTCTACGAGCAGCAGGCGCTTCCCGAGGACGTGCTGCAGAGCACCGGTCCGGATGAGCTGGTGCTCGTGACCTGCTCCGGCGCCTCCATCAGCACCGGCGGCGCCTGGAGCTACGAGTACAACCTGGTCGTCACCGCTCGCACCGTCTGAGCTCTCGATTCCGCACGTCGGCCTTCACCTGCGTCGAACGGCGCCGCGGTGTGAGCATTCGGCTCCCACGCAGACGAGTGGCGCTGTGGTGTGAGCATTCGACTCCGGCACAGACGAGTGGCCCCGTGGTGTGCGCTGAGAGCCTCAGACACACACCACGGGGCTACTCGACGGGGAAGGCGACACCCGGAGGCCGCTCGACGCGGCCCCTAAGCCTCAGTTCGCCGGGATGGCGCTGGCGCCGGTCCAGTCCGAGGGGAAGGTGGGCTGCTGGATGTTCGCCATCTTGGCGGCCACGCGCACCACCTGCGAGGAGTAGCCGAACTCGTTGTCGTACCAGACGTAGACCACCACGGTCTTGCCGTTCACGACGGTGGCCAGGCCGTCCACCACGGAGGCGTAGCGGGAGCCCACGAGGTCGGAGGACACCGTCTCCGGGGAGTCGGTGTAGTCGATCTGGCGGCTCAGCGGGGAGTCCAGGGAGATGCCGCGCAGGAAGGCGTTGAGCTCGGCGGCATCGGCCGGGGCACGATCGAGCTGCAGGGTCAGCACGGCCATGGAGACGTCGGGAACGGGGACGCGGATGGCGTTGCCGGTGAGGCGGCCCTCCATCTTGGGCAGCGCCTTGGCGACGGCCTTGGCGGCGCCGGTCTCGGTGAGCACCATGTTCAGACCAGCGGCACGGCCGCGGCGGGGGCCGTTGTGGTAGTTGTCCGTGAGGTTCTGGTCGTTGGTGAAGGCATGGACGGTCTCCACATGTCCCTGGGAGATGCCGTACTCGTCGTCGATCACCTTGACCACCGGGGTGATGGCGTTGGTGGTGCAGGAGGCGGCGGAGACGATCCGGTCCTCTGCGGAGATGTCCGAGTCGTTGACGCCGCAGACGATGTTCTTCATCCCGCCCTTGCCCGGCGCGGTCAGCAGGACCTTGGCGATGCCCTGGGACTGCAGGTGCCGGGAGAGGCCGTCGACATCGCGCCAGACGCCGGTGTTGTCGATCAGGATGGCGTCGTGGATCCCGTAGGCGGTGTAGTCGACCTCGGAGGGGCTGTCGGCGTAGATCACCTGGATGTCCACGCCGTTGGCGGTGATCACGTTGCGCTGCTCATCCACCACGATCGAGCCGTTGAACTTGCCGTGGATCGAGTCGCGGCGCAGCAGGGACGCGCGCTTGACCAGGTCGTTGCCGGGCTTCTTGCGGACCACGACGGCGCGCAGCACCATGCCGGTGCCGTCGTTGCGCTCCACCAGGATGCGGGTCAGCAGGCGGCCGATGCGCCCGAAGCCGTAGAGCACGACGTCCTGCGTCTTGGCGATGTTCTGGCCCTTGCGCTGGACGACGGCGGCCAGCTGCTCGCGGACGTACTGCTGCACGTCCTCGCGCTGGGACTCCTGCAGCCCGGCGGCCAGACGGCCCAGGTCGATGCGGCTGGCGCCCAGATCGAGGGAGTCGATGATGCCGATGAGCTGTTCGGTGACCTCCGTGGGCAGCTCCTCGCCGACGATGCGCCGAGCGAAGCGGTGCGCCTTGAGGATGTCCAGGACGGACTTGTGGACCAGCGACCGGCCGTGGATGCTCAGGACGACCTTGTTCTCGCGGTAGAGACGGCCGATCACGGGCACCATGGCCTCGGCGCGGGCCTCGCGCTCGTTCCAGGGCTCGACGGAGTTCACAGATGACCTGCTTCCTGGCTCCGACGACGCTGTCGGGGCCTTGGCTGCGTGCGTCGTCGCACGACTCGCACCGCTGGCCCGCGGTGGGCCGGTGCTCCGGAGTGTGTGTGGCGCAGGCACGGAGGCCTGGATCCGGGCTAGATCCTAGCCGGTGCACCACGCAGCCGCGGCGTGGCCCACTGCTACTGTGGCGCCATGCTGACAGTCATCGGTGAGGCACTCGTGGACGTCGTCTCACGCCCGGGCGGAGAGGCCGTGAGGCACCCTGGCGGAAGCCCCTTCAACGTCGCGGTGGGCCTGGCCCGACTGGGGCACCCAGTGACCTTCCTGGGCACCTGGGGCGAGGACGACGACGGCCGCCTCCTGGAGCAGAGCCTCTCGGCAGAGGGGATCGAGCTGCCGCTGCCGCGCCAGGCTCAGCCGACCTCCACCGCGGAGGCCATCCTGGCCGAGAACGGCTCGGCCGAGTACGAGTTCGCGCTGACCTGGGATCCGCCGCTGTCGGACGAGGACCTGGAGCGCATCGCCGAGACCTCGGAGGCTGTGCACACCGGCTCCATCGCAGCCGCGCTCGAGCCGGGCGCGGACACGGTGCGTCGGCTCATCGAGGCGGCGCGGGGCCGAGCCCTGATCAGCCTGGACCCCAACTGCCGCCCGTCGATCACCCCGGACGTGGAGCGCGTCCGCGCCCGCGTGGAGGAGCTGGCCGAGCGCTCGGATCTCATCAAAGCCTCGGACGAGGACCTGCTGTGGCTCTACCCCGGCTCGACCCTCCAGGAGTCGGCCCGCGCGTGGCTGCGCAAGGGCGCCGGCATGGTGGTCGTGACCCGCGGGGAGATGGGACCCTGGGCGGTGACCGAGGCCACCGGCCCCGTGGGCATCGAGGTCCCCGCCCGCCGCACGGATGTCGTGGACACCGTCGGCGCCGGCGACACCTTCATGGCCGCGCTGATCTCGCAGGCCGCCGATCGCGGGATCACCGGTCCCGGAGCCGCCCAGCGCCTGGCGGCGCTCGGCGAGGACGAGGTCCGGGAGATCCTGACCCGGGCGGCGGATGCTGCGGCCATCACCGTCTCGCGCGCCGGTGCGGATCTCCCGCGCCGCAGCGAGCTCGAGGCCCTGGCGGGCGTCGCCGCGGAGCCGGCCGCTCCAGCCGAGCCGGACGGAGCCGAGCGTGCCGGGCTCGACCGGACGCTGGATGACTGAGCTCCCCGGGCGCCGCCGCGCACAGGTCCGGCGGCACCGGGACACCATCGCAAGGACGACACGACGGATCTAGGAGGATCCCATGCTCGATCGCGAACCCTATGCAGGACTTCCCGAGCTGCCCGTCTTCGAGCTGAGCTCGCAGGACATCGCCGACGGCCAGCCGCTGCCCCAGGCACAGGTCGCGGGGCAGGACGTCTCGCCGCAGCTGAGCTGGTCCGGCGCCCCGGAGGGCACCCGCTCCTACGTGGTGACGGCCTTCGACCCGGATGCCCCCACGCCCTCGGGCTACTGGCACTGGGCGCTGTCCAACATCCCCGCGGACGTGACCTCCCTGGAGACCGGTGCGGCCGCCAGCCCGCCGGAGGGCTCCACGCGCCACCGCGCCGACGGCGGCTCCGAGGCCTTCGAGGGCGCGGCTCCACCTCCCGGCCACGGCCCTCACCGCTACATCTTCTGCGTCACCGCGGTGGACACCGATCACCTGGACGTGGAGGGCGCCTCGCCCGCCGTGCTGAACTTCAACCTGTTCTTCCACGGCATCGGCCGGGCCTTCCTGACCGGGACCCACGAGGAGAAGTGAGTCGGACCGACCTCCTGGGCCCGGATCCGCAGCGGATGGCCCGGGAGGTCCGTCTCGTGGCCAGCGACCTCGACGGCACGCTGATCGGCCACGACTTCCGCTTCCGGCCTCGGACCCAGCAGGCCCTGAGACAGCTCGAGGCGGCCGGAATCCCGATCATCTTCGTCACGGGGCGCCCGTGGCGCTGGCTGGACCCTCTGCGCGATCTCCATGAGCTGGGGGAGTCGATCGCCCCGGGTGCGGACGGGGAGGACCAGGCACCCATCGGGGCCGTCATCTGCTCCAACGGGGCGCTCGTCTACGACTTCGCCCAGGAGGCCGTGGTCTCCAGCAGGACCCTCAGCGCCCAGACGGCGCTCGAGGTCCATGCGCGCCTGCGCCGACTCTTCCCGCAGGCCGTGTTCAGCGCCGAGACGCTGCGCGGCGTGGCGGCCGAGCCGGACTGGCTGGTCGGTGACCGCACTCGGATCAGGGGAGCTCGGATCGGCCCGCTGCCCCAGGTGCTCGAGCCCGATGACCGCGTCGTGAAGCTCCTCGCCCGCCTGCCCGGAGCCGATCCGCAGCAGTTCGTGGCCGCGGTCAGCGAGGAGGTCTCCGATCTGGTCTCGGTCACGCACTCCGTGGCGCAGGCCCCCCTGGCAGAGATCGCGCGCACCGGGCTCTCCAAAGCGGAGGCGCTGGCCGAGCACTGCCGCCAGAGGGGCATCGAGGCCCATGAGGTCCTGGCCTTCGGTGACATGCCGAACGATCTGCGGATGCTGCAGTGGGCGGGGTACGGCTATGCCCTGAGCTCCGGGGACCCGGCGGTCGTGGCGGCCGTCGAGCGCACCGCGCCCGGTTTCGACGACGACGGCGTCGCCCAGGTCATCGAGCAGCTGCTGGCGGTGCGCGCCGACCTGTGAACCACGTCGCGGGAATCACGTGGCAACTGCCCGGAACTCTGGTGACTCGTCGGTAACTAAGTGCGTACTATCGGCGCATGGAATCCCGCACGGCGCCTTCGGCCGTCGACACCAACAGGGACGGCTCCACGCCGTCGGTCATGGCCCACCGCGGCTTCTCCCTCGCGGGAGCGGAGAACACCCTCACCGCCTTCCAGGCCGCCTGGGACCTCGGCTGCCTGTGGCTCGAGCTCGACGTCAACACCACCAGCGACGGCGTGGTGATGGTCTTCCACGACGGCTCGCTGGACCGCGTCACCGACGGCTCGGGGCAGGTCGGCGATCACACCCACGCCCAGATGATGGAGCTCAGCGTGGCAGGGGGAGAGCCCCCGCTGACGCTGGCGCACCTGCTCGAGGAGATGCCGGAGGCCCGGTTCAACATCGATGTGAAGGACGAGGCCTCCGTGGCGGCGCTGCCCGAGCTGCTGGAGCGCGCCGGTGCCGTGGACCGTGTACGGATCGCGTCCTTCTCGGACTGCCGCCGGCGCCGGACCCTTCAGCACCTGCGCGAGCGCGGGCTGGCCGTGCCGAGCTCGTCGGCCGGATCCCTCGGCTCCGCGCTGATGATCATCTGCCTGAGCCTGGTGCCGCGGCTGTGGCCGGTGGTGCTCCGGCTGGCGGGGCGCTGGGTCCCGCCGTTCGAGGCCGTGCAGCTGCCCATGTTCTGGCGCTGGTTCGCCCCCGAGCTGATCGGGCTGCCGGTGATCGGTCCTCGCCTGCGCGATCGCCGCCTGATCACCGAGCGGCTGATCGAGCGCGCCCACGCGGTCGGAGTCCAGGTGCACGTCTGGACCGTCGACGAGCCGCAGGACATGAGGACCCTCCTGCATGAGGGGGCGGACGCGATCGTCACGAACCGCGCCGATCTGGCCATGGACGTGCTGGCCGAGGAGGCCGCCCGGGCCTGACGTGCAGGCCCGCGACGCCCGACCCGAGCCCTCGGCTCCGCAGCACCCGCTCATGACAAGGCCTGCAATCAAGCCCTCCGCCCTGGCCGCGGTCCATCCCGGGGCCTAGTGTGTGACGTGCGACTCGGCAGGAGACCTCATGGGTCTGGCACCACCCCGGTGCCGCGGTCGCGCGCACCTGGAGGAGGCGGATCATGACGACAGTGAGCGGATCCACCCTCCAGGCCCGCCGCCGCGACTGGAGCTTCCATGAGCGCAGCTCCGGCAGCATCCCGTAGCTGAGCATCCTTCTGCCCACGACCCGGTCAGGTCCGCTGCGATCGCCCGGGCGCAGTGCCCCGTCACGTCTCGGGGCTCGACACTCGGATGACTCCATGGCTTCAGACCCTCAGCTCCGCTCTGTCCCCCTGTCCTCGTCTGCGCTCTCCGCTCGCCTGATACCCCCTCGGCTGAGCCGTCGAGGGCTGCTGGCCGTGGCTGCCGGCGGTGCCGGGCTCGTGCTCAGCGGCTGCGGCGGAACGGAGGCCTCGGTGCTCGAGGCCGGCGACACCCCCGTGGAGGGCGGGACGCTGCGCGTGGGGATCACCGGAGGCGGCGCCTCGGACACCGTCGACGCCCACGTTCCCCTGGGCACCGGCGACGCCGCCCGCATGTTCAACCTCTACGACACCCTGTTCGCCTATGACGCGGACTACCAGGTGGTGCCGTCGCTGGCCGAGTCGGCCGAGCCGAACGAGACCGGCGATCAGTGGACGGTCACGCTGCGCGAAGGGGTGCGCTTCCACGACGGCAGGCCGCTGACCTCGGCGGACGTGCGCTTCACCTTCGAACGGATCATGAACCCGGAGGATCCCAAGAGCGGGTCCAGCAAGCTGGCCACGCTCGAGTCCGTCGAGGAGGTCGACGAGCGCACCGTGCGCTTCGTGCTGGGCTCCCCGGACGCGGTGCTCACGGATGCGCTGGCCCAGTACGTCATGGGCATCGTGCCGCAGGACTACGACCCCGCCGACCCGATCGGCACCGGTCCGTTCCGGCTCACGGACTTCGAACCGGGCGGGACCACGCAGCTGACGGCCTTCGACGACTACTGGCAGGGCCGTCCGCATCTGGACGAGGTCCTGCTGATGAACTTCGACGACGAGGACGCGCTGATGAACTCGCTGCTGTCCTCGCAGGTGGACGTGATCGCGCAGGTGCCGCTGCCGCTGGTCCACGTGATCTCGGAGGACCCCCGCATCCAGGTGATCACCTCCGAGACCGGCAACTGGGTCCCGTTCACCATGCGCACCGACATGGCGCCGTTCGACGACCCCCGGGTGCGGGAGGCCTTCAAGCTCGTGATCGACCGCGAGCAGATGATCGAGGTCGCCTTCGCCGGGCAGGGGAGGGTCGGCAACGACATGTACTCGCCGTTCGACTCCGCCTACCCGCAGGACCTGCCGCAGCGCGAGCGCGATATCGAGCGCGCCAAGCAGCTGCTGAGCGAGGCCGGGCACCCGGACGGGCTGAGCATCGAGCTGGTGACCGCCCCGATCCAGGCCGGTGCGGTCGAGGCCGCCACGGTCTTCGTCGAGCAGGCCGCAGACGCCGGGATCGAGGTCTCGCTGCGCAGGGTCGATGCCACCACGTTCTTCGGCTCGGGCTACCTGGAGTTCCCGTTCGCGCAGTCGTTCTACTACACGCGCAACTTCCTGCCGCAGGCCGCGGACACCTCCCTGCCGGACTCTCCGTACAACGAGACCCACTGGGACCAGCCCGAGTTCACGCAGCTCGTGGCCCAGGCCCGCGAGA
Source organism: Kocuria palustris (assembly GCF_016907795.1). Lineage (NCBI taxonomy): Bacteria > Bacillati > Actinomycetota > Actinomycetes > Micrococcales > Micrococcaceae > Kocuria > Kocuria palustris. Next base: position 1,966,388 of record NZ_JAFBCR010000001.1, read on the forward strand.
CCCTGGACGACGCCGATCGCGACGAGCTGATCCGCCAGGCCATGCAGCTGCATCACGACGAGGGCGGCAACATCATCTTCGGCTTCTTCGACGTGGCCGATGCCTATCAGCGCTACGTGGGCGGCGGGGCCAGCGACCGATCGGGCATGCCGATCGCGTCGTTCCGCTTCCGGAACCTGTGGATCGAGACCGGCGACGCCGCGGACGGGGAGGCCTGAGAGATGCTGAGCATGATCCTGAAGCGGCTGGCGGTCTCCGTGCTGGTCCTGCTGGCGGTGTCCTTCGTCGTCTTCGTCTTCACCCTGCTGCTGCCGGGCGATCCCGCCCAGGCGATCCTGGGCCAGCAGGCGACCCCCGAGCGGCTCGAGGCCCTGCGCTCGCAGCTGGGGCTGGATCAGCCCTGGTGGCAGCGCTACTTCGACTGGCTGAGCGGCATCCTCACCGGGGACCTCGGCGTCTCCGCCGCCACGGGCGGTTCGATCAGCGCGCTGCTGGGCGAGCGGATCGTCAACTCGCTCGTGCTCATGGCCATCGCCGCCGTGATCGCCGTGCCCCTGGGGCTCGCCCTGGGCACCTGGGCCGCCCTGCGCCGCGGCCGCGCCTCGGACACCGCGCTGAACACCGGGTCCATGATCCTCGCCTCGCTGCCGGAGTTCGTGGTCGGCATCGTGCTCGTGGCGCTGTTCTCCACGACCGTGCTGCAGATCCTGCCCTCCGTGACCATGGCCGCCCCCGGAACGCGGGTGTGGGAGTTCCCGCTCCAGCTCGTGCTGCCGGTGGCCGCGCTCGTGCTCGTGGTGGTGCCCTACATGGTGCGCATGATGCGCCAGACCATGACCGAGGTCCTCTCCAGCGGCTACGTGGAGATGGCCCGGCTCAAGGGCGTGCCGGAGCGGCAGGTCATCCTGCGCCACGCCCTGCCCCATGCGATCGGTCCGGTGGCCCAGGTCGTGGCCATGCAGCTGGCCTGGCTGGCCGGCGGCATCGTGGTCATCGAGGTCCTCTTCCGGTATCCCGGGATCGGGCAGGCCATGGTCGATGCGGTGAACAACCGCGACGTCCAGGTCGTGCAGACGATCTCGCTGCTGATCGCCGCTTTCTACGTGGTGGTCAACCTGCTGGCCGACGTCGTCGGGATCCTTGCCAATCCCAAGCTGCGAACGGAGTCGGGACGATGAGCGCTCCCACCACCAGGGCCCCCTCGACCGGCGCGATCGGCGGCGGCCCGGTCCGCGACAGCCTGACCCGCCGATTCCTGGCCCGCACGGAGTCCAAGGCGGGTCTGATCCTGACCGGGGCCGTGCTGCTCGTGGCGATCCTCGGGCCGTTCCTGGCCGCCGCGCTGACGGGGCACACCACCACCGAGTTCGTGGGGCGGCCCTTCGTGGCCGACGGCGCGGCGCTGGGCACTGACAACCTGGGCCGCGACGTCCTCTCCCGCTGGTTGGCAGGCGGCTGGCGCCTTCTGCTGTGGTCCGCGGCGGCCACGGTGCTGGGCGTGGGCCTGGGCGCAGTGCTGGGCATGGTCGCGGCCATGCGCGGCGGCTGGCTCGATGCCCTGATCATGCGCATCGGCGACATCGGACTCGCGCTGCCGCAGCTCGTGTTCGCCATGCTGGCCGTCACCGTGCTCGGCCCCAAGGGCTGGGTGCTGATCCTGGTCGTCGGCCTGACCCATGCGCCGCGCACCGCGCGCGTGATGCGCTCGGCCGCCGTCGGCGTGGTGGGCGAGGACTACGTCCTGGCCTCCCACATGTACGCCGTGCCGCAGTGGCGGATCCTGGCCCAGGACATCCTGCCGAACGTCACGGGCCCGCTGATGGTCGAGCTCGGTCTGCGCATGACCTACTCGATCGGCGCGCTGGCCTCGCTGTCCTTTCTGGGCCTGGGCATGCAGCCGCCCACCGCCGACTGGGGCCTGATGATCAACGAGAACCGCATCGCCCTGGCCGTCCAGCCGTGGGGCGTGCTGCTTCCCGTGCTGGCGATCGCCGTGCTGACGGTGGGCACCAACCTGATCGCCGACGGCATCGCGGCCGCCTCGGCCGGCGGCAGCTCCGTGGTCGAGGAGGATCTCGAGGGCATCCGAGCCGGCGCACAGGGCGCGGCACCAGCGGGCGGCCCGGCGGTTCCCGAATCCGAGGCCTCCACCGGCTCGGCCACCGCCTCCGGCACCGGATCCGATGCCGCCTCGAGCCCCGAGGAGGGACGACGATGACCCCGAGCACTGCATCGCGCGCAGAAGGCAGGCGCGCCGCGGACCCGTCGTCGGCGGCCACCGTCGAGACCGCCCTGAGCGTGTCCGGGCTGGATCTCGGCGTGACGGGCGGACGCCAGATCCTGCACGACATCGGCTTCGAGCTGCACCCCGGGCGCATCCTGGCGCTGGTGGGGGAGTCCGGCTCCGGCAAGACGACGGCAGCCCTGGCGTGCATGTCGTACCTCAGGCCGGGCCTGGAGCTGCGCGGCGGCTCGATCACGCTGCATCCGGGCGCCTCGCGCTTCCACCCGGACGGCGCGCAGCTCCCGGAGCTGAGCTCGGCGCAGGTGCGGCGGCTTCGCGGGTCCACGATCGCCTACGTCCCGCAGGACCCTGCGCTGTCGCTCAACGGGTCCATGCGCGTGGGCGAGCAGATCGCCGAGGTCCTGCGCATCCACGACTACGGCGACGGCCCCGCCTCCCGCACGGCGCGCGTGGCCGAGGTGCTCGAGGAGGTGGGCATGCCCTCGGACGCCGCCTCCCAGCGCCGCTACCCGCATCAGCTCTCGGGCGGTCAGCAGCAGCGCATCGGCATCGCCATGGCGTTCGCGACCCGCCCGGCCGTGATCATCCTGGACGAGCCCACCACGGGCCTGGACGTGGCCACTCAGGATCTGGTCCTGGACACGGTCATCGACCTGACCCGCCGCCACGACGCCGCAGGGCTCTACATCACCCACGACATCGCGGTGGTCGCCCAGATCGCCGACGAGGTCGCAGTCATGCTCAAGGGCCGCATCGTGGAGGCCGGCTCGGCAGAGCAGGTGCTGCGCGCCCCGACCCACGACTACACGCGCCGCCTGGTGGTGGCCGTGCCGGACCTCGAGGGCCACAAGCGCATCGGCGGCGGCCTGCCGGTCGGCCAGCGCGGCGGGGCGGGCGCGGCTGACGCGGCGCAGGCGCCCTCGGACGCACCGTCGGGAGCCGGAACGGCGGTCGGCGCCCCAGCCGCGCTCCCGTGGGCGCAGGACGCGGACACGACCGAGGACCCGGCGGGGACCGCGGCCCCCTCGGCGTCCACGGCCGAGCCCGAGACGGCGGCCTTGGCCGAGCCTCGGTCCGAGCGGGAGGCGACGACGCCGTCGTCGCGTCCCCTGCTGGCGGTCGAGGACCTGAGCCTGTCGTACGGGCCCAAGACGGTGCTGGACGGGCTGCGGCTGGAGCTGCACTGGGGGCAGACCACGATGCTGCTGGGCGAGTCGGGCTCCGGCAAGACCACCCTGGCCCGCGCCATCGCGGGACTGTCGGCGGCGTCGTGGACCGGGCAGGTGCTGCTGGACGGTGAGCCGCTGGCCGAGACCACCCGCAAGCGCACGGCCGAGCAGCGTCGGCGCATCCAGTACATCTTCCAGTCGCCTTTCTCGTCGCTGAACCCCCGGCGCACGATCAGCGAGTCCCTGGCCGTGCCGCTGCAGATGGGCGGCGGGATGTCCTCGGCGCAGCGTCGCGAGGCGGTCTCCGTGGCGCTGGATCAGGTCCGGCTCGGCCGCTCCTACATCGACCGCCGACCCGGTGACCTCTCCGGCGGCGAGCGGCAGCGCGCGGCGATTGCCCGCGCGCTGGTCAGCGCCCCGTCGGTGCTGGTGTGCGATGAGGTGACCTCGGCGCTGGACGTCTCCGTGCAGGCCGCGGTGATCGAGCTGCTGCGCGAGATCCAGGACGAGACCGGCATGGCCATGCTGTTCGTGACGCACAACATCACGCTGTCCCGGCACATCGCTCACCGCCTGGCGGTGCTGCAGAAGGGCCGGATCGTGGATCATGGGCTCACCGAGGACGTCCTGGCCCGTCCGGACAGCGAGTACACGCGCGATCTGCTGGAGCACGTGCTGACGCTGTGACCGGCGGCGCGGACCCCATCCGTGCGGCCGACCCCGGCACGCCCCCACAGAGAGCAGGCTCGTGAACACGCAGACCGTCCATGGCCCCACGCGCACCGAGCGCCTCGACCGGCTGCCCTTCAACGGGCGGCATCGCCGGCTGCTCGGGGCCTCCGGCATCGGCTGGGCGCTGGATGCCATGGACGTGGGCCTGATCTCCTTCGTGATCGCCGCCCTGGCGCAGCAGTGGGGCCTCGACGCGCAGACCCGGTCCTGGATCATCTCGGCGGGCTTCCTCGGCATGGCGCTGGGGGCCTCGCTGGGCGGTCTGCTCGCGGATCGGATCGGACGCCGAGCGGTGTTCAGCCTGACGCTGCTGGTCTACGGCCTGGCGACCGGGGCCAGCGCGCTGGCGATGTCGGTGACGGCGCTGATCATCCTGCGCTTCCTCGTGGGCCTCGGCCTGGGCTCGGAGCTGCCGGTGGCCTCCACGCTAGTGTCCGAGTTCGCGCCGCGGCGCATCCGCGGCCGCGTGGTCGTGTGGCTCGAGGCGTTCTGGGCGCTGGGCTGGATCGCCGCCGCGGCGATCGGGTACTTCGTGGTCGCGGCCTCGGACTCCGGCTGGCGCTGGGCCCTGGCTCTCGGGGCGGTGCCGGCCCTCTACGCCCTGGTGGTCCGATTCGGGCTGCCGGAGTCCGTGCGCTTCCTGGAATCGCGCGGTCGGTATGACGAGGCGGAGCGCGTCGTGCGCGACTTCGAGACCGGCGGCGGGCGCCGGGAGGGCTCCGACCACGACGACGCCGCGGCCGTCGAGGCGGCGCGCGATGAGGCCGAGATCCGGTCCGCCGAGCGGCCCGCAGCCGCGATCGACTCCGCGAGGGTCGAGGCACCGGCAGATCCGTCGCTGCAGGGACAGCCCGAGCAGGGGCAGCCGTCGTCGATCTTCGCCGCTGGGCTGCGACGGCGCACGCTCGCGCTGTGGACGGTGTGGTTCTGCCTCAACCTGGCCTACTACGGGGCTTTCACGTGGATCCCGTCGCTGCTGGTCGAGCAGGGCTACAGCCTGGTGCGCTCCTTCGGCTTCACGCTGATCATCACGCTCGCCCAGCTGCCCGGCTATGCCATGGCCGCGTGGCTGATCGAGGTCCTGGGACGGCGCGTGACGCTGGTGGTCTTCCTGGCGGGCTCGGCTGCTTCCGCCATCGGCTTCGGGCTGGCGGATTCGGAGGCCGCGGTGATCGCGGCCGGGTGCTGCCTGTCGTTCTTCAACCTCGGGGCCTGGGGCACGCTCTACGCGATCGGCCCCGAGCTCTACCCCACGTCCCTGCGCGGCACCGGCACCGGGCTGGCGGCAGGAGTGGGGCGCATCGCCTCGATCGCAGCGCCCCTGATCGTCCCCGTGCTGTTCGTCGCCGGCGGCATGCCGGTGGTCTTCGGGGTGTTCTCGGCGGCCTTCGCGATCGCGGCGATCGCCGGGCTCCTGCTCCCGGAGATGAAAGGGCGCCTGATCGGCTGAGGGGGCCGTCGACGGGAACTGCGGCGGCAACCGCCGTCGGGCTCTGCCTCCCGGCAGGTGCGCGCTCCTACTGTGGTGATCATGACGCAGAACGCAGCGAGCGAACCCGCCCCCGATTCCGAGGCCTACGTGCGCACCGAGGTGCGGGACGGCACCGGGATCATCGTCCTGGACCGCCCCAAGGCCCTCAATGCGCTCACGGCGCGCATGTACCGCGACATGCTAAAAGCCCTGTGGGCCTGGCGGGACGACGACGCCGTCACCCAGGTGCTCGTGACCACCTCCGCCCCGCGCGCCTTCTGCTCCGGCGGCGACATCCGGCAGATCCGCGACGCCGTGCTCGACGACCGCTTCGAGGACGGCGTGGCCGCCTTCACCGACGAGTACTCGCTCGACCTGGTGATCGCGCAGTACCCCAAGCCGTACGTCGCGGTCATGGAGGGCTACACGATGGGCGGCGGCATGGGCATCTCCGTGCACGGCTCGCACCGCATCGTCACCGACACGACCGTGATGTGCATGCCGGAGACGGCGATCGGATTCTTCCCGGACATCGGCGCCTCGTGGTTCCTGCCGCGGGTCTCGCTGCTGGGCCGCGGTCCGTCGCTGGGCGTGGGCCGCTGGATGGGCCTGACCGGCGCTCGGATCTCCGGGCCGGACGCGCTGGCGATCGGGCTGGCCGACAACTTCGTGCCTGAGTCGCGGCTCGAGGCCTTCAAGGAGGCCGTGGTCAGTGATGGCGTCGCCGCCGCCGTCGCCGAGCACTCGGCCGGCCCGGGGGAGAACGACGGCATCCCGGAGGCCTCGCTGCCCGAGCGCTGGGACGAGATCGAGGAGCTCTACGGTGCGGACACGCTGGGCGAGATCCTGGTCAAGGCCCCGGCCGAGGACCTGGCGGGGGCGTCGCCGTCGTCGCTGGTGCGCACGTGGGAGCTGCTGGAGCGCGGGGCGGAGGCCGAGTCGCTGCAGGAGTGCCTGGAGCGCGAGCTGGCGCTGGCCGCGGACACGATCGTCTCCCCGGACTTCGCCGAGGGCGTGCGCTGCACCATGATCGACAAGCAGGATGAGCCGCAGTGGTCGCCGGCCACGGTGAGCGAGGTCGATGTGGAGGCCATCCGCCGCGTGCTCGATCAGCCCGGACAGCTGCGCACCCGCCCCTAACCCCCCCCTCACTGCGCCGAGTGGATCCCCAGTTGCGCTATCGGGGCGAACAGCGCAACTGGGGATCCACTCGGCGGTGCGGGGAAGGGTCAGCCGAGCGGGGAGGCCTGGTCGTGCGGGGTGCTCGCGCGGTCCGGGGTGAGCGGATCGCCGCCGGCGGTGCCGCGCCACAGGGCGATCCCGCGCATGCCGTGGAAGACCACCAGGGTGGCCGCGGTGCCCAGGGCGATGCCCGCGAACTGGATCCCGAACGCATCCCACGTGTAGTCGGCGATGCCGATGATCATGGCCACGGCGGCCGTCGTCAGGTTCACCGGGTGGGAGAAGTCCACGCGGTTCTGCACCCAGATGCGCACGCCGAGCATGCCGATCATGCCGTAGAGCACCGTGGCGGCACCGCCCAGCACGCCCGGCGGAACCGTGGCGATCGCGGCGCCGAAGACCGGGAAGAACGACAGCAGCAGCGCCACGATCGCCGCGACCCAGTAGGCGGCCGTCGAGTAGACCTTGGTCGCGGCCATGACGCCGATGTTCTCGGCGTACGTGGTGGTGCCGGAGCCGCCGCCGGAGCCGGCCAGGATGGTCGCGAGGCCATCGGACATGATCGTGCGCCCCAGCACGGGATCCAGGTCCTGACCGGTCATCAGGGCCACCGACTTCACGTGCCCGATGTTCTCGGCCACGAGCACCAGGATCACCGGCACGAACAGCCCGATCAGCGAGACGTGGAACTCCGGGGCGTGGAACTGCGGCAGCCCCAGCAGGCCCTCGGCCTCCCAGGCGGCGCTGATCGCTGAGAAGTCGACCTCCCCGCGCACCACCGCCGTGAGATACCCGATCACCACGCCCACCAGGATGGACAGCCGGCCCAGGATCCCGCGGAAGAGCACGGACGTGAGGATGATCGCCAGCAGGGTCACCAGCGCCGTGATGGGCGCGAGCATGAAGTTGTCCTTGGCCGCAGGGGCCAGGTTGAAGCCGATCAGCGCCACGATCGTGCCCGTGACCAGCGGGGGCATCAGCGCTGAGAGCCAGCCGGTGCCGGCCACCTGCACGATCACGCCGATCAGGAACAGGGCGGCGCCCGCCATGACCACGCCGCCCAGCGCGCCGCCGGGGCCGTACTGGCCGATGGCCGCAGAGATCGGGGCGATGAACGCGAACGACGAGCCCAGGTACGACGGGACCAGCCCGCGCGTGATCACCAGGAACAGGATCGTGCCCAGCCCGGAGAAGAACAGGGTGGTCGACGGCGGGAAGCCCGTGATCAGCGGGACCAGGAAGGTCGCCCCGAACATGGCCACCACGTGCTGGGCGCCGATGCCGATGGTGCGCGGCCAGGACAGCCGCTGCTGCGGGTGCACGACGGCGCCGGCGGCCACGTTGCGGCCGTCGCCGTGCAGCGACCAGCTCAGCCCGGCCCTGGCCAGGAAGCCGCGCTCGGCGGTGGCCTCCCCTGTGCGGCGGGAGGCCTCCGGGTCACGGGACGAGTCGGAGCTGGGGGACGAGTCGGGGCCGGAGCGGTGCTGGTCCGGCCGGGGAGCGGAGCTGCTCATGGGCGATCTCCTGGAGGAGTGAGCGGGGGCGCGAGCCGTGGAGGCGGACGCGCGATGATCGCGGATCAGAGTAGCCGCAGGCCGGGGCCCGCGACGGCCCCGACCGCGACGATGCGGCGGCCGTCGGGAAGTCGTGACGTCGTCACGGCCTGTCAGGGGAAGGCGGCTCAGCCGAGCAGGTGCACGAGCGCGGTGAGGACGAAGCCCAGGCCGACGGCGATGAAGAAGCAGCTGGCGATCACGTCGAAGCCCGAGCGGAAGCGGTCGATCACCGGGGCGAGTCGCCGCTGCGAGGCCGCCAGCGCCACGAGCCCGAACCACACGACGGTGAGCACGATCAGGGTCCCGACCACGATCGCCGTCTGGAGGCTGACGATCCTGCTGGTGAGGAACGGGGAGAAGATCGCCCCGAAGAACACGAGCGCCTTGGGGTTCGACAGGTTGGTGGCCAGGCCACGCAGATAGGCATCCGTTCCGGCAGGAGCGGCCGTGCGGTCCCGTCCGACAGCCTGCTGCTGCGCGGTCGTGGCGTCCGAGGAGGCGCCGCGTCGGCGCGCGGCCCGCCAGGACCGCAGACCGGTGGCGCCGATGAGGATCAGCATGAGCCCGCCCAGCAGCTCGAGCCAGCTCATCAGCCAGGGCAGAGCCTGCAGCAGCGCGGAGAGCCCGAACAGGGCGCCGAGCAGCCAGACGGTCGCCCCCGTTGTGATGCCGAGCGCCGCCAGCAGACCGGCCCGGCGCGAGCGCGTGATGGACTGCTGGAGTACCAGGACCATGTCCGGACCGGGTGCGGCCACGGCGACCATCCAGATCAGTGCCAGGCCCGGCAGCTGGGCGAGCTCCATGCGATCAGCCTCTCGAGCGCTCGCGCAGCAGCCACTGCGCCAGGGCGTCCAGCGCGATGCCGATCAGCCCGATGAGGAGGATGACCACGAGCATCTCGTCGTAGGCCAGGCGATCGCGAGCATTGAGGATCTCATAGCCGAGTCCCGAGGACACGCCGAGCATCTCGGCCGGGACGATCACGACCCACGCGATGCCCAGCGCCAGGCGCACGCCCGTCATGGTGAAGGGGCGGATGCTCGGCAGCACCACGGTGCGCAGGATCTCCGGGCGGGTGGCCCCCAGAGTCCGGGCCACTCGCACATGCAGCGGATCCAGCGGGGCCACGCCGGAGGCGGTGTTCAGCGCGACTGGCCAGACCGCCGCGATCGCCAGTCCGCACAGCAGCCGCCACAGGCTCGTGGCAGCGTCCTGCAGCACCACGCAGCACACGTGATCGCGCCATGCATCGCCCAGGAAGCGCTGGATCCCGCCGACGGACTGCGCCGCCGCGGCCGCGTTGAAGGGATCGACCACCGTGTATCCGCCGATCACCCCGTTGTTCAGGGCGGGGAGCATGTCCGAGGGCGCCATGGGCAGCAGCTGCACAGTGCCCTCGTCCGCCGACGGGGTGCGGCGCATGATCGGGGTGAGCCCGGCGCCGCGCAGCATCTGCTGCACGACCACGTTGTGCACGGACCACCAGGCCGGGATCGCGATCGACTCCCCGGCCAGCGAGGACCAGCTGCGGAACAGCCCCGGGGCCTGGACCGGGACGCCGGCCTCCTCGTAGTAGCCGTTGGCGTGCCCGATCAGCAGCGGGGTGGCGTTGGTGATCGGCAGGTATCCCGCGCGCACGGGCGCCGACGGATCTGTCGAGGCGCTGCCGCCCTGCGACGCCGTGTAGGCCGCACCAGCGCGCCCCATCGCACCTGATGGGCTGCGCTGGTGCGGCTTCAGCGCTGTCCAGCCGGCAGGGACGCCGCCCGGACAGCGGATCCCTCCAGGGGACGCGGTTGGTGACAGATCTGCACCCCATCACCGCTGATGGGGTGCAGATCCGTCACCAACCGGGCATGCGAGGTCCAGGACGCACATGGGCGCCCCCTCGAGACCGAGGGGGCGCCCTGCTGCGTCGTCAGTTCCGAAGGATCAGCCGATCACGCCGTCGACCAGCGCCTTGGCCTCGCGCTGCACGAGCTTGAGGTGCTCCTCGTCCACGAAGGACTCGGCGTAGATCTTGTAGACGTCCTCGGTGCCCGACGGGCGTGCGGCGAACCAGGCGCGGTCCGTGGTGACCTTGAGCCCGCCGATGGGCGCGCCGTTGCCGGGAGCCTCGGTGAGCTTGGCCGTGATGGGGTCGCCGGCCAGGGTCTCGGCGGTGACCTGCTCGGGCGACAGCTTCTTCAGCGCCGCCTTCTGCTCGCGATCGGCGGGTGCGTCGATGCGCTGGTAGACCGGTGCGCCGTACTGCTCGGTGAGCTCGGCGTAGCGCTGCGACGGGGTCTTGCCGGTCACCGCGATGATCTCCGCGGCCAGCAGCGCCAGGATGATCCCGTCCTTGTCGGTGGTCCACACGGAGCCGTCCTTGCGCAGGAACGACGCACCGGCGGACTCCTCGCCGCCGAAGCCCAGGGAGCCGTCGAGCAGGCCCGGAACGAACCACTTGAAGCCCACGGGGACCTCCACCAGGCGGCGGCCCAGCGACTCGGCCACGCGGTCGATGATCGACGACGAGACCAGCGTCTTGCCGATCCCGGCGTCCTCCCGCCAGCCGTCGCGGTGGGCGAAGAGGTAGTCGATCGCCACGGCCAGGTAGTGATTGGGGTTCATCAGCCCGGCGTCCGGGGTGACGATGCCGTGACGGTCGGAGTCGGCGTCGTTGCCGGTGGCGATGTCGTACTTGTCGCGCTGCTGGATGAGCGAGGCCATGGCGCTGGGGGAGGAGCAGTCCATGCGGATCTTGCCGTCCCAGTCCAGGGTCATGAACGCCCACTGGGGGTCGACCTCCGGATTGACCACGGTGAGGTCCAGTCCGAAGCGCTCGCCGATCTCCTTCCAGTAGGCGACCGAGGCCGAGCCCATGGGGTCCGCGCCGATGCGCACGCCGGCGCGCTTGATGGCCTCGAGGTCGATGATCTCCGGCAGCGCGGAGACGTAGCTGCCCAGGTAGTCGAACGACTGGGTGGTCTCCGCGGCACGCGCCTCCTCGAGCGGAATGCGCTTGACGTCTGCGTTGCCGCCCTCGAGCAGCTCATTGGCGCGATCGGCGATCCAGCCGGTGGCGTCGGTGTCGGCGGGGCCGCCGTGGGTGGGGTTGTACTTGAAGCCGCCGTCGGCCGGCGGGTTGTGCGACGGGGTGATCACGATGCCGTCGGCGAGATCGCGCTCGCGGTCCTTGTTGTAGGTCAGGATCGCGTGCGACAGCGCCGGGGTGGGCGTGTAGCCGTCGCGGGAGTCCAGCAGGACGGTCACGCCGTTGGCGGCCAGCACCTGCAGGGCGGTGTCCTGGGCCACGGCGGAGAGCGCATGCGTGTCCTGGCCCATGAACAGCGGACCGGTGGTGCCCTCCTGCGCGCGGTACTCCACGATGGCCTGCGTGATGGCGGCGATGTGGGCGTCGTTGAACGAGGACTTCAGGGAGGACCCGCGGTGCCCGGAGGTGCCGAAGGCGACCCGCTGGCCGGGATCCGAGAGATCCGGGGTGCGCGAGGCGTAGGCCTCGAGCAGCTCGGAGAGGTCGACGAGGTCTTCGGGAAGGGCGACGGTGCCCGCGCGATCAGTCATGCCTCTCAGAGTAGTCAGCCCACGTGGGGCCGGTCACGCGATTGACCGAGTTGTGGTCAGTTCGTCCGGTACCGCTCAGAGCTCGTCCAGCTGCGCCCGGGACGGGTAGGACGGCTGCGCGCCCTCGCTGCGCGTGGCGATCGCGCCCACGCGCATGGCCAGCTCGACGGCCGCCGGGAGCTCGGTGCCGGCGGCCAGCGCCGCGGCCAGCGTTCCCGTCACGGAGTCGCCTGCGCCCGTGGTGTCGACCGCCTGCACCCGATGACCGGCGACCCGCTGCGCCTGCGTCCGCCCGTCGCGGGTGCGCATCAGGACCGCGCCGTCCGGGCCCAGGGTCACGACGGCATCCGCCACTCCGGTGGTCTCGGCCAGGCGCTGCCCGGCGCGCTGCCACTGCGAGTCGTCGTCGGGGATCTCGGTGCCGCTGAGCTGCGCCATCTCGTGGGCGTTGACCACGAGCAGGTCGGTGCGCTCGAGCAGCTCGGGCTCGGGCTGGCGGAAGGGGGAGGGGTTGAGCACGACCGTCACGCCGGCGTCGTGGGCTGCGCGGGCGGCGGCGATCACGGTCTCGGCCGGGATCTCGAAGGTCAGCGCGAGCGTGCGCACACCGTCGAAGAGCTCCGGGGTGATGCGCTCCGGGGCGACCTCTCCGTTGGCGCCGGGGGAGATGACGATCGTGTTCTCGCCGTCCTCGGAGACGGTGATGACGGCGGTGCCGGTGGCGGTGTCTGACAGGGATGCGACGTGGGCGGTGTCCACGCCGTGGCCCTCGAGCGACTCCAGGAGCATCTGGCCGTGGGGGTCATCGCCCACCGCGCCGACCATCCGCACACGGGCGCCGAGCCGAGCCGCCGCGACGGCCTGGTTGGCCGACTTGCCGCCGGGAGCCGTGCTCAGCGGGCCGCCCTGGACGGTCTCGCCCGGCTCGGGATGGCGCTGGGTGCGCACCACCAGATCGGCGTTCAGCGAGCCGATGATGACGACGTCGCCGTCGGTGGCGGGGTAGCGGTCGGTCATCGTGCGGCTCCTGGCTGGTGGCTGTCGTCGGTGTCCTGCGTTCCGTCGTCGGAGGTCTCGACCATCTCAGGGATGCGCCGCTGGGCTTCCGGCAGGGCGCCTTCGCGGACCTGCAGCCGAGCCGTGGCCTCCAGGACGAGCTCCCAGAAGCCGTCGACGTCCAGGCCCGTGGCGGCGGCTGTGAGCAGGTCCGGGTCCTCCGGGCCGCGCCGGTCGACGACGGTCATGCCGGTGGTCAGCTCGCCCGAGCACTCGATGTCGATCGGCGCGCGGCGCAGCGTCAGCAGCTCGGGGCGGATCACGGCGGCGACGGCCACGGGGTCGTGGCAGGGCGGATCCGAGAAGTCCTGGTTGTCCTGATAGGCCGCCCGGTAGCTGGAGATGAGGTCCACGGCGATCTGTCCTGCGTCGGTGCCGAGATCCGCGAACGATCGTTCGACGTCCTGCGTGGCCACGGCCTGGTGCGTGACGTCCAGGCCCACCATGGTCACCGGCCAGCCTGCGGCGAAGACGATGCGCGCGGCCTCCGGATCCACGGCGATGTTGAACTCGGCCGCGGGCGTGATGTTGCCGTCGGCGATCGCCCCGCCCATGAGCACGACCTCGCGGACGCGCTCGACGACCTCCGGGGCCTTCTGCGCCGCCAGCGCCAGGTTCGTCAGCGGGCCCAGGGCGATCAGCGTCAGCGTGCCCGGCTCGGCCGCCCGGAGCTCGCGGATGATGAGGTCCACCGCGTGCTCGTCCGACAGCTGCGCCTGCGGCTCGGCCAGTACGAGCTGTCCCAGGCCGGTGTCGCCGTGCACGTGGCCGGCGGTCTGCGGCTGGCGCTCGAGCGGGTCCGCGGCCCCGGCTGCCACCGGCGCGTCCAGGCCGATGGCCTCCGTCAGCGCCAGGGCGTTGCGGGTGACCTTCTCGAGGGTCTGGTTGCCGCCCACCACGGTCACCGCGGTCACGTCCAGCTCCGAGCTGCCGTGGGCGAGCATGAGGGCCAGGGCGTCATCCACGCCCGGATCGCAGTCGATGATCACGCGTCGAGTCATGTCCCCAGTATCCAATGTCACACCGACGCCCGCACCGGGGCGCACCGCCTTCGAGGCGGCCACAGCCCCGTCGTCCCGGTCCCGCCGTCCCTGCCACCGTCAACTCGACGAGTGGCCGATTCCTCACCGCAAGCGCCGTGACTGGCCGCTTCTGCACCGCGTCGACGCGCAATCGGTGGGGAATCTCCCAGTCGATGAAGAAGAGGTGCGGAATCGGCCTCTCGGGGGCGGCAGAGATGCGGGGCTGCTCGAGGGGCACCCCACCCCGGAGGCGGCGTGCGACGACTGACCCCAGCCGTCAGCGCTGATCAGCGGCGGCGCTCGGGGCTGCGGCTCGGGCCGCTGGGGATCACGCGGTTCACGATGGCGCCCACGATCAGCGCGATCACGATGACGGCGGCGATGCGCAGGAACGAGTTCTGCACTCCGCCGAGCAGGAGGTTGGCCACCACCAGGGTGATGACGATGGTGATCAGGGTCGACAGGATTCTCATGCGGATACTGTCCCACGTCGCGGCACTGCAGTGAGGCTCCGTCCCGATCTCAGCGAGGCCTGTCACCTTCTATGTCCGCCGCAGTCTCCCGTGCCGCTCGGCCCGCCGCATGGTTCACCGTCATCGGATCATTGGTGTGGGTCGTGGCGGGCGTCGTCTCGCCGTTCCTGCTGATCGGCGGCATCGTCGGGCTGGTCCTGGGAGTACTCGGATTGTTCGCTGCGACGATGATCGCCACGGGCATGCAGGTGAGCTGAGGCCCGCCGGCTGCCGTCGGGTCCTGACGGAAGCTCGGCGAGCCTCATCGACCGGGGCGAGCCCGATCAGCGCGCGAGCGCCTCGCGGATGGGGGTGTCCCCGCGGCCGTACTCGATGAACTTCCCGACGGTCTCCGTCATGTTCAGGGCGTCGACGATCGTCTGGGCGACGTCGCTGCGGGAGATGTTCCGCTCCCCGTTCGGTCCGGCGGACTCGCGGTCGCCGCCGAACTCCTCGAGGGGGCCGAGTCCGATCGTGCCGGTCGGCTCGTCGTCGGTGAGGAAGCCGGGGCCCAGGATGGTCCAGTCCAGGTCGGAGCGGCGCAGGGTCTCATCCGCCTCGGCCTTGGCCTGAACGTAGGGGTAGAACCCGTGGTCCTCGCTCAGGCCGTGCTCGAGCGTGGAGCCCTGGTAGGAGACCATCACGTAGCGCTTGACGCCTGCGCGCTGCGCGGCGTCGATCGAGCGCTGGGCGGCATCGCGGTCCACGGCGAACGTGGTCTCCGGGCCAGCCCCGCCTGCTCCGGCGGCCCACACGACGGCGTCGTGGCCGGCGATCGCGGCATCGAGCTGCTCGGTGCTCGCCTCCTGCAGGTCGAGGACGAGCGGCGTGGCGCCGATGGCCTCGATCTCCGTCTTCTGGTCGGCGGAGCGGATCACCGAGGTGACCTGGTGCCCTGCCTCGACCAGCTTGCGCCCGGCGATCGTGGCGACGGCTCCGTGGCCGCCCAGGATGACGATCTTCGACATGGCTCCTCCTCAAGGATGCGTGTGTCCAGGACAACGGAGTCCTTCAGCGCCGGTATTCCGCCGCTGACGCCGTCGACTGGTCCCTGCGTGTGCGTCAGCCTTCATGCCGACGTCGAGTGGCCCGGGGCGTGCGTCTCAGCGGCGAGATGCACACCCCGGGCCACTCGATCGACGGAGATGCTGCAGCGCACTCCACGGGGCCAGCCGATGCAGGCGACGGGGTCGGCTCAGCTCAGCAGGCGCCGCCGATCATGCCGAAGCCGCGGAAGGCATGGACCACGCAGAGCAGGAGCACGAGCGCGGCCGAAGCGCGGCAGGCTCAGAGTACGCCCCTGTGATGCACGTCACTCCGCATGACGGCGTGGGTCAGTCGACCTTGATCTCGCCCATCTCGCCCCAGCCGTCGGCGCTGATCTGCTCCGAGATGATCTGCGGGGTGGCGGTGAGGTACTGCGGGAACTCCTGCTGCATCTTCTTGAAGTGCTCGGAGTTCACGTGGGCCTCGGCGGCGTCGTCGTCGAAGCCCTCGACCAGGACGAACTCGTTGGTGTCCGCCACCGAGCGCGACCAGTCGAAGAACCGGTTGCCGGGCTCGGCGCGGGTGGCCTCGGTGAACTCGCGGGAGATCTCCGGCCACTGGGCCGAGTGCTCGGGCTTCACGGGGAACTTCACGACGATGAAGATCATGGGGGTCTCCTTCTGCGGTGGGACGGGTTCGGGGATCACGCTATCGCACGGAAGCGCTCCTGGGGCGGGGCGGCCAGGCACTCGCGGAGGGCTGGGTCGAGCCCGGAGGTGATCCGGTCGGCGAGCACGAGCAGTCCGATCTCCGCACCGGGCCGGCCGATGAGCTGGATCCCCATGGGCACCTGAGCGCCGGTGACCTCCGAGCGCACGATCGTCGTGGGGACGACGACGGCGGGCAGTCCGATCACATTGATCAGCGAGGTCCAGGGGGTGTAGCGGCACTGGCGCTCGTAGTCCTGATCGGCGGAGGCGGGATCGGTGGGCTCGAAGCCCTCCCACCACCAGCCGTGGGGCCTGGGCGTCTGGGCCAGCGCCGGGGTCATCACGACATCCCAGCGGTCCCAGTCCTGCAGCGCACGGCGCTCCATGTCCCGCAGCGTGCGGATGGCTCTCACCAGATCAGATGCCGTGCGCTGGCCTGCGCGGCGGCGGTACTCCTGCGCCAGCCCGGTGAGCAGCGGCTCCTGCTCGGGACTCAGCGGCGCAGCGCCCACGGAGGCGGTCCACAGCTGGAAGAAGGCCTCCGGGTAGGCGGGGTCGTGGCGGATGTCGGCGTCCTGGACGTCGTGGCCCGCTGCGCGCAGGACGTCGACGCCCGCCTGCAGAGCCTCAGCGGCCTGCGGGGACACCGGCGTGGGGTGCGCGGCCTCGAAGGCCGAGGAGATGCTCACGCCGATCGACAGCGACCGGTTGCCCCACGGCGGCTCGCCCTGCTGTGCAAGCCGCACGGCCTGCACCGCCGGCCCCGGCCCGGCAGGAAGGTCCGACGGCGGCCCGGACGACGGCCGCCCCCACGGATCCCGCGCAGCCGCAGCCCCCGGCGAGCAGACGGGTCGGAAGCTGCGATTGTCCCCGACGGCTCCGGGTGCGGGCTGGGTGAGGCCGTCGAAGACCAGTGCGGCATCCAGGGCCGTGCGTGCGATCGGCCCGTTGACCGCGAGCATCCCGTGATCGCGCAGACCGTCTCCCGTGGGCACCGTGCCGCGGCCGGGCTTGAGCCCGATCAGCCCGCAGGCGGCCGCGGGGATGCGGATGGAGCCGCCACCGTCGGAGCCCACGGCAGCGGGGATGATCCCGGCGGCCACCGCGGCGGCCTGCCCGCCGGAGGAGCCCCCGGGATCGGCCTGCAGGTCCCACGGATTGCGGGTCACCGGTCCCAGCAGGTTCTGGCTGTAGCAGTTGAGCCCGAACTCGGGCACCTGGGTCTTGCCCAGCAGCTGCGCGCCCAGGGCGCGATGCAGCTGCGCGGTCTCGTCGTCGGCCTCCGCGACCGGCGCGCAGTCCCGCCCCTCCGCGGCCACGGCGCGGGAGCCCGAGGTCGTGGGCTGGCCCTGGACGTCGTGCAGGTCCTTGAGCGGCATGGGCATACCGTGCCAGCGTCCGCGCTGCGCGGCAGGCAGGGCGTCCAGCGCGGTGGCGCGCTCGTCCGCCGCCTCCCCAGACTCCAGGTGCACGAAGGCGCCCAGCGTAGGGCCGCGCTGGTCCGACTCCGCGGCGCGCGCCCGACGCAGTGCGGCAGCGGCCACGTCCCGGGCAGAGGCGCGACCGCCCTGCAGGGCATCCTGCAGGGCGGTCGCGTCGGTGAGCGGGAGGCTCAGCTCCACGGGTTCTCCATGCCCATGTACTGGACCTCCGTGTACTCCTCGATGCCCTCGGCGCCGCCCTCGCGGCCCATGCCGGAGTGCTTGATGCCGCCGAACGGGGTGGCGGCATTGGAGATCACGCCGACGTTGAGCCCCAGCAGGCCGAAGTCCAGTCGATCGCCGATGCGATGGGCGCGCTTGAGGTCCTCGGTGAAGACGTAGGAGGCCAGGCCGTACTCGGTCGAGTTGGCCAGGGCCACGGCGTCGTCCTCATCCGTGAAGGTGAGGATCGGGGCGACGGGGCCGAAGATCTCCTCGCAGGCCGCACGGGCGTCGCGGGGGACGTTCGCCAGGACGGTGGGAGCGTAGAAGTAGCCCTTCTCGCCGATGCGCTCGCCGCCGGTCAGCACCGTGGCGCCGCGCTCGACGGCATCGTCCACGAACGAGGAGATGGACTCGAGCGCCTTCCTCTCGATCAGCGGACCGACCTCCGAGCCGTCCTCGGTGCCGTCGCCGACCTTCTTGGCGCCGATGGCCTCGGCCAGGCGGCGGCCGAACTCCTCGGCCACGGACTCGTGGACCAGCATGCGGTTGGCGGAGGTGCAGGCCTCTCCCATGTTGCGCATCTTGGCGGCCAGGGCACCTGCCACGGCCTTGTCCAGGTCGGCGTCCTCGAAGACCAGGAAGGGCCCGTTGCCGCCGAGCTCCATGGAGGTGCGAAGCACGTTGTCCGCGGCGGCCTTGAGCAGGTTCTTGCCCACGCCGGTGGAGCCGGTGAACGAGACCTTGCGCAGGCGCTCGTCCTGCATCAGCGGCTCGGAGATGGAGGAGGCCGAGGCCGAGGGCACGACGCTGAGCACGCCGGCGGGCAGACCAGCATCCAGCATGATCTGCGCGAAGTACAGCGAGGTCAGCGGGGTCAGGCGCGCGGGCTTGAGCACCATGGTGCAGCCGGCGGCGACCGCCGGGGAGATCTTGCGCGTGGCCATGGCCAGCGGGAAGTTCCAGGGCGTGATCAGCAGCGCCGGGCCCACGGGCTTGTGGCGCACGACCATCCGCAGGTTCCCCTCCGGGGTGTCGGCGTAGCGGCCGTAGTGGCGCACGGCCTCCTCCGAGAACCACCGCAGGAACTCGCCGCCGTAGGTGACCTCTCCCAGGGCCTCCGCGAAGGGCTTGCCCATCTCCAGGGTCATCAGCAGCGCCAGGTCCTCCCGGCGCTCCTGGACCAGGTCGAAGGCGCGGCGCAGGATCTCCGAGCGCTCGCGGGCCGGGGTGCGGGCCCAGTCCTCCTGTGCGGCCGAGGCCGCGTCCAGCCCGGCCAGCGCGTCCTTCTCGGTGCCCGAGGCGACGGAGGCCAGGACCTCGCCGGTGGCGGGGTTCTCGACGTCGAAGGTCTCGCCACCGGAGGCATCGCGCCAGGTGCCCTCGATCAGGATCCCCTTGGGGGTGCGCTCGAGCAGATCGCGGATGATCTCCTGGCGCTGGTCGGGCGAGGCATCGGCGAAGGGGGACTGCGAAGCGGTCATGGAGTACAGCCTTTCGACAAAGTGAGCGCGCCGGTTCGTGGGCAGGATCCCTGGGTCGTCAGCCGGTGGGCGCGGATTCAGCTGATCGCTGTGTTCTGCCTCTCAGCCTAGGGGGTCTCGCTGACAGCACAAGGCTCCCCGGAGGAGGTCTCAGCCCTTGATCTCGGAAGGATCCAGGGGCTCGGCGGCGGGGCCGTCGTCGTCGGAGTCCACGGCCTTGGGGCCCAATGAGGCGTCCTGCCAGCTCAGCGCCGTCCAGGTGCTGCCATCGCCCTCGATCACGACCACTCCGGTGTTGCCCAGTCCCTCCCGCGCAACGAACGCGGGGCTGAGGTTCCGGCATCGCGAGGCGCTCCAGGCGCGGATCATGGCGCCGTGCGAGAACAGGGCGGCCGTCTGCACACCGGAGCCCAGGACCTCCTGCACGACCTCGTCGAAGCGGCGCAGGACGTCGTGACCGTCCTCCCCGGAGCCGGGAACTGCCTCGTGCATCCGGCCCTGCCCCCAGCCGAACACCGTGCTCAGGTAGGTGCGCACGGAGGCGTCGTCGCCGGCCATCTCCAGGTCCCCGGCTCCGATCTCGCGCAGGCCCGGGCGGATGGCGGGCTCGAGGCCCAGCGCGTCGGCCAGCGGCCGAGCCGTGAGCTGGGTGCGCACGAGGCTCGAGGCGTAGAGGGCTTCGATCCCAGCGCCGGCCAGGGCCTCCGGCAGCGCCTCCGCCTGCTGCCGGCCGAGCTCGGTCAGGCCCGGGCCGGGCTCGCTCGTGTCCAGCAGGCGCTGCACGTTGGACGGGGTCTGCCCGTGGCGGATCAGGTAGAGCCTCATGGCGGGCGGGGTCCTCTCGTCGGTGGTCGTCTCCACTCTACGGAGCGGGCCCGGCCGCGGGCTCAGCCGTCGCGGCGGCGCTGCAGGGCCGCCTTGAGCTCCTCCTCGGCCTCCGGGCCCGGGCGGATGCCGCGCGGCAGGCGCAGCATCAGCACGACGCCGGCGAGGAGCCAGACGCCGAGCATGAGATACGACTGCCAGGCCAGCGTCACGGAGATCGGGGGGAGCCCGGGGATGTAGACCAGCAGCAGGGCCGCGCACAGCACGGCGGCCACGGCCCCGATCACCACGCCGCCGCGCCCCTTGCCGCCGATGCGCAGCGGGCGGTCCATCTGCGGCTGCGTGCGCCGCAGGATCACGAACGTGACCGCCACGAGACCGTAGGTCAGCACGATCAGGGGCGAGCTGGCATCGACCGCCCAGTTGAGCATGGGGGCCCCGAAGAACGGCGCGATCGCCGAGAGCACCCCGATGAACAGCAGCGCGTTGACAGGAGTGCGGTGCCTGGGGTGCATCTTCCCGAACCAGCGGGGCAGCATCCCGGAGTTCGCCATGGCCCACAGCAGCCGCGAGGCGCCCATGAGGAACGCGATCCAGGAGGTGATGATC
Source organism: Kocuria palustris (assembly GCF_016907795.1). NCBI lineage: Bacteria > Bacillati > Actinomycetota > Actinomycetes > Micrococcales > Micrococcaceae > Kocuria > Kocuria palustris. The sequence continues at coordinate 1,987,158 of NZ_JAFBCR010000001.1, forward strand.
CCGGCCAGCCCCCCGGCGATCACGACCTTGCCCCACACGGCGCTGCCGGTCAGGGCGGCGAAGGCATCGGCGGTGACCAGCTTCAGCCCCATGAGCTCGGAGGCCGGCAGCGCCATGGACGTGCTGACGATGATCGCGACGTAGAACGCGACCGCCATGAAGACCGAGACCACCACGAGCCGGCCGATCTTCCGCGGCGGGATGTCGATCTCCTCGGCGGACTGGGGGATGACGTCGAAGCCCACGAACAGGAACGGCACCGCGCCCAGCACGGCCACGAACCCGACGGCCCCGCCGGTGAAGTGCGGCTGCAGGTTGGCCGGGTCGCCGCCGATCGCGCTGCCGCCCAGCAGCAGGACCGCCATGAGGATCAGGAAGCACACGACCCAGGTCTGGACCAGCCCGGCCAGCTTCACCCCGCGGATGTTGATCCACATGATCACGAGCGCTGCGATGGATCCGGTCAGCGCCCAGGTCAGGTGGACGTCGAAGCCCGTGATGCTCCACAGGCGGATCTGCTCGAGCCCGGGGAAGATGTAGGACGCGGTGGTGGGGGTCGAGACGGCCTCGAAGAGCACGACGGCGATGTAGCCCCCGGCGATGGCCCAGGAGCCGATCATCGAAGCTCGGGGGCCCAGGCCGCGCAGGAGGTAGTTGTGCTCGCCCCCGGCCTGCGGCATGGCGGCGACGAGCTCGGAGTAGACCAGCCCCACGAGCGCCATCAGGATGCCGCCGCAGATCATGGCCAGCAGCGCGCCCACCGTGCCGGCGCTGTCGATCCAGCCGCCCGTCAGGGTGATCCAGCCGAAACCGATCATGGCGCCGAAGCCGATGAACAGCGCATCCAGGGAGCCCAGCGCCTTGACGAAGGCCCCCTCCTGCTCCGGGGCGTCGTCTTGGTCCTTCGTCATCGACGTCCTCCTGGACTCGGGTGATCATGAGCTGGAGCACATCCTATGTTCAGCCGACTGCGAATCCTGGGGCGGCTCCATGGACCGAGCCTCAGGCCGCTCCCTAGGGTCGAACCATGACTGATTACGCCGTAGTGAATCCGGCCGACAACCAGAAGGTGCGCGAGTTCGAGGCGCACACCGACGATCAGATCCGCCAGATGCTCGACCGCGCCCATGCGGCGCAGCAGGCCTGGCGAGAGACCCCCATGCGCGAGCGCGCGGAGACCATGGCCGCGCTGGCCTCGCTCTACCGCAGCCGCAGCCGGGACCTGGCCTCGACCCAGGCCCGCGAGATGGGCAAGCCGCTGAGCCAGGGCATGGCGGAGATGGAGCTCGTGGCGAGCATCTACGACTACTACGCCGAGAATGCGGAGTCGTTCACGAAGCCCGAGGAGTACCAGGCCAGCACCGGCGGCACCGCCCGCGTGGAGCTGCAGCCCACGGGCACGATCCTGGGCATCATGCCGTGGAACTACCCGCACTACCAGGTGGCCCGCCTGGCGGCGCCGAACCTGATGCTGGGCAACACGATCCTGCTCAAGCACGCGGCCATGGTCCCCGAGTCCGCCCAGGTCCAGGAGGACCTCATGCGGGAGGCCGGGTTCCCGGAGGGCGTCTACCAGAACGTCTTCGCCTCGAATGAGCAGATCTCCGAGATCGTCATCCCGTCGCCGGTCATCCACGGCGTCTCCGTGACCGGCTCCGAGCGGGCGGGCAAGTCGGTGGCCGCGACCGCGGGCGCGAATCTCAAGAAGGTCGTGCTCGAGCTGGGCGGCTCCGATCCCTTCATCGTCCTGGACGACAAGGATATCGACCGCGTGGCCAAGGAGGCCGTGTTCGCCCGCGTGAGCAACAACGGCCAGGCCTGCACGAACTCCAAGCGCTTCATCGTGGTGGAGGAGGCCTACGACGCCTTCGTGGAGGCCTTCGCCCGCCGGGTGTCGGAGATCGAGCTCGGCGATCCGCAGGACGAGGGCTTCTTCCTGGGCCCGCTGGTCACCACCTCGCACCGCGACGAGCTCGCCGAGCAGCTGAAGGACGCCGTGGACAAGGGCGCCAAGGTCGAGGCCGGCGGCACGGTCCCGGACCGCGACGGCGCCTGGATCGAGGCCACCGTCCTCACCGGCGTCACCCCGGACATGCGCGCTTACTCCGAGGAGCTCTTCGGCCCGATCGGCGTGGTCTACAAGGTCCCGGACGCCAACGCCGCGATCGAGCTGGCCAACGACTCCTCGTTCGGGCTGGGCGGCATCGTCTTCGGATCCGACGTCGAGCAGGCCACCGAGGTCGCCCGGCAGATCGAGTCCGGCATGGTCTACGTCAACGGCCAGGCCGAGACCGCCCCTGACCTGCCCTTCGGCGGCGTGAAGCGCTCCGGCGTGGGCCGCGAGCTCGGCCCCTGGGGCATGCGCGAGTTCGCCAACATCAAGCTGGTGCACACGCCGAAGGCCTGATCCCCTCGGCCCTCACTGCGGCCCCCGCCCGGCTCGTGCCGGGCGGGGGCCGCTGCCGCGTCGTGTACCCCGATTAGGGTGAGGGGACGACGACGGGGCCGTGCGCGGCCCCGCGAGCCACCGCGCCGCAGGGGATCGGCCCCGGGCGCCGAGATGAACTGGAGGATCGCCATGGACAACGTGGACAACCTGCCCAGCGCCGATGTCACCGAGGTTCCCGAGGACGCCAAGGTCCTCGACGTCCGCGAGGACTTCGAGTGGGAGGCCGGGCACATCGAGGGTGCGCAGCACATCCCGCTGGGCGAGCTCTCGGCCCGCTACGGCGAGGTCCCCATGGACGAGGACGTCTATGTGATCTGCCGCTCCGGCGGCCGGTCCCTGAAGGCCACGGCCTTCCTGGCACAGAGCGGCTTCGACCCCATCAACGTCCTGGGCGGGATGGGCGCATGGGCGGATGCCGACAAGCCCATGGTCTCGGAGACCGACGACACCCCCTCGGTGAAGTGACGCCCCGGAGACCATGAGCATCGCGTTCCTGGGTCCCGCCGGGACCTTCACCGAATCGGCGCTGCGGCAGATCGAGCCGGATCCCGCCCATCACCTGCCGGTCGCCTCGGTCCCTGCGGCCCTGGCGGCGGTGCGCGACGGGCGGGCCGCCTCGGCGGTCGTGCCGATCGAGAACTCCGTCGAGGGCGGCGTGACTGCCACGCTGGATGCGCTCGCCGAGGGCACCGAGCTGCGGATCTGCGCGGAGATGCTCGTGCCGATCCGCTTCGCGCTCGTGGCGCTGAGGCCCATGGAGCTGTCCCAGGTCCGGGCCGTGGCCACGCACTCGCATGCGTGGGCCCAGGTCAGAGGCTGGGTGCAAGAGAACATGCCGGAGGTGGAATACATTCCGGCATCGTCCACCGCGGCCGGCGCCCTGGGGCTGCTGGCCTCGGGGGAGGCCGCGGGCTATGACGCCGCGATCTGCTCCCCGGCGATCCTCGCGGCCCATCCCGAGCTGACCGTGCTGGCCGATGACATCGGGGACAACCGGGCCGCCGTCACCCGCTTCGTTCAGGTGGCCGAGCCGGGCGAGCAGCTGCCGGAGCGCACGGGCTCGGATCGCACCACGCTCGTCATCCCGCTGTGGAGCGACCGCGCCGGCGCCCTGCTGGAGATCCTGGAGCAGTTCTCCACCCGCGGGGTGAACCTCTCGCGCATCGAGTCCCGGCCCACCGGCGCCTCGCTGGGGGACTACTTCTTCTCGGTCGATCTGGACGGTCACATCCTGGACGAGCGGGTCTCGGAGGCCGTGGTGGGCCTGCGGCGGATCTGTCCGACCACCCGGTTCCTGGGCTCGTACCCCAGGGCGGAGCAGGGCGTGACGGAGGTCGAGGGCCGGCACACGGACGGAGCCTTCCGCCAGGCGAGGGACTGGGTCCAGCAGCTGCGCGAAGGGCGCTGAGTCGACTCCCTTCCATCGGCCGGCAGGCGGATACGCTGAGCCCTTCGGTGCTCGATGACGAGCGCCCCGACACACGCAAGGAGCCGAGACATGGTCGAGGAGCTCGAGGGCTGGGAGCAGACCCTCACCGCAGGTCCGCTGCTGCTGATCGCCGCCGCGGCGATCGCCGCCCTGCTGGTGCTGATCATCAAGCTGAAGATGCACGCCTTCGTGGCGCTGATCGTCATCAGCTTCCTCACGGCGGTCGCCGCGGGCATCCCGTTCGGCGCGGTCGTGCCCGTGATGCTCGACGGCTTCGGCGGCACGCTGGCCAGCGTGGCGCTGCTGGTGGGCCTGGGTGCCATGCTCGGACGGCTGCTCGAGACCTCCGGCGGCGCCCAGGTGCTGGCCGAGAAGCTGATCTCGATCTTCGGCGAGAAGCGGGCCCCGCTGGCGCTGGGAGTGGCCTCCCTGCTGTTCGGCTTCCCGATCTTCTTCGACGCCGGCCTGGTCGTCATGCTGCCCGTGGTCTTCGCCGTGGCCCGACGACTCGGCGGCTCCGTGCTGATCTACGCGCTGCCGTCGGTCGGCGCGTTCTCCGTGATGCACGTGTTCCTGCCGCCGCATCCGGGGCCGGTCACCGCCTCCACGTTCTTCGAGGCGAACGTCGGCCTGGTCCTGCTCGTGGGGCTGGTGGCTGCGCTTCCGGCCTGGTACCTGTCGTCGTACCTCTTCAGCAAGGTCATGGGACGGCGGATCGATCTGCCCGTGCCCAGCATCCTGGGTGAGGCCGAGGCGGTGCAGAACCCGCCGAAGACGGGGACCGTGGTCCTCATCCTCCTGCTGCCCATGCTGCTCATCTTCCTCAACACGGGGCTGTCCACCCTGCTGAAGTCCGGGGCCATCCCCGAGGGCGTGGGGGAGCAGGCCTGGTTCCAGCTGCTGGTCTCCCTGGGTGCCACCCCGGTGGCGCTGACGATCTCCCTGCTGGTGGCGGCCCTGCTCGTGGGCAAGGCGCGCGGCGTCAGCGGCAGCGCGATCGAGAAGACCTTCGAATCGGCTCTGGGCCCCGTCTGCTCGGTCATCCTCATCACGGGAGCCGGCGGCATGTTCGGCGGCGTGCTGCGCAGCTCGGGCATCGGCGACGCCCTGGCCGACGTCCTCACCGACCTCGGCATCCCGATCATCCTGGCCGGGTTCATCATCGCCGTGATCATGCGCGTGGCCCAGGGTTCCGCGACCGTCGCGCTGACGACCGCCGCGGGCCTCATCGCGCCCGCGGTGATGGCCGCCGAACTCGGCGGGCTGCAGGTCGCAGCGCTCGTGGTAGCGGTGGCCGCCGGCTCCGTGGCGCTGTCCCACGTCAACGACTCCGGCTTCTGGCTCGTGGGCCGCTTCCTGGAGATGGACGTGCGCACGACCTTCAGGACCTGGACGGTGCTGGAGACGATCATCGCCGTGGTCGGCTTCCTGATCGCCGCGGCCGTCTACGGCCTGGCCGGTCTCCTGTAGCCCGCCCCGGCGTTCTGCGGAAGGCTCAGCGCTCGTCGTCGGCGCTGCGGCGGCGGTGGAAGTCCGCCTGGATCGCAGGCTCATGCTCGGGGTGGCGAGCCTGGGTGGCGTCGTCGATCAGATCCAGGGACTCCCGCGCCATCGTGGGCGGGACGCGCAGCGACAGGGCGCCGGGGATGGTCTCGGCCTCGAAGGCCACCACGTGGCCCACGGTGTCTCCGTCGAGCTCGCCGCTGGTGGGCTCGGCGAACTCGGCGCGCATCTTCCGGCACTCGTAGTGATCAAGCTCGGGCAGCGGGTGGCGGTGCTGGGTGATCACCTTGCCGGCCAGCCGCGCCCAGCCGAGCAGGTGGCGCGGGGCGATCACGACGACGTCCATCTTGCCGTCGTCCAGCTTGGCGCCGGGGACGAGCACGAGCCCGCCGGTCAGGGTCCCGCAGTTCGCGGCCATGATCGAGCGCACGCGCCGCGACTGCCAGGGGCCGTCGTCCAGGCTGAAGCGCGCCCAGGCCGGGGACATGAGGACCCGGCGCATCCCTGCCTCGCCGTAGGCCATCCATCCGATCCTCTTCTTGAGGCGGTCGCTCGTGTGCTCCATGATCTCGGCGTCGAACCCGACCCCGCCCATGACGCACAGCAGCTTCTCGTCCATGGTTCCGTCCTCCGATTCGGTGCGGAAGGCGACCATGTCGAGGGCCTTGTCCTCCCCGAACAGCGCGATATCCACGGAGTGGTGGATGTCATTCAGGTGGGCGCCCAGGTTGCGGGCCAGAAGGTTGCCGGTGCCCATGGGGATCAGCCCCAGCGGCGTCCCGGTGCCGGCCAAGACCTCGGCCACGGTGCGCACAGTGCCGTCGCCGCCGGCGGCCAGCACCACATCGGCGCCCCATTCGAGGGCCTCGCGGGTCATGGACGTGCCGGGGTCATCGGCCCGGGTCTCGAAGAACCGCGGCTGCGGCCATCCCGCCTTGCGGCAGGCCAGCGTGGTGTGGTTGATGGCATCGTCCGCCCCGGCCTTGATGGGGTTGACGACGACTGCCACGTGCTGGACGTGAGGCTGGTCCAGGGTTTCGGACACGGATCGGCTCCTGAGGCTTCGGCGGGGAGGCGGGTCGGGGCTGCGCAGCAGCCCGGGATCGCCCGCGAACGACCACCGTAGCGCGCCCGCATGACAGCGAGCCGGGGATGACCAGCTCCGCTACCCTGGCCGGGTGATCGATATCAACATGCTCCGCGAGAATCCCGACAAGTTCCGCGCCTCGCAGGCCGCCCGCGGCGCCGACGAGTCCGTGGTGGACCGCGTGCTGGAGGCGGACTCCGCCCGCCGCTCGGCCATCACCGAGTACGAGACGCTGCGCGCCGAGCAGAAGAGCTTCGGCAAGCAGGTGGCACAGGCCCAGGGCGAGGACAAGCAGCGCCTGCTGGCCGAGGTCAAGGAGCTCGCCGAGCGCGTCAAGGACGCCGACTCCCGCGCCGATGCCGCCCAGACCACGATCGACGAGCTGCTCAAGGCCCTGCCGAACCTGATCATCGACGGCATCCCGGCCGGCGGCGAGGACGACTTCACAGTGCTCAAGCACGTGGGTCAGCCTCGGGACTTCGCAGCCGAGGGCTTCGAGGCGCGGGATCACCTGGAGATCGGCGAGCTCGTGGACGGGCTCGACATGGCCCGCGGCGCCAAGGTCGGCGGCTCGCGCTTCTACTTCCTCAAGCGCGACATCGCGCGTCTGGAGACCGCGCTGCTGCGCATGGGCCAGGACCTGGCCATGGACAACGACTTCATCGCGCTGACCACCCCCACCCTGGTGCGCCCGGAGATCATGGCCGGCACCGGCTTCGACGTCGAGCACGACGACGAGATCTACCGCCTCGAGAAGGACGACCTCTACCTGGTCGGCACCTCCGAGGTCGCGATCGCCGGCTACCACGCCGATGAGATCATCGACCTGTCCGACGGCCCGCTGCGCTATGCCGGATGGTCGACCTGCTACCGCCGGGAGGCCGGCTCGGCGGGCAAGGACACCCGCGGCATCATCCGCGTCCACCAGTTCAACAAGCTGGAGATGTTCGTCTACTGCACCCAGGATCAGGCCGAGGCGGAGCACGCCCGCCTGCTCGAGTGGGAGGAGCAGATGCTGCAGGCCTGCGGGCTGTCCTACCGGGTGATCGACACCGCCGCCGGCGATCTCGGCACCTCCGCTGCGCGCAAGTTCGACTGCGAGGCCTGGATCCCCACCCAGGGCCGCTACCGCGAGCTGTCCTCGACCTCGAACTGCACCACCTACCAGGCCCGCCGCCTGAACATCCGCGAGCGGCTGGCCGACACCACGACCGCCGACGGCAAGGTGAAGAAGGGCGGGACGCAGATGGTCGCCACCCTCAACGGCACGCTGGCCACCACGCGCTGGCTCGTGGCGATCCTGGAGACGCATCAGCAGGCCGACGGCTCCGTCGTGATCCCGGAGCCGCTGCGCCCGTACATGCGCGGCCAGGAGGTCATCCAGGTGCGCTGAGCCCCTCAGGCGCCTGCTGGGTGAACGTCCCGTGAAGCGGCGGGTCGTCGTGGTGTCGGCCACGGCGGCCCGCCGTCGTGCTGTGGCAGGCTCGGGGGATGACTCAGACGCAGCGCGCCGACACCGACGATCGGGCTCACGACAAGCCGCACGACGCCGATGGCACCCTTCCCCAGCCCCAGGACCCTCAGCAGGATCCGCCCCACGCCCCGGATCACGGGACGGCGCCGTTCCCCGAGCCCGACCGCGAGCCGGTCGGCAGCGACTGGCAGCTGCAGGAGGGCGTGCGCTACCTCGTGTGCCTGGACGTGGACGGCACGCTCGTGGATCACGACGGACGCATGTCGCAGGCGGTGCTGGACTCGGCGCGCGCCGCGGCTGCAGCGGGGCACCATCTGGTGATCGCCACCGGGCGCTCGCGCGGAGCCACTCTGCCCGTGTGCGAGAAGCTCGGGCTGGAGTCCGGCTACGCCGTGTCCTCCAACGGGGGCATCACCATGCACCTGTCGAGCGAGCACGAGGACTGGTACCGCGTGATCGACGCGGTGACCTTCAACCCCGAGAAGGCGCTGCAGGCGCTGCGGGAGGTCCTGCCCTCGGCCAAGTACGCGATCGAGACCGCCGACGGCAGCTTCTACTCGACCGAGCGCTTCCAGGACGGGTCCTTCGGCATCGAGGCGATCCCCACGGACATGCGCGGGCTCGCCGAGCTCGACGCCGTGCGGCTCGTGGTCAGCAGCTCTGCGGAGGAGCCGGAGGACTTCGCCGAGGCCATCGACCGCTCGGGCCTGCACGGCGTGGCCTACTCCGTGGGCTGGACCGCATGGCTGGATGTGGCGGCCAACGGCGTCTCCAAGGCCAGCGCGCTGGAGCAGGTTCGTCGCCGCCTGGACGTCGATCCCGCCCACACGGTCGCGATCGGCGACGGGCACAACGACATCGAGATGCTCGAGTGGGCGGCCCGCGGAGTGGCCATGGGCCAGGCCCCGGACGAGGTCGTGGAGGCGGCGCGGGAGGTCACCACGAGCGTGTACCAGGACGGCGCCGACCGCATCCTGCGCTCCCTGCTGCCGCAGGGCTGAGCCGCAGCCCGGGCTCCGGACGAGCCGCTGCGCTGGCGCTGCCGCTCGCCGGCGGCCCCGGATCAGCTCGACGGCTCGGCCGCCGGAAGCGCCAGCTCCGGCAGCAGGCGGGCCAGGACATCCCGCATGGCGGTCTCGGGGCGCCGGGGGCCGCCGAGCCGAGCCGTGCGCTCATCGATCTCGCGCTGATCACCGCCGGGCCGCGGCCGTCGCGCCAGGCCAGCGGGGCCAGGCCGGCCTGCATGCCGGGTCCGGCGATCACGCTGCCGGGTGCGGCGGGAGACGGTGCGCGGGCCGGGGCGCCCGGCGGCCGCAGCATCGTACCCGAAGCTCTGAGATGTGGATCACAGGTCAGTGCGCTGATGAGCCAATCCGCGCAGATGAGCATTCACCCGCCTATGGTGAACGGGTCAGAGGGGCCCAGCCCATCTGCCGGTTCCGCCCCGGCAGCTCCCAGTCTCCGGAGGGACCGACCCGTGTCCGACTATCTCGCTGAGCGCTGGCAGGTGATCCTGTTCTCCAGCTGGCAGCACCTGTGGCTGGTGATCCAGTGCCTGGCGCTGGCCACCGTGCTGGCCGTCGCGATCGCGCTGCTGTGCTACCGCTCCCAGCGCCTGTCCGAGCTGGCCAACAGCGTCACCGCGATCGGTCTGACCATTCCCTCGTTCGCCCTGATCGGTCTGCTGGTCGCCCCGCTGGGCTTCGGCATCGCCCCGGCCATCGTCGTGATCACCTTCTACGCCGCGCTGCCGATCCTGCGCAACGCGGTCGTGGGCCTGGCCGGCGTCCCGGACACCGTCGTGGAATCCGCCCGCGGCATCGGCATGAGCCGGCTGTCCACCCTGCTGCGCGTCGAGCTGCCCATGGCCTGGCCGGTCATCCTCACCGGAATGCGCGTCTCGGGTCAGATGGTCATGGGCGTCGCCGCGATCGCGGCCTGGGTCCTGGGCCCCGGCCTGGGCGGCTTCATCTTCTCAGGGCTCTCCCGGCTGGGCGGAGCCAACGCTCTGGCCTCGGTGCTCACCGGCGTCATCGCCGTGATCGTCGTGGCCTTCATCCTCGATCTCCTCCTCGCCCTGCTGGGGCGCCTGACCACCTCGAGAGGTCTCCGTGTCTGATCCGCGCAGCTCCGCCCAGAACACCGCCCCCGAAGCCCGCTCCGAGGTCACCGGCGTCCCGATCCTGCTCGACGGCGTGACCAAGCAGTACGGCTCGCGCGCCAAGCCGGCGGTCGACCACCTGACCCTCGAGATCCCGGCAGGCTCGACCGTGATGTTCGTGGGCCCGTCCGGCTGCGGCAAGACCACGACGCTGAAGATGATCAACCGCCTGATCGAGCCCAGCCAGGGCCGGATCGTGATCGACGGCGAGGACGTCACGACCATGAACGGCGATGAGCTGCGTCGGCGCATGGGCTACGTCATCCAGGCCGGCGGCCTGTTCCCGCACATGACCGTGGCCGCGAACATCGGACTGGTCCCCAAGATGCTGGGGTGGGACAAGCAGCGGGTGGCCGAGCGCGTGGACGAGCTGCTCGATCTGGTCTCCCTGGACCCGGCGCTGTACCGGGACCGCTACCCCAAGCAGCTCTCCGGCGGGCAGCAGCAGCGCGTGGGCGTGGCCAGGGCCCTGGCCGCGGATCCGCCCGTGCTGCTCATGGACGAGCCGTTCGGCGCGGTCGATCCGATCACGCGCGCTCGTCTGCAGGAGGAGATGATCTCCATCCAGCGGGAGCTGCGCAAGACGATCGTGATCGTCACCCATGACATCGACGAGGCCGTGAAGCTCGGCGACTGGGTGGTCGTGTTCGACGAGGGTGCGCACATCCAGCAGTACGACCGCCCCGAGCGGATCCTGGCCGAGCCCGCCAACGACTTCGTGGCCGACTTCGTGGGCCGCGGCGCCGGTCTCAAGGCGCTGGGGCTGTCGCGCGTGCGGGACATGCCGCGCCGCGAGGCCGTGACGCTGACCCCCGAGGACTCCGTGCAGAGAGCTCTCGAGCGCGCCGGCAGCGCGGGCCACGAGCACGTGGTGATCGTGGACGGCTCCGGGCGCCCGCTGGCCTGGCCGTCGCTCGAGCAGCTGAGCCGGGCTCAGCAGCTGCCCAGCCGCCTGGATCCGGACCTGCCGATCGTGGGCGAGGACGCGACCCTCGAGGACGCACTGAACACCATGCTCGTCTCCCGGGTGGGCGCGGGCCTGGTGGTCGGCGCCCGCGGGCGCTTCGAGGGCGTCGTCGACCTGGACGCGGTCATGGAGTCGCTGCAGTCCCAGCGCACCGCGACCGGCTCGGGAGCGGCCCCCGTGGGCTCGAACGACGCCGACATCCGCGTCTCGCGCGACGACGACACCGGCGAGATCCGGGTCATCACCGAGGAGGACCCGGATGGCGGCTCGAGCGCGGCCGAGCCGGAGGAGGCCCGACGATGACGGCCGCGGCAGATCTGGGCAGCGCCTCCGGGATCCAGGCCGACCGGGGCCGGCTGCGCTCGCTGATCATCTACCCGGTCGTGCTGCTGGCGGCCCTGGGCGTGCTGATCCTGTGGCTGAGCCAGGCGGATCTCACGGAGACCGAGCTGGTCACGCTCGCACCGGGACCGCTGCTGAACGCGACCCTGGAGCATCTGCGGCTCACCGCGATCGCCACCGTCGTCGTGCTCGTGATCGCGATCCCGCTGGGCATCCTGCTGACCCGCGGGCCCATGCGGCGCTGGACCGGAGCGATCATGGCGATCGCCAATATCGGCCAGGCCGCCCCGGCCGTGGGCCTGATCGTGCTGTTCGCCATGTGGATGGGCTTCGGCTCCACCGCCGCGATCGTGGCGCTCGTGGTCTACGCGGTGCTGCCGGTGCTGCGCAACACCATGGTCGGGCTCGACTCCGTCGATCAGACGCTGGTCGAGGCGGGTCGCGGGATGGGCATGTCTGCGCTGTCCGTGCTGTGGCGCATCGAGCTGCCGCTGGCGGTGCCGCTGATGCTCGCCGGTATCCGGACCGCGCTCGTGCTGGTGGTCGGCACAGCCACCCTCGCCACCTTCGTCAGCGCCGGCGGCCTGGGCGTGGCGATCACGACCGGTGTGAACCTGGACCTGCCCCGAGTCCTGATCACTGGATCGGTGCTCGTCTCGCTGCTGGCGCTGGCCATCGACTGGCTGGGACGGGTGGTCGAGCACATCGCCCGTCCCGGGGGGCTGTGAGGCCGCCGTGGGCGATGTCGGCAAGCAGCACCAGAATCGGAGCACGGAGGCCAGGATGACCACGACCACCACCAGCGGATCGAGGACGCGAGCCGGGCTCCGCTCGCCGCGTCGCCGTCGGGCCCTGTCCGCGGCATCGCTGGCCGCGGCGGCCGCCCTGGCTCTGTCCGGCTGTGGTCTGTCCCCGTCGGCCTCCTACGTCCCGCAGTTCGAGGAGGGCTCCATCACCCCGGTCGAGGGCGCCGAGGACGTCCCGGTCACGGTGGTCTCCAAGAATTTCACCGAGCAGCTCATTCTGGGCAAGATCATGGTCCTGGCCGCGGAGGCCGCCGGGTACCAGGTCACCGACCAGACCAATGTGCCGGGCTCGCAGCCGGTGCGCCGCATGATGGTGGAGGGCGAGGGCGATCTCACCGTCGAGTACACCGGCACCGCCTGGATCACCTACATGGGCCATGAGGAGGGGATCCCCGATCCCCAGGAGCAGTGGCAGGCCGTGGCCGACGAGGACCGGAGCAACGAACTGATCTGGGGCCCGCCGGCCGAGTTCAACAACACGTACGCCCTGGCGGTGCGCTCGGAGTTCGCGCAGGAGCACGGGCTCACGACGATCTCCGACCTGCGCAGCCTGCCCGTCGAGGACCGGACGCTGTGCGTGGAGGCCGAGTTCAACTCCCGTCCGGACGGGCTGAATCCCCTGCTCGAGCACTATGACCTGGCACGGGACAGCGACCAGATGCCCGAGGGCAACATCGGCCTCTACGACACCGGGGCGATCTACACGGCCACGGACCACGGCGACTGCAACGTGGGCGAGGTGTTCGCCACCGACGGTCGAATCCTCTCGCTGGATCTCACCGTTCTCGAGGACGACCGGAAGTACTTCCCGGCCTACAACGGCTCGGCGGTCTACAACGAGCAGACGCTCGCGGAGTCCCCGGAGCTGGCAGAGGTCATGGACAGCATCATGGCCGAGCTCGACAACGAGACGCTGCAGGAGCTCAACGCCCAGGTGGACGTGGAGGGCCGCGAGCCGGTCGACGTGGCCTTCGACTGGATGGTCTCCGAGGGCTTCATCTCCGAGCCGGCCGGCTGAGCCGGTGGCGCGGTCGGGTCTACCGGCTCAATCGTCGCCGGGGGGCCAGAACCGCGGCTCGATGTCGATCGAGCGGGCGATCAGCTCGTCCTCCAGCACCTCCCGGCAGATTAGGGGCAGGCACAGGGAGCCGATGCGGTCGGTCTCGTCGAAGCACACGCGCATCTGCGGGAAGCCGCGCCGGTAGCGCTGCAGGTCCCTGGCCAGCTCCACGATCTCGATCAGGGCGTCCTGTCCGGCGAGCACCCAGAAGCTCTCCCGGTCCATGAGCTGGAACAGCCCCACCGCACCGCCGTGGCGGGCGGAGTCCAGCCCCCCGAACGAGGGTCGAGCCACCCACCCGCCGGAGTGCGGCATCTGGGGGTCCTGCGCCGAGCCGCCCATGAGCGGGGCGATGGGGTCGTACTCCCAGCACCGGGCCTCTCGCAGCCACTGCGGGGGCTCGGGCACCAGGACGTCCGCGTCCTGGTCGCGCCAGTCGACGGAGTCGTCGTCGAACGCGGCGAGGTGCAGGGTCTCCCAGAAGCGGTGCAGGGGCAGGTCCGCCCTCACGCTGTTGAGCAGGACGCCCTCCAGGTTCATGCCGCCGGTGGCCGAGACGGTCGTGGCGGTCTGGACGTGCATCCGCTGGAGCATGCGATCGATCTCCGCCAGGTGCAGCGGCTCGCCGAGCACGACCGTGGTGCCCTGGTGCTCGAGCACGTAGGGCACCCGCTGGGGGACCTCATCCGATCGGCTCATCACGGGTTCATGCAACCACAGCGCACCGACAGCACTAGGGGCGACGACGGCCGATGTCGGGCTCCCTCAGCAAGAGGACAGGCCCCGCCTCCCGTCGCGACGGGAGGCGGGGCCTGTGCGCTGGGCGCGAATGGGCTCAGTTCTGCTCGGCCTCGGCGGCGGAGTCGTAGTGCGAGGCCTCGAAGCGCTCCTGCGCCTCGCGGACCAGGCGCTCGGCCTCGTCCTTGCCGGACCAGCCCTCGCCCTTGACCCACTTGTTGGGCTCGAGATCCTTGTAGCGCTCGAAGAAGTGCTGGATCTCCTTCTGCTTGAAATCCATGATGTCGTCCAGGCCCTGGATGTGGTCGTAGCGCTTGTCCGTGGACACGCACAGGATCTTGGCGTCGCCGCCGGCCTCGTCGTTCATGTTGAACACAGCGACCGGGCGGGCCTCCACGATCACGCCGGGCATGATGTCGACGTCGAGCAGGACCATGGCGTCCAGCGGATCGCCGTCCTCGCCCAGGGTGTCCTCGAAGTAGCCGTAGTGCTCCGGGTATCCCATCGACGTGAACAGCACGCGGTCCAGGCGGATGCGCCCCGTCTCGTGGTCGATCTCGTACTTGACGCGCGATCCCTTGGGGATCTCGATGGTGACGTCCAGCTCCATGGCTGCTCCTCGTGCTCCGTCGGGTTCTCTGACTCGTTCGCCTCTCAGGGTAGCGGCCCGTGCGCCCGCCGCGCAGGTCGCGCCTCGGCGGCGCGCGGGCGGGATCGGCACAATAGGGGGCGTGAGCACCCCACAGGATCCCCGCCGCGACCGCCCTGTGCCCGGCGACGAGCCCCAGGACGGCCCCTCCCGACGCCGCAGCCCCGTCGCCGCGGTGATCGCCGCCCTCGTGGTGCTGGCGATCGCGGCCTCGCTGATCGTCTCCGTCCCCGGGGCCTTCGGCGGCCAGGACGACGCCGGCGCAGATGTGACCGTGCCGGACCCGGCCGCGCCGCGGCAGGACCAGCCGGGAGGCTATCTGTCGCAGCATACCGAGGACGGGATCCGGGCGGCGATCGAGGACTCCACCGCGGGGTCTGCAGGAGTCATGGTCATCGATCCCGGCTCGCACGACGTCCTGTTCTCGGACGGGGAGGCCGAGGCACTGGTGCCGGCATCCAACCAGAAGATCCTGACCCACTTCTCGCTGCTGGCCCACACCGGTCCGGACCAGCGCCTGGCCACGACCGCAGTAGCCGGCCAGAGCCCCAACGAAGTGGTCCTCGTGGCCGGCGGGGACACCCTGCTGGCGCCCGGGGACGGCGATCCGGAGGCCGTCACGGGTCGGGCGGGGATCGCCGATCTCGCCGAGTCCACCGCGCAGGCCATGGCAGGGGAGGTGGATCCCGAGAAGCCCGTGCGGGTGGCGGTGGACACGAGCATCTTCTCGGGCCCGTCCCTGAACCCCGCCTGGGAGGACGGGGACATCGAGTCCCAGGAGATCGGGCCGATCAGCCCCATGGCCTTCGGCTCCCACCAGGTGACCGGGAAGGAAGGGGTCTACGACGAGGACCCGGTCGCCTCGGTGGCCGAGGCCTTCGAGCGCGAGCTCGGCTCGCAGCTCGAGGAGCAGGTCGGCCAGGAGGTCCGCGTCGAGTCGGCCGGGGAGCAGGACACATCCGCGGACCCGCTGCTGCCGTCCGAAAAGCAGGAGGGCGTCACGGAGCTGGGCCGCGTGGAGTCGGCCACCGTGCAGGAGCAGGCCGGGCGCATGATGGGCGAGTCCGACAACCGCCTGGCGGAGGTGCTGGGCCGGGTGGCGGCCCGCTCGGCCGGTCACGACGGCAGCATCGAGGGGGCCCAGCAGGCCGCTCGGGAGGCCGTGCTCGAGACGCTGCCGGAGGAGGAGGCCTCCAAAGCGGACGGTCTGCGCATCGTCGACGCCTCCGGGATGACCATGGACGACCGCGTGAGCGCCGACGTCCTGGGCCGCCTGCTGCTGACGGCCGCCGCCGATGATTCGGGGCGGTTCGCTCCCATGATCGAGGCCTTCCCCGTGGGCGGGGCCACCGGCACGCTCGCCGAGCGCTTCGACGACCCCGACGAGTCCGAGGCCCGCGGTGTGACCCGCGCCAAGACCGGGACCCTCAACGTGGTCACGGCGCTGTCCGGGCAGACGATCCGGGCGGACGGCAGCCCGGCCGTGGTGGTCGTCCTCTTCGACGACGTCGAGGACACAGACGCCGCCCGCGACGCCGCCGACCGGATCCACGCGATCGTCGCCGCCGACGGCTCCTGAGCCGCGCCGCCCCCGCGCCCTGCGCTGTCGGGCGCCTGTGATCCCATAGCGCTATGAGCACCTCCGAGTCGTCGTCGAGCACGCAGCGCTCCGGGCTGATCGATTGGCCGAGCGCGGCCCGGATCGCGGCGCGCACCGCCCCGCCGGGGCCCACCCCGGGGCCCGAGCAGCTGCGGACCGCGGTGGCCTCGATCCGCGGGCACGCCGAGGCCTCGGTCGATCACGTCCACGCGATCTCCGGTCTGGCGGCGGCGCGCGGGCTGGGTGACGCCCCGGTGGTCGTCGTGGACCGCGCCGGCTGGTCCCGGGCGAACACGGCGACCTTCGAGCTGCTGCTCGAGCCGGCGCTGAGCGAGCTGCGGCGGGCGCGGGCCGACCGCCTGGACCGGGGCATGAACGCCGAGCTGATCCAGTCGGTCGCCGCCAGGGCGGCCGCGGCGGAGGCCGGCGGGCTGATGGCCTACCTGTCCACCAAGGTCCTGGGCCAGTACGACCCCTATGCGGGGATGGTCTCGGAGGACGCCGCTCGGCGCTTCCCGGGCGGGCGGCTCATGGTCGTGGCCCCGAACGTGCTGCAGATCGAGCGGGAGCTGAACGTGGATCCCGACGACTTCCGCCTGTGGGTGTGCCTGCACGAGCAGACGCACCGGGTCCAGTTCGCGGCCGCCCCGTGGCTGCGCGAGCAGATGATCCGGGACATGCGGGAGCTGACGGTCTCGCTGTCCGGGGACGCCGACGCCTTCGGGCGCAGGCTGTCCGCCGTGGGCTCCTCGGCCGGGGCCGCCGTGAAGCGCATGCGCCGTGGCCGCGGGCAGGAGGCGCAGGATCCGGACTCGCTGCTCGGTCCCCTCAGCGCGGCGCTGGATGAGCGGGAGCGGGAGATGCTCGAGCGGACCACCGCCGTCATGAGCCTGCTCGAGGGCCACGCCAACTGGGTCATGGACGGGGTGGACTCCTCGATCGTCTCGTCGGTGAAGACCATCCGCCGGCGCTTCGAGCGCCGCGCCGATCTGCGCGGGCCCCTGGACCGGGCCGTGCGCCGGCTGCTGGGCCTGGAAGCCAAGGCCGCGCAGTACGTGCAGGGCCAGCGCTTCGTGACGGAGGTCGTGGAGGCCGTGGGCCGCGACGGCTTCAACCGGGTCTGGCTCGGCTCGCAGAACCTGCCCTCGGCTCGGGAGATCCGCCACCCGCAGGAGTGGGTCGATCGGGTCGCCTTCTGAGGTCTCAGAAGGCCGATCGAGTCCCGTTCGTGACCTGACTGTGACATAATTGCAAAAGTGAGCACCGAGAACATCGACCAGCAGATCAAGCTGTACGGCCAGCCGCTCTCCGAGCGATTCGGGGCGGTCGTGGGCGCGTACGGCATCACCCAGCGCCGCCTCGCGGAGGTCCTGGGGCTGTCCGCTCCCATGCTCTCGCAGCTGAACTCCGGACGCCGCATCAAGATCGGCAACCCGGCGGTCTACGAGCGCCTGGTGATGCTCGAGCAGCGCGCCGGCACCTCGGACATCGAAGAGGTGCTCAGCACGGTCGAGAAGTCCCAGCCGGTGCTGACCACCACCCAGATCCAGACCGGGATCCACGGCGAGTCCAACGCCGTGTCCGCCCTGGCCTCGGTGGTTCCGGTCGCCGAGCTCGAATCCGCGCTGAGCGCCCTCGGCGAGACCACGCCCACGCTGTCCAAGGTGCTCGAGCTCGCCCTGCGGGAGGCCCGCCACCACGAGTCGGCGGCGGGGCTGAACTGACCCAGAGGGGACGGCGGGGCCGACTGTCGCAGGACGTCGCCCTCGCCCGCCGAGCCGTGCTCAGCACGGTCGAGACCGCCTTCCCGCCCGCGCCGGCCCCAGTCGCAGCGCAGAGCCCGGATCGCGCGGAGGCCCCGGGCCTGCTGCTCGTGGGCCTGTCCGGCGGACCCGACTCGCTGGCCCTGTCCGCCGCCGCCGCCCACTGGGCGCGCAGGGGCCGACTGCGCGTGGGGGCCGCGGTGATCGATCACGGCATGCAGGAGGGCTCCGCCCTGGTCGCCGAGCGCGCCGCTGAGCAGGCCCGCGAGCTCGGGCTGGATCCCGTGGAGATCCGAGCGGTCGAGGTCCGCGAACGCGGCGAGGGGCCCGAGGCCGCCGCGCGCGCGGCCCGCTACACGGCCCTGCACGAGATCGCCGCCGCCCACGGCGCCCGAGCGATCCTGCTGGGGCACACCCTCGACGACCAGGCCGAGTCGGTGCTGCTCGGGCTGGCCCGCGGCTCCGGGACGCGCTCGCTGTCCGGCATGCCTCGCGTGCGCGACGACGGCCCCGTCCCCGTGCTGCGCCCGCTGCTCGAGCTGCGCCGCCGCCAGACCGAGGCGATCTGCGCGGCCGAGCAGCTCGAGCCCTGGCACGATCCCGCGAACGCCGACGAGACGATGCTGCGCGCCCGCGTCCGGGCCGCGGTGCTTCCCGAGCTCGAGCGCCAGCTGGGTCCCGGGGTGGCCGAGGCCCTGGCCCGCACCGCCGCCATCCTCGGCCCGGATGCCGAGCTGCTCGAGAGGCTCTCGGCGCAGCTGCTCGAGCGCGCGATCGTCGTCCCGGACAGTGATGCGGAAGGCGTGCCGCAGGCCGGGCAGGCGGAGCAAGCGCCCAGCGGCGCGGGGGGCGGGGCCGTCGTCGTGCTGTCCCTGGACGTCCTGCGCTGCGAGCCGCAGCCGCTGGTGCGCCGCGTCCTGGCGCAGGCCTGCATGCGCGCCGGAGGGGAGCGGCCCACGCACGAGCGGCTCACCGCCCTGCACGAGCTCGCCTCGGGGCACGGGGAGGCCGGGCCCGTGCAGATGGCGGGTAGGGTGGCCGCGTACAGGCGCCGACCCAGCTGCGGCGGCGGCCGAGCAGGGACGCTCGAGCTGGTCCTCCAGCCGCGCTGAGCGGCATGCAGCCGCAGGCTTCCGCGTCTCCCGCACCGGCCCCGACCGCACGACGGCCCGGCCACAGGCCTGCCGCTGCGTTCCTCGACGACAGCGGCACGGAGGCGGACAAGGAGAGCCGTGAAGCCCGAGCATGCGCAGGGGGACCTCACCGAGGTCCTGCACACCAAGGAGGAGATCGATCAGCGGGTGGCCGAGCTGGCCGCGCAGATCGATGCCGACTACGGAGATAGCGACGTCCTGCTCGTGGGCGTCCTCAAGGGCGCCGTGATGATCATGGCCGATCTGTCCCGCGCCCTGGCCGGGCAGTACCCCATGGACTGGATGGCCGTGTCGTCCTACGGCTCCGGCACCAAGTCCTCGGGAGTGGTGCGGATCCTCAAGGACCTCGACACCGACCTCACCGACCGCCACGTCCTGATCGTCGAGGACGTCATCGACTCCGGGCTGACCCTGTCCTGGCTGCTTGCCAACCTCAAGTCCCGGGGCGCCGCCTCGGTCGAGATCTGCACCCTCCTGCGCAAGCCGGAGGCCGCCAAGGTCGAGATCGACGTCCGCTACGTCGGGTGGGACATCCCGAACGAGTTCGTGGTCGGCTACGGCCTGGACTGGAACGAGAAGTACCGCAACCTGGAATGCATCGCGGTGCTCTCCCCGGACGTCTACTCCTGAGGGTGTCCGCCGAGGGGTGAACGCCCGGTCAGCCGCACGATGCCGAGCGGACCGGGCGATACCCTTGCACATCAGGCTCCGGCACGTCCGGCGGCCTCGCGACGCATCGCGGACGGGAAATGCGAAGAGAGGACCCACGGCCTTGGCCACTGAGAAGAAGAAGAAGAGCTTCCTGAGGGGACCCTTCATCTGGGTCCTGCTGGCTCTGCTCGTCCTGATCCCCGTCTTGTCCACACTGACCTCCGGCGGAGGCAATCGGGTGGACACCAACGTGGGCCTGGAGCTGCTGCAGGACGACAAGGCCACCGAGGCCAAGATCTACGACGGCGATCAGAAGGTCGAGCTGACGCTGGCGGAGGACTACTCCGCGGACGGACGCGACTACGGGCGCAACGTCGAGTTCTTCTACGTCGAGCCGCGCGGCGAGCAGGTCGTGCAGGCCATCGACGACGCCGGGCTCGAGGGTTACACCGATCAGCCGGTGCAGACCAACTGGTTCCTGTCCCTGCTGCAGTTCCTGCTGCCGTTCCTGATCATCCTGGCGATCTTCTGGTTCGTGTTCGCCCGCATGCAGGGCGGCGGCTCCCAGGTCATGAAGTTCGGCCGCTCCAAGGCCAAGAAGTTCGATATGGACAACCCGCAGGTCACGTTCAAGGACGTGGCCGGCGCGGACGAGGCCGTGCAGGAGCTCGACGAGATCAAGCAGTTCCTGGTCGACCGCGATCGCTACACCGCCCTGGGCGCCAAGGTCCCCAAGGGCGTGCTGCTCTACGGCCCTCCCGGAACAGGCAAGACCCTGCTGGCCAAGGCCGTGGCGGGGGAGGCCAGCGTCCCGTTCTTCTCGATCTCCGGCTCGGACTTCGTGGAGATGTTCGTGGGCGTGGGCGCCTCGCGAGTCCGCGACCTGTTCCAGACCGCCAAGGAGTCGGCGCCGGCGATCATCTTCGTGGACGAGATCGACGCCGTCGGCCGCCAGCGCGGGGCCGGCATGGGCGGCGGCAACGACGAGCGCGAGCAGACCCTGAACCAGCTGCTCGTGGAGATGGACGGCTTCGAGGCCGGGACCAACGTCATCCTGATCGCCGCGACCAACCGCCCGGACGTACTGGACCCCGCCCTGCTGCGCCCGGGCCGCTTCGACCGCCAGATCGGCGTGGACGCCCCGGACATGAAGGGCCGCGAGCAGATCCTGCGTGTGCACGCGCAGGACAAGCCGCTGCACGAGTCGGTCGACCTGCGCTCGGTGGCCAAGCGGACGCCGGGCTTCACCGGCGCCGAGCTCGCCAACGTCATGAACGAGGCCGCGCTTCTCACCGCGCGCTCGCACGCCCAGCTGATCGACGACCGCGCCGTGGACGAGGCGATCGACCGCGTGATCGCCGGACCGCAGAAGCACTCGCGGCTCATGAAGGAGCACGAGCGCAAGGTCACCGCCTACCACGAGGGCGGCCACGCCCTGGTGGCGGCGGCGCTTCGCAACACCGATCCGGTCACCAAGATCACGATCCTGCCGCGCGGCCGGGCCCTGGGCTACACCATGGTCATGCCGGCGGACGACAAGTACTCGACCACCCGCCACGAGCTGCTCGATCAGATGGCCTATGCCATGGGCGGGCGCGCCGCGGAGGAGGTCGTGTTCAAGGACCCGTCCTCGGGCGCGGCCAACGACATCCAGAAGGCCACCGACACGGCCCGCAAGATGGTCACGCAGTACGGCATGAGCTCGCGCGTGGGCTCCATGAAGCTCGGCGGCGACGACAGCCAGCCGTTCATGGGCCGCGGCGGCTCGGAGGTGCGCGGCTACTCGGAGGCCACGGCGGCGATCGTCGACGCCGAGGTCCGCGCGCTGCTGGAGAACGCGCAGAACGAGGCCCATCAGATCCTGGTGGCCAACCGCGAGATCCTGGACCGCCTGGCCCTGGAGCTGCTCGAGCGCGAGACCCTCCTCGAGGCGGACATCGCCGAGATCTTCGCCGATCTGGTCCGCCAGCCCGAGCGGCAGCAGTGGATCTCCGCCGAGGGCCGCCCGCAGTCGGACCTGCCCCCGGTGACCACCTCCCGCGAGAAGGAGGAGCTGGCCGAGGCATCCCCCGAGGAGCGCGAGCGCTTCGAGGCCATGCCCGGCGAGGGCGAGGACCCCGAGCAGCGTCAGGCCAGGCGCCGCCACGACGACGAGCCGGACGCCGAGCACCCCGATCGCGACGGGCGCGACGACCGCTCCGAGTCCGGCGACGGGCAGGCGCCCTCCGGGCGCTCCGGCTCCACCGCGGCGGGCTCGGACGACGCCCCCTGGGACCAGGACGCCCCCGATGACAGGGAGCGTGGCTGAGCGATGCAGCAGCAGGACCACCACGAGGTCGGCGGCGGCCCCGGCGATCTAGCCCCGGTCGATCAGCCGCGCATCCGGGACGCGGTCCGGGAGATCCTGTCCGCGATCGGGGAGGACCCCGATCGCGAGGGCCTGAGAGAGACCCCGGACCGGGTGGCCCGCGCCTATGCCGAGATGTT
This sequence comes from Kocuria palustris, assembly GCF_016907795.1. Lineage (NCBI taxonomy): Bacteria > Bacillati > Actinomycetota > Actinomycetes > Micrococcales > Micrococcaceae > Kocuria > Kocuria palustris. The sequence goes on from NZ_JAFBCR010000001.1 coordinate 2,009,478, forward strand.
CTCCGGGCTCGCCCAGGATCCGTCGGAGGTGCTCAGCGCCTCCTTCGACATCGGGCACTCCGAGCTGGTGCTGGTCAAGGACATCTCGTTCTACTCGACCTGCGAGCACCACCTCGTGCCCTTCCACGGCAGCGCGCACGTGGGCTACATCCCAGGGCCCTCGGGCCGGGTCACGGGCCTGTCCAAGATCGCCCGGCTCGTGGAGGTCTACGCCCGCCGCCCGCAGGTCCAGGAACGGCTGACCACCCAGATCGCCGACGCCCTCATGGACGAGCTCAGCGCCGCCGGGGCGATCGTGGTGGTGCAGTGCGAGCACCTGTGCATGTCCATGCGCGGCGTGCGCAAGCCCGGCGCGTCCACCGTGACCTCCGCGGTGCGCGGCCAGCTGCGCGAGCCCGCCACCCGCTCCGAGGCCATGAGCCTGATCCTGGGAGGCTGAGACGACCATGCAGCCCACCCCTCCGGAGGCCGTCGCCCCGCAGCCCGCTGCCGTCCGCCGCGAGCTGGGCTGGGGGGACTGGGCGGGGCTGCCCTCCGGTCGCACGCTCGTCATGGGCATCCTCAACGTCACGCCGGACTCCTTCTCCGACGGCGGCCGGCACGACTCCCACCAGGCCGCGATCGCCCACGGGCACGAGCTCGCCTCCCAGGGCGCGGATCTGATCGACGTCGGCGGCGAGTCCACCCGCCCCGGTTCGCAGCGCGTGGATCCGGAGGAGGAGCGCCGGCGCATCCTGCCGGTGATCCGCGAGCTGTCGGATGCCGGAATCGTGCTGTCCGTGGACACCTTCAACCCGTCGACCGCAGAGGCCGCCCTGGACGCCGGGGCGCACTGCGTCAACGACGTCTCCGGCGTGGCTGTGCGCGACGGGATGGTCCCGCTGGTCGCCGAGCGGCAGGCACCGTACATCTGCATGCACTCCCGCGGCACCCCCGGGACCATGGACTCGCTGGCGGTCTACGACGACCTCGTGGGCGATGTGCTGCGCGAGATCCATGAGGTCGCCCAGCGCTTCCTCGATGCCGGGTTGGATCCCTCCAAGCTCGTGCTGGATCCGGGGCTCGGCTTCGCCAAGGGAGGGCGGCAGGACTGGCAGCTGCTGGAGGCCCTGCCGCGGTTCGTGGCCACCGGCTATCCGATCCTGGTGGCGGCCTCGCGCAAGCGCTTCATCGGCCATCTGCTCGGCAACGGCACCGAGCCGCGTCCAGCGGATCAGCGAGATATCGCCACGGCGGCCATCTCGGCGCTGTCGGCCGATCGCGGGGCGTGGGCGGTGCGCGTGCACGACGTTGCCTCGAGCGTCGACGCCATCGCCGTGGCCGGGGCCTGGAACCGCCCCGTCGGCAAGGAGGGGATCGCATGAGCGCAGATCGGATCGCGCTGAGCGGACTCACCGCGGTGGGCCATCACGGGGTGTTCGACCACGAGCGCCGCGACGGCCAGGAGTTCTCGGTCGACCTGGTGCTGCACCTGGACCTGCGTCCTGCGGGCAGCTCGGACGAGCTGACCCGCACCGTGCACTACGGAGAGGTCGCCGAGGCCGTCCACGAGGAGATCGTCGGCCCGCCGGTGGATCTCATCGAGGCTCTGGCCGAGCGGATCGCGGCCCGGCTGCTGCGGGAGCAGGCCCTTCTGGAGGCTGTCGAGGTCACCGTGCACAAGCCGCACGCCCCGATCGAGGTGGCCTTCCGGGACGTGGCCGTGACGGTGCTGAGGGGGCGGTCCTGATGCCGCGGGCGCTGATCGGCATGGGCTCCAACCTCGGGGACCGCGGGCAGCTGCTGCGCTCGGCGGCCGAGCAGCTGCGCGCCGCCCCCGGGGTGAGCGTGGAGGCGGTCTCCCCGATCGCGATCACCGATCCGGTGGGCGGGCCGCCCGGCCAGCCGCAGTTCCTCAACGGCGTGGTGCGGCTGAGCACCGAGCTCTCGCCCAGGGAACTGCTCGCACTGTGCCAGCGCATCGAGGCGGATCACGACCGCGTGCGCCTGGAGCGGTGGGGTCCGCGCACCCTGGATCTGGACATCATCGACTTCGACGGCGCGGTGATGGATGATCCCGAGCTGACCATCCCGCACCCGCGGGCCCACGAGAGGGCCTTCGTGCTCTTCCCCTGGGCGCTGCTCGAGCCCCAGGCCGAGCTCGCCGGGAGCAGGATCGCCGAGCTGGCGGCGCAGGCCTCGGATGCCCGGGGCGTACGGGCGCAGACCTTCCGCCTGGAGGACGCCCCCGGCGAGGACGAGACCGCGGACGACTGAGCCGGCGGCGGACAGGATCGAGGACGGAGGCAGGAACATGGTGAAGGGGCTGACGGTGCGGCTGCTCGCGGTGCTCGCGGCGGTCGCCTTCATGGGCGGCTGGATCGCCCAGCTGGTCTCCGAGAGCCTGCACGGGCCCCTGCTGGCCCTGCCGGTGGCCTCCGGGATCGCGCTGCTGGTCTTCGCCGCGATCCTGCTGGTCGCCGGACTGCGCGTGCGCAGGCTGCGCGACGGCGACCGCGAGATCCGCATGGACCGCACCTGGGGCACCGTGATCGCCGCCCTGGCGCAGGCCGTGGCCGTGCTGGGCGCCCTGTGCCTGGGCTGGCACGCCATGCTCGCTGTGGACCAGGCCGCGCTGATCTCCCTGCGCACGGATCAGGGGCCGCTGTGGCGCTGCCTGTTCCAGGTGGGCGTGGGGGTCGCGTTGGCCGTCGTCGGGTGGATCGTCGAGCGCTTCTGCCGCATCCCGCCGGAGGACCCGGACGCGGAGGCCGACGGCGCCGCCGAGCGCGGTCGGGGCCGCACGGCCGAGGAGGGCGGGCTCGCCCGCTGGCGCGACTGAGCCTCGTGCCTCCGGAGGGCAGGGATCCCTCGCACGGAGGATGTGCGTGCGCTGGCAGGCCCCTTACTGTGGGGTGCTGATCCGTCATCTTCTCGATCAGGAGCATCTCGATCATGACCCATGAGCCCGACGGCGCTCCGAGGCTGCGCGCTGATGATCCTGCCACCCTGCCGGCCCCCGGCCCCCAGGACGGACAGTGGAATGGGCTGGACCCCAGGTACATCCGAGTGCGCGTGATCTCGGAGGTGATCGGCTATCTGATCTTCGCGGCGGCGGTGGGCTGGCCGCTCGTGCTCAAACTCGTGGGCGTGTGGGGCGAGGCCTCGTGGTGGGCCGTGCTGCCGTGGCCCCTCGGGGTCGCGGTGCTGTGCCTCGTGCAGGTCCTGCTGACCCCGCGGCGCGTACGCTCCTACGGCTACCGCGAGGACGCGGATGACTTCATGGTCCGCAAGGGCCTTCTGGTCCGCACGCTGGTCGTGGTGCCCTACGGCCGCATGCAGTACGTGGACGTCAGCAGCGGACCGATCCTGCGGATGTTCGGGCTGTCGTCGATCACCCTGCACACAGCCTCGGCGGAGACCGACGCCGAGCTGCCGGGGATCACCGCCGAAGAGGCCAGGCGGCTGCGCGAGAGGCTCACCGAGCGCGGGGAAGCCCGCCTGATCGAGCTGTGAGGGGCGAGCAGATGTCCGATCGCAGCCCTGCGCAGCATTCGGAGGCCCAGCCGACGGGCGCCTCCCCGGCGGCGGAGGCGCATCAGCCGGACTCGGCCGAGGACTGGCACCGCCTCCACCCGCTCTCGCCGCTGATACGCGGCTGGATCGTGGTGCTCGCGGTCCTGGGAGTGCTGCTGTCCAACGTCATGGACGGCTTCTTCCGCGGCGACGGCCCCGGTCTCAACGACTCCGCGGAGGGCCTGCCGGGCTGGGCCTCGATGCTCGAGGGCACCGTCCTGTGGCTCGTGCTGCTGCTGGTGGGTGCGCTCGTCGTCGTGGGCCTGCTGGTGGTCGTGGCACTGTTCTCGCTGGTCGCCTGGTGGTTCACCACGTATCAGATCACCGACACCCACGTGCGCCTGCGCCAGGGCGCCCTGGCCCGCCAGGAGCGCCAGACCCGCCTGGATCGCGTCCAGGCCCTCGACATCCGGCGGCCCCTGGGCGCGCGGATCTTCGGCCTGGCCGAGCTGAGCTTCGAGGTCGCCGATGCCGGCGAGTCGGCCGTCGTGCTGCGCTACCTGACCCATGCCCACGCACGACGGCTGCGCTCCCAGCTGCTCTCGCGCAGCCGTCCGCAGCCGGAGGCCCCTGCGGAGGCCGGCGATGCCGAGGCGGCGCTGCCCTGGGCGCGAGCCGCTGTCCCGGCCGCGGCTCAGGACCACGGCGCAGAGCAGCTGCTGCTGCGCGTTCCCGTGAGCCGCGTCCTGCTGTCCTGGGCCCTGAGCCCGTCCATGGTGATGCTCCTGGTCGTCGGGGCGGCGGCGCTCGCGGCGCTGATCTTCTTCCCCGAGTTCATGGGCGCGGCCTTCGCGGGCTGGATCCCGGTCGTCGTGGGACTGGTGGTCTCGCTTTTCCAGCGCCTCGAGAAGACCTGGGGCTTCAGCGCCTACCGCACCGACAGCGGTCTGCGGCTGCGCTACGGGCTGCTCAGCACGGTCTCCCAGACCGTGCCCACGGGCCGGATCCAGGCGCTGAAGGTGAACCGCCCCATGCTGTGGCGGCGCCCGGGCTGGAGCCGCGTGGCGATCAACGTGGCCGGTTACGGCGATCCCGCCGAGGAGATGAACGGCTCGGGGCGCACCACGCTGATCCCGGTGGCGACCGACGAGCACCTGGCGATCATGCTCGCCGAGGCGCTGGGCGCCGACGAGTCGCGCGAGGCCTTCGAGACGGCGCGCTACGGCCTCACGGCCGATCTCGTGGAGGATCCCGAGTCCCGGTTCACGATCTCGCCGCGCCGAGCGGCGCGCATCTCCTGGGTCGTGCGCCGTCGTCGGGGCTTCGCGGTGACGCGGCGTGAGGTCGTCACGATCGACGGCAGGCTCTCCCGCACCGCCTGCCTGGTCCCGCACGGGAAGATCCAGTCGATGGAGATCTCGCGAGGGCCGCTGGCGCGCTGGCTGGATCTCTCGGACGTCAGCCTGCATTCGATCCAGGGACCGGTCAGCCCCATGATCATGGCCATGGACCGGGAGGTCGCCGAGCGCTTCGTGTCCGAGCAGTCGCTGCGGGCGCATGAGAGGCACACCCTCGTGGGCGCCAGGGGCTGAGCGTGCGCGCGAGCGCCACCGCCCGTCATTAGGGTGGTGGCGCTGCGCCGGAGCGTCGCAGCAGCACCGTCGCAGGAGCCGTCGGGACCGCCGCAGCGGGCGTCGGCCCAGAGACCCGCAGACCCGAGAGCACACAGGAGAAGACCGTGAGCGAAGCCGCCAACCGCCCCGGGCGCCTGGGAGTCGGCGTGATCGGCGCCGGGCGAGTGGGGGCGGTGCTGGGAGCCGCGCTGCGTGCCGCCGGGCACGGGGTGGTGGGGGTCGCCGCCGTCTCGGAGGCCTCCCGGGAGCGTGCCGAGCTGCTGCTGCCCGAGGTCCCGATCCTCACCCCGCAGCAGATCGTGGAGCGCGCGGAGCTCGTGCTGCTGGCCGTTCCCGACGATGAGCTGGCCGACCTGGTGAGCGGACTGGCCGCCACCGGGCACTGGCAGGCCGGGCAGCTCGTGGCCCACACCGCCGGCCGCTGGGGCGTGGAGGTCCTGGAGCCGGCGCGGCAGGCCGGAGCCATCGGGCTGGCGATCCACCCGTCCATGACGTTCACCGGGCTGAGTCTGGACCTGCCGCGGCTCAGCGGCTGCGCGTTCGGCGTCACCGCCCCGGCGGCGGTGCTGCCCATCGCGCAGGCGCTGGTCATGGAGATGGGCGGCGAGCCCGTGGTCATCGCCGAGGCCGACCGCCCGATCTACCACGCGGCCCTCGCCCACGGCGCCAACCACCTCACCACGATCACCGGCCAGGCCCTGCAGCTGCTGGGCGAGCTGGGACTCGAGCAGCCGGAGCGCGTGCTCGGACCCCTGGCGCGGGCCACCCTGGACAATGCGCTGTCGGCAGGGGAGTCGGCGCTGACCGGCCCGGTGGCCCGCGGCGACGCCGGCACATTGGCCGAGCACCGCCAGACCCTTGCCGAGCACGCCCTGGGCACCGGTCAGCAGGACATCGACCGGGCCTACCGGGCGCTTGCGGCCCTGACGGCTGACCGAGCCCGGGACCGCGGCATGCTCACCGAGGCCCAGCACGCGCAGGTCCTCGAGGCGCTGGACCTGAGCCGGAGCGAGGGATCCGGCAGCGCCCACGCGGCCGTCGGGCAGGGCGCCGCCGCTCTCGGCGGCTTCCCCGCGGCCGATGCCTCGGCGCCGCGCGGTTCCGCGGAATCGTCGGACCCCGTCGTGGTGCGCGAGCCGGAGAAGCTGCGCGCCGCCGTGCGGCGGGAGGTCGCCCGGCGGGGAGCGCAGCTGTCCATCGGCTTCGTGCCGACCATGGGCGCGCTGCACGAGGGGCACGCGCACCTGGTGCGCCGGGCCCGCGAGGAGAACGACCTGGTGATCGTCTCCATCTTCGTGAACCCGCTGCAGTTCGGACCGAACGAGGACTTCGAGCGCTACCCGTCGGACCTGGAGGCAGACCTGGAGCTGCTCGGGGGGCTGGGCGTCGATCTGGTCTTCGCTCCCGGCCTCCAGGACATGTACCCGGGCGGGGACCCGCTGGTGACCGTGAGCTCGGGGCGGCTCGGGACGGTGCTGGACGGAGCCTCGCGCCCCGGCCACTTCGACGGCGTGGTCACCGTCGTCAACAAGCTGCTGAGCCTGGTCTCAGGACGCACGGAGCAGCCGCTGCGGGCTTACTTCGGGCAGAAGGACGCCCAGCAGCTGCTGATCGTGCAGCGCATGGTCCGCGACACGAACCTGGACGTCGAGATCCGGCCGGTCCCGATCGTGCGGGCCCCGGACGGGCTCGCGCTGTCGTCGCGCAACGCGTACCTGGACGACGACGAGCGTCGGGCCGGGCTCGTGCTCTCCCGCACGCTGGGGGAGCTCGCCCTCGGGGAGATCGACCTGCCGGAGGCCCGCCGTCGGATCGACGAGGAGCCGATCGGCACCGGGCGCACGGTGGAGCTCGACTACCTCGTGGTCGTGGAGCCTGAGACCCTGAGCGAGATCCCGCCGCGCCCCGGAGCCCTGGCCCTGGTGGCGGCGCGGGTGGGGACCACGCGGCTGATCGACAACCGGGAGATCGAGGCGGCGCCGCGTCCGTGAGACGGCTCTCACCGCTGTGCGGAGCCCGGTGCCGATGCGACGGCGCCCGGGCCGATGGCTATCCTGGGGGACTGTGACCACTGATCAGACGCGCGAGAACGCAGCCAGCCCCGCATCCGAGTCCTCGTCCGCCGCGGTCGAGGCCGCCCGCAGCGACGAGCAGCGGCAGTTCCGCATGGACAAGCGCGCCGCGCTGCTCGAGACGGGTCGCCAGGCCTACCCGGTCGAGGTCCCCCGGACCCACACGCTGCCCCAGGTCCGCGACGGCTGGGAGCATCTGGAGACCGGCGAGGAGACCGAGGACGTCGTCTCCGTGACCGGGCGCGTTGTGTTCGTGCGCAACACCGGCAAGCTGTGCTTCGCGGCCCTGCAGGACGGCGACGGCGTCCAGCTGCAGCTCATGCTCTCCAAGGCGGTCGTGGGCGAGGAGTCGCTGGCCGAGTGGAAGTCCCTGGTGGACCTGGGCGACTTCGTGGCCGCCACCGGCACCGTGATCCGCTCCCGCCGCGGCGAGCTCTCCGTCATGGTGACCTCCTGGCAGATGGCCTCCAAGGCCCTGCGGCCGTTGCCCAATCTCTACGAGGGGTCCGAGCTCAGCGAGGAGACCCGCGTCCGGCAGCGCTACCTGGACCTGCTCGTGCGCCAGGAGGCGCGCGACGTGGTCCACAAGCGGGCCGCGATCATCTCCGCGGTGCGCCGCACGCTCGAGGACGAGGGGTACATCGAGATCGAGACCCCCGTGCTGCAGCTCGTGCACGGCGGCGCCACGGCCCGTCCGTTCGCCACGCACCTCAACGCGTTCGATCAGGACATGACCCTGCGCATCGCCACGGAGCTCTACCTCAAGCGCGCCGTCGTGGGCGGGGTGGAGCGGGTCTTCGAGATCGGGCGGGTGTTCCGCAACGAGGGCGTGGACTCCACGCACTCCCCGGAGTTCACCACCCTGGAGGTCTACGAGGCCTGGGGCGATCAGTTCTCGCAGGCCGAGCTCATGCAGCGCATGATCGTGGCCGCCGCCGACGCCCTGGGGGTCGACGGTCCGCTGCGCACCGCCAAGGGCGAGATCGACCTGCGCGGCGAGTGGCCGTGGCTGAGCGTCTACCCGGGGCTCTCGGAGGCCGTGGGACAGGAGATCACGCCCGAGACCCCCGCCGAGGGGCTGCGGGCGATCGCCGCCGAGCACGACGTCTCGGTGGATCCCGCCTGGGGTGCCGAGAAGCTCGTGATCGAGCTCTTCGGAGAGATCGTGGAGCCCACGCTGATCCAGCCCACGTTCGTGTGCGACTACCCGCCGGCGGCCCAGCCGCTGGCCCGGCCGCACCGCGACAAGCCGGACGTCATCGAGGCCTGGGACCTGATCATCGGCGGCATGGAGCGCGGCACCGCGTTCTCCGAGCTGATCGACCCGGTGGTGCAGCGTGAGCGGCTCACCGAGCAGTCCCGCCTGGCCGCGGCCGGCGACGACGAGGCCATGCAGCTCGATGAGGACTTCCTGCGCGCCCTCGAGCACGGCGCCCCGCCCATGGGCGGACTGGGGCTGGGCCTGGACCGTCTGATCATGCTCTTCACGGATCTGGGCATCCGCGACACGATCCTGTTCCCCTTGATGAAGCCCGAGAAGGACTGATCCGCCATGGGCGAATACATCGCTGTGCTCCTGCCCTCGATCGGGGTGGGGCTGATCTTCTGGTTCACCATGCGGGCCCTGTTCCGGGCCGATCGCGGTGAGCGCCGTGCGCAGGAGGCCGTGAATCGCGATCAGGCCGATGCCGAGAAGTGGTATCAGGATCTGAAGGCACGGCAATCCGGCGGACGCGGTTCCGCTCGGAGCGGATCCGATGAACATCAGGATGCGCCGCGCAGTTGATTCTTCTCCGATTCCCCGGCTTCTCCGAGCCGGGGAATTGCTTTCAGCGGCATCCGATATCTATAGTTGCGGGCAATAGGGGATCCTGAGTGCGCAATTCGTTGTGATCGGGCCCGGAATCGGCTCCGCGGATCTCCTGACCGCACGAGCACATCGAATCGATGCTGAAGGAGCTCCACACATGGCGCAGACCGTGAAGATCATTCTCGAGGACGACCTGGACGGCGGCCCCGCGGACGAGACCGTCCGCTTCGGCCTGGACGGCGCGCAGTACGAGATCGACCTCTCCTCCGCCAACGCGGACAAGCTGCGCGCGGCCATCCGCCCGTACGTGGGCAAGGCCCGCCGGGCTCAGGCCAAGCAGGCCGGCCGCCCCGCTGCGAAGTCCTCGGGCACCCGCGCCAATCCGGACACCCCCAAGATCCGTGCCTGGGCGAAGGAGAACAACTACAACGTCTCCGATCGCGGCCGCATCCACCAGGAGGTCCAGGACGCGTACTACGCCGCTCACAAGTGAGCGCGCGCGGCCTGAGGGATTCATCACCGAATCGAGAATCTCAGGTCGCTTCGGAAACGAACTCGTGGTGGATGCCCGCAGGTATTCGATCTGAGATTGCCGTTCCATCGCTGTGCGGATCCCCGCTCGTCCTTCCGGACGTGCGGGGATTCCTCATTCGGGGACCGCCGTGCCCTGAGCGCCGCTGCCTCCGGCGCCCGTCAGAAGGATCCTGCGGGAGGCAGTGCGGGGTCGTCTCGCCGGTGGCGAACAATGGCGGCGAGACCCTCCGGCGTGCGTAGCATCGGTGCCAAACATCGACTGAGGAGTATCCATGTTCGAACGATTCACCGATCGGGCCCGACGGGTCGTGGTCCTGGCCCAGGAGGAGGCCAGGATGCTCAACCACAACTACATCGGCACCGAGCACCTGCTGCTGGGCCTCATCCACGAGAACGAGGGCGTCGCCGCCAAGGCCCTGGACTCGCTGGGCATCACCCTCAACGGGGCCCGCGAGCAGGTCCAGGACATCATCGGCCCGGGCCAGCAGGCCCCCTCCGGGCACATCCCCTTCACGCCGCGGGCCAAGAAGGTCCTGGAGCTCTCCCTGCGCGAGGCGCTGCAGCTCGGGCACAACTACATCGGCACCGAGCACATCCTGCTGGGCATCATCCGCGCAGGCGAGGGCGTGGCCGCCCAGGTGCTCACCAAGCTCGGCACCGAGCCGCAGAAGGTCCGCTCGACCGTCCTGGACCTGATCTCGGGCTACCAGTCCGGCGGCGAGGAGAAGGAGACCGCGGGCGCAGGCGCTCGCACCTCCGGCGAGGGCACCCCCGCGGGTTCGGCTGTGCTCGACCAGTTCGGGCGCAACCTGACGGCCGCGGCCCGCGAGAGCCAGCTCGACCCCGTGATCGGGCGCGCCCGCGAGATGGAGCGCGTCATGCAGGTCCTGTCGCGGCGCACCAAGAACAACCCGGTGCTGATCGGCGAGCCGGGCGTCGGCAAGACCGCCGTGGTCGAGGGCCTGGCCCAGGCCATCGTGCGCGGCGACGTCCCGGAGACGCTCAAGGACAAGCACCTCTACACGCTGGACCTCGGCTCGCTCGTGGCCGGCTCGCGCTACCGCGGCGATTTCGAGGAGCGCCTCAAGAAGGTGCTCAAGGAGATCAAGTCCCGCGGCGACATCATCCTGTTCATCGACGAGATCCACACGCTCGTCGGCGCGGGTGCCGCAGAGGGCGCGATCGACGCCGCCTCGATCCTCAAGCCCATGCTGGCCCGCGGCGAGCTGCAGACCATCGGCGCCACCACGCTGGATGAGTACCGCAAGCACATCGAGAAGGACGCAGCGCTCGAGCGCCGCTTCCAGCCGATCCAGGTCGACGAGCCCTCCGAGGCGCACTCGATCGAGATCCTCAAGGGCCTGCGCGACAAGTACGAGGCGCACCACCGCGTGTCGATCTCGGATGAGGCCCTCGAGGCCGCCGTGCACCAGTCGGCCCGCTACATCTCGGACCGCTTCCTGCCGGACAAGGCGATCGACCTGATCGACGAGGCCGGTGCCCGCCTGCGCATCAAGCGCATGACGGCCCCGCCGGAGATCAAGGAGCTCGACGAGCGCATCGCCAAGGTCAAGCAGGCCAAGGAGGAGGCGATCGAGGGCCAGGACTACGAGAAGGCCGCCTCGCTGCGCGATCAGGAGCAGAAGCTGCTGTCCGAGCGCGATGACAAGGACACCGCTTGGCGCGAGGGCGGCGACCAGGTCGCCGAGGTCACCCCCGATGTCATCTCGGACGTGCTCTCCGCGGCCACGGGCGTGCCGCTGTACCGCCTGACCGACGAGGAGTCCGGCCGCCTCATCCGCATGGAGGAGGAGCTGCACAAGCGCGTCGTGGGCCAGGAGGAGGCCATCAAGGCTCTCTCCCGCTCCATCCGACGCACGCGTGCGGGCCTCAAGGACCCCAAGCGCCCCGGCGGGTCGTTCATCTTCGCCGGCCCCACGGGCGTCGGCAAGACGGAGCTGGCCAGGTCGCTGGCGGAGTTCCTGTTCGGCGATGAGGACTCCCTCATCACGCTGGACATGTCCGAGTACCAGGAGAAGCACACGGTCTCGCGGCTGTTCGGCGCCCCTCCCGGCTACGTGGGCTTCGAGGAGGGCGGCCAGCTGACCGAGAAGGTCCGCCGCAAGCCGTTCTCCGTCGTGCTCTTCGACGAGGTCGAGAAGGCGCACCAGGACCTGTTCAACTCGCTGCTGCAGATCCTCGAGGACGGTCGACTGACCGACTCGCAGGGCCGCGTGGTGGACTTCAAGAACACCGTGATCATCATGACCACGAACCTGGGCACCAGGGACATCTCGCGCAGCGTCCCCATGGGCTTCCAGGCGGGCAACGACTCGACCACGAACTACGAGCGCATGCAGCAGCGCGTCAACGACGAGCTCAAGGAGCACTTCCGCCCCGAGTTCCTCAACCGCGTGGACGAGATCGTCGTGTTCCCGCAGCTGGAGGAGAAGGAGATCGTCCAGATCGTCGATCTGTTCGTCGCCCGTCTCCAGGAGCGCCTGCGCGAGCAGGACATGTCGATCGTGGTCTCGGACGCCGCCAAGAAGGTGCTGGCCAAGCGCGGCTACGACCCCACCATGGGCGCCCGTCCGCTGCGCCGCACGATCCAGCGCGAGATCGAGGACACGCTCTCGGAGAAGATCCTCTTCGGCGACATCAAGGAGGGCGAGCGCGTCTCCGTGGATGTGGACGGAGACGGCGACGACGCCAAGCTGACGTTCTCGTCGGTGGCCATGTCGGAGCTGCCGGACACGGAGTTCTCCGACGACGACCAGGACGGCTCCGCTCAGGATCCCGACCTGGTGCCGGGTGAGGTGCCGTCCGGGACTAACGTCCCGCACAGCACCGACGGCGACACCGGCTCGGCTGGCGCCGAGGCCCCCGAGCCCGGCCACGGACCGGAGTCGGGCCCGACCACGGTCTGATCGCCCGTCACGAGCGGATCCGCCTGGATCCCTGCGACGACGCCCTCCCCGAGCTCAGCTCGGGGAGGGCGTCGTCGTCTGCGCTCTCCGGGCTCGGCCGGGGCCCCGGCGAGGGCGAGGGTCGCGGGCGGTCGTACACTTTCCGGATGACTCTCGAGCTGCGCCTGCGCCCTGCCACCACGGGCGACGTCCACGCGATCAAGGCCCTCGTGGGTCCGCTGGCGCAGGAGGGCGTGCTGGTGATCAAGGAGACCGTCGCGTACTACGAGGGCATCCAGGAGTTCCTCATCGCCGAGCTCGTGGACGACGACCCCTCCGGCGCCGCCCTGGTCGACAAGTCCGGGATCGCCTACGGGCAGCCGTCGCCCAGCGGGACCTCGGCCCGGATCGTGGGCTGCGGGGCCCTGCACGTGATGTGGCAGGACCTCGCCGAGATCCGCACCCTGGCCGCCGACCCACGGGTGCGCGGGCAGGGCGTGGGGTGGCGGCTCGTGGAGGCCCTGCTGGAGCGGGCGCGCAGGCTGGGGGTGGACCGGGTCTTCTGCCTGACCTTCGAGGTGGAGTTCTTCCAGCGCCAGGGCTTCCGGGTCATGGCCGATCAGCGCCCGATCGACCCGGACGTCTTTGCGGAGCTGCTGCGGTCCCATGACGAGGGCGTGGCCGAGTTCCTGGACCTCGCCCGGGTGAAGCCCAACACGCTGGGCAACACCCGGATGATCCTCACGCTCTGACGGGGACCGCGCAGACCGGTCGGGATCAGCCGGGCAGAGCGATCCTGTCGCCGCGGCGGTGGGCCAAGCCATCGGAGACCAGGCCGTCGACCGCGCGCTGTCGCTGCTCGACGGGGGATTCCAGCGTCAGCAGGGCCTCGAGGGGGCGGGCCAGATCCGCACTCGCGCCGCGCGGCAGGGTGACCTGCTGGTCCCGCGTCAGCCAGCTCTCCGGGACCGGCTGATCCGCGGCGCGCAGCACCGCCATGACCGCGCCGCGCACCTGCCGGTCGGTGCCCTTCCAGGACTGTCCCCGCGGGGCCTCCTCCGGCTCTGGGCGACCGGCTGCGATCCAGGCGCAGAGATCCTGCACGGGGCACTGGTCGCAGCGCGGAGACCGAGCCGTGCAGATCAGGGCGCCGAGCTCCATCACGGACTGGTTCCACACCACCGAGGCCGCGCGCTGCCCGGGCAGCAGCGAGCGCGCCAGACGGGTCTCGGCTGCCGTCAGGGACCGGCTCGGCAGCCCCTTGCCGGAGAAGAGGCGAGCGTGCACGCGTCGGATGTTGGTGTCGATCACGCACTGGCGCTCGCCGAAGGCGAAGGCCGAGACCGCCGCGGCCGTGTAGGCCCCGATGCCCGGCAACGCCAGCAGCTGGTCGTGCTCGCGCGGCACGCGGCCGCCGTGGTCCGCGACGATCGCCTGTGCGGCGGCCTGCAGCCGCAGGGCCCGTCGGGGATAGCCCAGGCGGTCCCAGGCGCGCAGGACGTCGGCGGTCGGCGCCTCGGCAAGGTCGGTGGGGGAGGGCCAGCGCCGCATCCAGTCGAGCCAGCGAGGCAGCACGCGCACCACGGGAGTCTGCTGGAGCATGATCTCCGAGACCAGCACGCCCCAAGCGGTGCGCTCGGGGCAGCGCCAGGGGAGGCCGCGGCCGTCGCTGGCGTACCAGGCGGCGATCCGGTCGTGGATCTGCGCGAGTCGCTGAGCATCCTGAGGTGAGGGATCGGCGATGTGCGGGCTGGGCATCGCGCCACTGTAGCCTGGAGGCCATGGCACGGGACGACGCGGATGACGGGCGCAGGGACGCCCCCTGGGACTTCGATCTGCCGGATCTCGGAGCCTCCACGACTCCCGAGCATCACCGGCGCCGCCGCCGTGCCGAGCAGCAGGAGGCGCCGCAGACCCCGTCCGAGGAACGATCGCAGCCCCGGAGGCGCTCGAGCTCCGAGCCCGCGACGCGGCCTTCGCCGCAGCGCACCGGTCGCAGACGGTCCTCCGAGGACCCGCTGGATTTCGAGGCCCTCGACGACGACCCCATCGATCAGGACGACGACCACCTGATCCCGCACTCCGCCGAGGAGCTGTCCACGGTGGGCCCGGGCCCGCGCGGTCCCCAGCTGCCGCACGACGATGACGTCCCCGACGACTTCGGGGCCCCTCAGCCGCACCCCTCTGCTCCGCGCGGCTCAGCCGGTGCAGGGTCCCGCGACGGGGCTGCTTCGTCTTCTTCCGCCGCGCGCTCCTCGCGCGCAGCCTCCGCACCGGAGGACGACCTGCTGCCTGCTTGGGCCACCGGCAAGCCTGCGCGACGGCGCCCGGGCCGCGCCGCCGGGGCGGCTTCATCGAGGGAGCAGGCCGCTCCCAGCGATGCGCTTGAGCGCCAGCGCCGACCCCAGAGCGGTCGTGTCGAGGAGCTGAGCGGCGGGGACCTGGACCGTGAGGAGCGGCGCGGCTCAGCGGGACGTCGTCACGGCCAGCCCGCAGGCGGTGCGCGCCCTGACCGCAGGCGGCACGACGACCACGATCGCGACACCTGGGGCCACGAGCACGGCTATCCCGAGGACTGGGACGACGAGCGCGGATATGCCGGAGACTGGGACGACGAGGACTGGGCGGAGGCACCGGAGGCTCGGCAGCCGCGGTGGCGCAGCTGGATCGGTGATCCGCAGCGGCTGACCCGCCTGCTGGTCCCGGCGGCTGTGGTGCTGCTGCTGATCGCGGTGGGCATCTGGTCGGTGAACGCGCTCACCGGCGGCTCGGAGACGGCCGAGGACCCCGATGCGGTGGCCACCGAGGCGGCGCAGTCGGAGGATCCCTTCGACGGCTTCTCCGCGCGCCCGCAGGACGAGACCACCGACGGCGCCAGCGGCCCGGCCGCACAGGCCTGCGGCGATGCCCTGAAGATCACGGGGTCCACGGACCACGAGACCTACGCCGAGGGCGCTGATCCGATTCTGATCATGACCATCGAGAACACGGGCGAGGACCCCTGCATGGTCAATGCCGGCACCGCGCGCATGGATTTCACGGTCACCTCCGGCTCAGATACGGTCTTCGACTCGAAGCACTGTCAGATCGACGGCCAGGACCGTCCGATCGAGCTCGAGGCCGGGGGCAAGGAGAGCGCCCGGATGCAGTGGAACCGCCAGCGCTCGGCGGAAGGCTGCGCCGAGGATCTCGAGGACGCCGCGGCCGGAGGCTATGAGCTGGAGG
Source organism: Kocuria palustris (assembly GCF_016907795.1). Classification (NCBI taxonomy): domain Bacteria; kingdom Bacillati; phylum Actinomycetota; class Actinomycetes; order Micrococcales; family Micrococcaceae; genus Kocuria; species Kocuria palustris. The sequence continues at coordinate 2,025,154 of NZ_JAFBCR010000001.1, forward strand.
TCTCGCTGGGCGAGGACTCCGCGGAGCCGGTCGAGTTCACCCTGAAGTGAGACAGGTCAGGACGGCGGGAAGAAGATCTGCAGGGCCTCCACCAGGCTGGTGACCTCGCGGACGCGGAAGCCGTCGGGGATGCTGCTGAGCCCCTGCGGGCTGGCCGGGACCACGGCGTGGGTGAAGCCCAGCCTGGCGACTTCCCGGATGCGCTGCTCGATCCCCGGAACGGGCCGGACCTCTCCGGCCAGCCCGACCTCCCCAAAGCACACCAGGCGCTGGGGCAGGGGCTTGTCCTGCGCGGCCGAGGCCAGGGCCAGCGCAGTGGCCAGGTCGGCGGCGGGCTCGCTGAGGCGCACCCCGCCGACGGTCGAGACGTAGGCGTCCATGGAGGCCAGACCCACCCCCGCGCGGCGCTGCAGGACGGCCAGCAGCATGGCCACCCGCGAGCCGTCCAGCCCGGAGGTGGCACGGCGCGGCTGGGCGGTCGAGGACTGATCCAGCAGGGCCTGCACCTCCGCCAGCAGCGGGCGCCGCCCCTCCATGGTCACGGTGAGGCAGGTCCCGGACACCGGATGCGCGGTGCGCGAGACGAACAGCTCGGAGGGATCCGACACCGAGCGGATCCCGCTGTCCACGAGCTCGAAGCAGCCGACGTCGTCGGTGGGGCCGTAGCGGTTCTTGACGGCGCGCAGCAGCCGGATGCTCGAGTGCTTCTGGCCCTCGAACTGGCAGACGACGTCCACCAGGTGCTCGAGCAGCCTGGGCCCGGCGATGGTCCCCTCCTTGGTCACGTGCCCCACGAGCAGCACGGTCATGCCCCGCGACTTGGCCGCGGCGATCAGGGAGGCGGCGACCTCCCGCACCTGGGTCACGCCTCCGGCGGAGCCGTCGACCTCGGCGCTGGCCAGGGTCTGGACGGAGTCCACGACCAGGACCTCCGGCGACAGGGCCTCCACCTGTCCCAGTGCGGTGGACAGATCCGTCTCCGAGGTGAGGTAGAGGGAATCAGCCAGCGCGCCCACGCGGTCGGCGCGCAGCTTCACCTGGGCCGCGGATTCCTCTCCCGTGATGTACAGGACCGAGCGCGGACCGCGCGGTGCGGTGCCCTGGGCCACGCGAGCCGCGACATCCAGCAGGAGGGTGGACTTGCCGACGCCGGGCTCACCGGCCAGCAGGATCACCGCGCCGGGCACGAGCCCGCCGCCCAGGACGCGATCGAGCTCTCCGACGCCGGTGGGGACGCTGGTGGCCTGGGTGGCATCCACCTGGGCGATGGGCTTGGCGGGATCGGCGATCGAGCGGGCCGGGGTGGTGCGGGCCTTGTGCTCGCCGACCTCCTCCATGGTCCCCCAGGCCTGGCATTCGGCGCAGCGGCCCACCCACTTGACGGTGCTCCACCCGCATTCCGTGCAGCGGTATCCCGAGGAGCTGCGCTTGGACCTGGTGCTCATGCCGTCGACCTCATGGCCCACACGCTAGGAACCGGGTCCGACAGCACAGCGGGTGCTCACATGCGATCCCAGTCGTCGAGGGCCGGCAGGTGGGCGATGGCGTCCTCGTGGTCCATGTTGGTGGCCTCGAGGAGGTCCACCGCCAGCGGCCGCATGAGCAGCACAAGGGTCTGGCCCTCGAGGGTCTGCACGCCCATGTCCTGGGGGTTCAGGCGTTCGGCCACGGTGATCAGCTCGTTGCGCGCCTGGCGCAGGAACGATTCGCGCGACTCCCGCTGAGGGACGGCCAGGGCCCTGCCCACCGTGTCCGCCGAGTCCGCCATGTCCCTCAGGCATTCGGAGATCGACTCGATGGCAGCCGGGGCCAGGGTGACGTGGTTGATGACCCCGGCCACCCGGCGCACGAGCACCCGGCTGTCGCGCGCGGCCAGGTCCAGGTAGGGCGCCGAGATCGCGATCTGCTCGATCTCCGAGCGGTGGCGCCGATGCACGGGCGCTGCCGCGGCGATCTCCTGGGATGCCTGCAGCGCGGTCTTCACGGAATCGATCTCGGACTGGGTGCGCCGGGCGCGCACCAGGCAGTGCCATGCGGCCGTGGAATCGTCCTGGGCGATGGCCTCGGCGGCCTCGCGCAGCACGGCGGAGAGCTCATCGGTCAGCCGGCGCACGTGCTCACGCGGCTGGCGCCGGGGGTCCGAAGGGACCAGGTAGACCATGAGCAGGGCGAAGACCCCTCCCACCATGGCATCGGTCGAGCGGGCGAACGCGCCGTCGGAGGAGGGCGGCAGGACGACGACCAGCATCGACTGCAGAGCCATCTGCGTGGTGAACAGGACGCCGCTGTCCAGGAACCGGGCCAGCAGGATGGAGACCAGCATGACGACGCCGCCCTGCCAGGTTCCGACCCCGATGAAGTGGATCAGCGCCTCGGCCAGCGCGATGCCGAGAGTGCACCCGATGGCCACCTCGAGCACGCGCCGGTAGCGCTGCCCGCCCTTGGAGAAGCCGAGCGCCACGGTGGCGGCCGTGGCCGCGAAGATCGGCCCCGTGTGCCCCAGCACCGTCTCGGCGAAGACGAAGGCGCCGATCGCGGCGACCGTGAGCTGCAGAGCCTGCAGGATGTCGCCGCGCAGCCGTCTCCCCCCGGAGCGGGCACGCTCGCCGAGCTCGCTGCCGGCGCGACGCACCAGCCCGGGGCTCTGCTCGGCTTCGCTCATGCGAGCCATCCTAGGCGGCTCGATGCTCGCCGCGCGGAGGCCCCCGGACCCGTATGGCGGCGCTCACATCTCCGGCACGGTCGCAGAAGTATGCACAAATGCATGCATGAAAAAGGGCGCGAGGCCGTGGAAGTTCACCTTCCGTTCATGGGCTGAGAGGGGTCCGGCTACGTGCCGATCCTAGAGTCGGTGAGCGGTGGGTGGACTTGGCCGGGAATTCGGGGCCTTCGTCCAGCGCCGCCGGACCTCACCGGCACTTCAGCTTCAGCAGAACCACAGGAACAGGGGCACCACGTGAAGGCTTCTCGCATCGGCCAGAGCGCCGCGATTCTCTCCATCGGCGCGATCGCACTGACCGCTTGCGGCGGCGGCGGCACGACCACGCTGCAGGGCGCGGGCGCGTCCTCGCAGGAGGCGGCCATGAACGCCTGGTCGGATGGCGCCGGCGAGCTGGATCCGGCCGTCGAGGTCCGCTACTCGCCGGACGGCTCCGGCGCCGGCCGCGAGGCCTTCCTGGCCGGCGGCGCGAGCTTCGCCGGCTCGGATGCCGCCATGGACGAGGAGGAGTTCGAGTCCTCCAAGGAGCAGTGCGGCGACAAGGGCGCGTTCAACGTCCCCGCCTATATCTCCCCGATCGCGGTCGGCTTCAACCTCGAGGGCATCGACTCCCTGAACCTCGACGCCGAGACCATCGCGGGCATCTTCTCCGGCGAGATCACCACCTGGAACGATCCGGCCATCGCCCAGCAGAACCCGGATGCCGATCTGCCGGACACGAACATCACCGTGGTGCACCGCTCGGATGAGTCCGGCACCACCGAGAACTTCACCGACTACCTGCACGCGGCCGCTCCCGAGGCCTGGTCGGACGAGGCCTCCGAGTCCTGGCCGATCTCCGGCCAGGAGAACTCCCAGGGCACCTCCGGCGTGGTCTCCACCGCCTCTGACACGGACGGCGCCATCACCTACGCCGATGCCTCCGCCGTCGGCGATCTGGGCACCGTGGCCGTGGGCGTGGGCAACGACTACGTCAAGTACAGCCCCGACGCTGCCGCTGCGGCCGTCGACGCCTCCCAGCGCGTCGAGGGCGGCGCCGAGAACAACATGGCGCTCGAGCTCGACCGCGACACCGAGGCCGACGGGGCCTACCCGATCATCCTGGTCTCGTACCACATCTACTGCAACGAGTACCAGGATCAGGACGCCGCCGACGCGGCCAAGGCCTTCGGCCAGTACGTGGTCTCGGAGGAGGGCCAGCAGGCCTCCGCCGACGCCGCGCACTCCGCTCCGATGAGCGAGGAGATGCGCCAGGAGGCGCACGACGCGATCGACCAGATCACCGCCGCCGGCTGATCCGCTGCGCGCCCCGCGACGGGCCCGCCCGGGCCTCCCTGAGGAGAGATCCCGGGCACGGGCGGGCCCGTCGCTGTGGCCGCTGGCCGCGCAACCACGAGCGGCCCGACGGCCCGCCGACGAAAGCATCTACACCCGAAGGGGTCGAGAATGTCCACCAATGTCTCTGAGAAGAGGCGGCCGGAGCAGATGCCGGAGGGCTCCCGGGCCTTCGATTCCGGCTCGAAGGGCGGCCGCTTCGGCGACCAGCTCTTCTCCGGTCTGAGCCTGGCCGCAGGCATCCTGATCTTCGTGATCCTGCTTGCGGTCTTCACCTTCCTCGGCTGGAAGTCCGCCGACATCCTGACGATCCCGGGCTCCGCCATCACCGGCGGCGAGGGGTTCTTCGCGTACGTCTACCCGATCGTCCTGGGCACCCTGATGGCGGCCGTGATCGCGCTGCTGATCGCAACCCCGCTGGGCATCCTCGTGGCTCTGTACATCTCACACTTCGCCCCGCCCAAGGTCGCCAAGCCGGTCGGCTACGTGATCGACCTGCTCGCGGCCATCCCCTCGGTCGTCTACGGCGCCTGGGGCATGACGGTGCTGGCTCCGGCGCTGGTGCCGTTCTACAACTGGCTCGCCGAGAACTTCGGGTGGATCCCGCTGCTCGAGGGGCCGGCCTCGAACACCGGGCGCACCATGTTCACCGCGGGTGTGGTGCTGGCGATCATGATCCTGCCGATCATCACCGCCATGTCCCGAGAGCTGTTCGTCCAGACGCCCAAGCTGCACGAGGAGGCCTCGCTGGCCCTCGGCGCCACCCGACTCGAGATGATCGGCCAGGCCGTCATGCCGTTCGCCCGGGCGGGCATCGTCTCCTCCGTCATGCTGGCCCTGGGCCGTGCACTCGGCGAGACCATGGCCGTGGCGCTGGTGCTCTCCACCGGCGGCCTGCAGTGGTCGCTGATCCGCACGGGCAACAACACCATCGCCGCGGAGATCGCGCTGAACTACCCGGAGGCCTTCGGCAACCGGTTCACCGAGCTCATCGCCGCCGGCTTCGTGCTCTTCATCATCACGCTGATCGTGAACCTCGCAGCACGCGCGATCACCGCCCGCTACAAGGAATTCTCGGGGGCAAACTGATGTCGACCAACACCACTGAGCAGCGCTCCGAGACCCGGAGCCCCAAGAATCAGAACTCGCTCACGTCGGGTCAGCGCCCCAAGTGGCTGATCCCGGCCATCCTCGTCGGCTCGATCGTCGTCGGAGCCGCACTGGCCGCCCTCGTGAGCTTCAGCGTCGCACTGTGGGCCGTGTGCGCGGCCGTGATCTTCCTGATCGCCGCTCCGATCGCGGTCACCTCGATCGAGGGCTCCCGTCAGGGCAAGAACGCGGCCCTGACCTATCTGGTCTACGGCGCCTTCATCGTGGCGGTCATCCCGCTGATCTCGGTGATCTGGACCGTGCTCTTCCGCGGCATCCCCACCCTGTCGCCGGAGCTGCTGACCACCACCATGTCCAGCGTGACCGCCATCGACGATCAGCAGAGCGTCGAGAACGGCACGGGCGTGCAGGGCGGCATCCTGCACGCCATCGTGGGCAGCGTGATCGTGACCCTGTGCGCCACGATCATCTCGGTCCCGATCGGCCTGCTGACGGCCATCTACCAGGTCGAGTACTCCAACGGCAACACGCTGTCGAAGATCATCACCTTCCTGGTGGACGTCATGACCGGCATCCCGTCGATCGTCGCCGGCCTGTTCGCCTCGGCCCTCTTCACGATCATCCTGGGTCAGCAGGGCGTGCGCATGGGCATCGTCGGCGCGGTCGCGCTGACCGTGCTGATGATCCCCACCGTGGTGAAGTCCACGGAGGAGATGCTGAAGGTCGTGCCCAATGAGCTGAGAGAAGCCTCATATGCCCTGGGAGTGCGCAAGTGGCGTACGATTCTGAAGGTGGTCATCCCCACCGCGATCTCGGGCATCGCCGCCGGTGTCACGCTGGCCATCGCCCGAGTGATCGGTGAGACGGCACCGCTGATGGTGACGATCGGCTTCCTGGACTCCATGAACGCGAATCCGTTCCACGACTGGATGTCCTCGCTGCCGACCTTCATCTACCAGCAGCTGATGCGCCCGATCTCGCCGACCACGCCGGATCCGTCCACGGATCGCGCGTGGGCCGCCGCGCTCGTGCTGATCGTCTTCGTCATGCTGCTGAACCTGGCGGCACGACTGATCGCCAACGCCTTCGCACCCAAGACCGCTGGTCGCTGAACCCTCCGCCGACTGAGAAAGAAGCTCTGAACCACATGTCGAAGCGAATCGACGTCGAGAACCTCGATGTCTTCTACGGAGATTTCCGCGCCGTCGAGGGCGTGAACATCGATATCGATCCCAACACCGTGACGGCCTTCATCGGCCCGTCCGGCTGCGGCAAGTCCACGGTGCTGCGCTCCCTGAACCGCATGCACGAGGTCATCCCCGGCGCCTACACCACGGGCAAGGTCATGATCGACGGCGAGGACGTGTACGGCCGCGGCGTCGATCCGGTGACCGTCCGCTCCACGATCGGGATGGTCTTCCAGCGCCCGAACCCGTTCCCCACCATGTCCATCCGCGACAACGTGCTGGCCGGCGTGAAGCTGAACAACAAGGCCATCTCCAAGAAGGACGCCGACGAGCTCGTGGAGTCGTCCCTGCGCGGCTCCAACCTCTGGAACGAGGTCAAGGACCGTCTGGACCGCCCGGGCTCGGGCCTGTCCGGCGGCCAGCAGCAGCGTCTGTGCATCGCCCGCGCGATCGCCGTGAAGCCCGAGATCATCCTGATGGACGAGCCCTGCTCGGCCCTGGACCCGATCTCGACCATCGCGATCGAGGACCTGATCCACGACCTCAAGAAGGACTTCACGGTCGTGATCGTGACCCACAACATGCAGCAGGCCCAGCGCGTGGCCGACCGCACCGCCTTCTTCAACCTGGAGGCCACCGGCAAGCCCGGCAAGCTCGTGGAGTACAACGACACCACGAACATCTTCCAGAACCCGCAGCAGCAGGCCACCGAGGACTACGTCTCCGGTCGCTTCGGCTGATCGGCAGGGCCTGCCCGCGCAGGCTCCTCAGCGCCACTCAGCGCCCCCGCTCGGATGGATCCGAGCGGGGGCGCTGTCGTGCTCGGACGGCGTGCCCGGGCGCAGATCGAGCGGTCCCGCGGCGTGCGTCGGGGGCAGGAAGCGCAGCGGCGACAGCCGGGGAAGGCAGGGGTCCTTCAGAGGCTCAGCAGGGGGGAGGCCGCAGTGACCAGCACGGCGCTGGCGGCGGCGCAGGCGGGGATCGTGATGATCCAGCAGCCGATGACCTGGGCGACGACCACGTGGTGCGTGGAGCGGAAGCGCTGGTTCACGCCTGCGCCGAGCACGGCGGCGGCGGTCGTCTGCGAGGTGGACATCTGCACGTCCGAGCCCAGCGCCACGGGCAGCAGCAGGGCGCCGGCCACGGCCTGGGCGGTGGCCCCGCGCACGGCATCGGGGCGGACCATGCGGGAGGAGATCGTGCGGGCGATCTGCCAGCCGCCCAGCAGGCTGCCGCCGGCCAGGCACAGGGCCACGACGACGTCGATCGCGACGGCGGCCTCGGGCGCTTCGAGAGCAGAGAGGCCTGACAGCCCCGCGACGGCGGTGACCAGGGCGATCATGCGCGGTCCGTGGATCACGCCGTGGCCGAGGTTGATGGCGGTGGCGCCGATGGCCAGGACCACGCGCGCCGAGAGGGTGACCTGGTCGGCCTCGAACCGACTGGCCAGGTGCACCACAGGGATCAGCAGTACCCAGGACAGGGCGAAGGCGACCAGCGGGCCCAGGACCACGGGCAGGAGCAGAAGGCCCAGGGGCCAGGCCGAGCTCGGGGGATAGCTGGTCAGGCCCAGGGCCCCGGCGGTCAGGGAGGCTGCGAGCAGGGAGCTGGTCAGGGTGGCGCCCATGGAGGCGGGCAGGCCGCGCTGCCAGGTGAGAAGGGCCCAGGCGATGCTCACGATGAGCGCGCTGGCGACCACCAGCAGTCCCGTGCGCGGATCCGGGAGCAGCGTCTCCAGGTTCTCGGTGGCCTGCTGCATGGGCACCAGCAGGGCCACCAGCGCCACGCCCAGGACGTTGAGCACCGCGGCCATCACCAGCGCCGTGCGAGCAGTCAGGGCCCGATGGCGCACGGGCATGGCGATCGCGTTGGAGACGTCGTGCCCGGAGCTGATGACGGCGAAGGCCAGAGCCAGGACGAGGACGGCGGCGGAGGCTGCGAGCAGCACGGATCAGGCCTCGGAGATGCTGATGCGCCCGACCTCGTGGGCCAGCGCCGTCATGGAGCGGGCGGCCTCGTGCAGCTGATCGGCGGTCTGCAGCGACTCGAAGGCCTCTGCTGGCTCCAGCTCCCGGAACAGCTGCTGCCGGTGCACCAGGAAGGTCCGCTCGGTCTGCTTGCGGAGGCGGTGCATGTCGAACCAGTACTCGTCGAGCCCCTCGAGCGTGCGCAGCCGCAGCACGGCAGTGCGCGAGAGCGAGGCCATGCGGCTGATGCTGGAGAGCTGCTCCGTGGTGTGGGCGCCGTGGGAGAGACGGTGCGGGTCGACGGCAAGGGCCTCGACGCACAGCTGGAGGTGCTCGGAGGCCTCCGCCAGGTGGCTGCTGAGGATGTAGATGTCCGAACGGGGCAGGGGCAGGGCGTAGGTGGTGCGAGCCGAGGTCATGGCCCCGAAGTGCAGATCCGCGGTCCGGGTGCCGATGCTGCTGATCTGAGCCTGCAGCTCGGCCACGCGATCACCCTCGGCGGGAAGCATCTCGGAGCAGCAGCGCACCGCTTCCTGCACCTGATCGCTGAGCTGCGCCAGGGTGTGCAGCACCCCGCTGTCCTCGGGGAAGACACGCAGTGCCATGGAGCCATGCCTTCGGTCGATGGAGCGCATGAGCCCGCAGCGGGGCGGCTGCGGGACCTGGTCAAGGACCGGCTCGTGGCCGATCGATGGTTTAGGGGGTGCCGGACCGGGAGCGCCTCTCGGCGTGTGGCCGCTCGAAGCGGCTGAATGATGGAGCCCGGGGCTGCCGCAGCCCGGCACCTGGCATCCATTGTAGAGGCCGCCCCCGGTGATGGGTCAAAGCCGCCGACGGGGCCGGGGTCCGCGCCGGCTCCGCGCGATCCCGTCGTGGGTCCGAGCCCGACGACAGGGTCCTGATCACTGCCCTGGCGGCGAGGGCCCATCGCCGGTCGGGCGCTGCCGGGCTCTCGGTCCGGCAGCGCCTCAGTCGAGCGAACCGGCCCGCCAGGCCCGAGCGGCGGCCTCGAGATCATCAGCGGTGCGCTCGAGGCGCTTGGCCCCGGCGATCTCCTGGCGCGCCATCCGCTCGCCGTCCAGCTCGGCGGCCGCAGCCTCGACGGCGAGCTCGCCTGCGGCGGGACTGCTCGGAAGGCGCTCGGTGGTGCGTCGGGTCTCGTCGTCCGAGGCCCAGGGATCGCCCAAACGGGTGCGGCCGAGCGCTGTGACGCGGCAGAAGGCGGCGAAGCGCTCCAGGGCGACGTCGAAGTCGCCGTTCCAGGCGCCCGAGAGGATCGCGTCGGCCATCTCCCGGATCTCCGCGGCCCGGGGCGGGTCGGCCACCCCGGCCACCACGTAGGAGACCTGCGCCGTGTCGCGCCCGGCCTCGAACCACCTGCTCAGGCGCACCGGATCCGCCTGCACGGCAGAGCGCAGGGCGTAGAGCCGCCACAGCGCCCCGGGAAGGCTGACCGGAGGGGCCTCCGACCACAGGGCGGCCAGGCCGTCGAGGCCCTCGGTGTCCGTGAACTCGACGAGCCGGCGCCTGACCTCGGGATCCTCGTGCCCCCGACCGCGGTGCAGCACGGCGGCAGCGGTGACGTGGGCGGCCTCGGCGAGCACGGCGGGATCGACCCCGCCGATCCTCTGGTCGAAGAGGGCGGGGTCGAACTTCACCGGGCGGTGATGATCACGAGCAGACATGCCTCCAGCGTACGACCGCTGCTGCCGGTCGCATCAGGCCGCACGGGTCCGATCAGCGCTCAGCCGAAGACCCGTGCGAGCAGACCAGAGCTCAGGCCTCGACCGGGGTCTCGTTCCAGTGGTCGCCGGGCTCCCAGCCGATGTTTGCGCACAGGGCGGTCTCCAGGTCCTCCGAGGCGGCCCGGGCCATCGAGCGCCACAGCTCCAGAGCTGCGGCGGGCTCCTCCTGCTCCAGCGCCCGCAGGGCAGGGGCGTCGAGCACGCGCACCACCAGGTCGGTGCCGGCCACGGCCTGCACGCTCAGCCGCTCGTCGCTGACGCCCGAGGAGCGGAAGACGGTGCCCGGGCGCATGCGGCGCACGACCGAGCCGTCCTCGTGGGAGCCGTGCGGGATCATCTCCACGAGGCCCTCGACCACCAGGACCACCGCGGACTCGCCGGGCTCCAGGTCCAGCACGGGCTCGCCCTCGCGGACCCGCAGCTCCTGGGCGCGCGACCAGATCGTCTCGGCGATCTCGTCGTCGGTGTCGCGCAGCAGGTCGGTGGAGCGCGCGGCCTCGATGGTGGACTCGGCGTCCAGATCGGGCATCTCGTCGGCGTCGGAGGCGGTGGCGTCGTCGTCGCGTCGGCGCAGCTGCTCGATCAGCTGATCCTCCACGTGCGCCAGGGCCTCTTCGCGGGTGGCGAAGACCGTGAGGTTCTCCGGCTTGGTCGTGGTGCGGATCTTGCGCGCCGCCGAGATGGCAGGCAGCGAGTCGGTATAGGGGTTGGACGGGCCATCGGAGTCGTCGTCGGGCTCGTCCTTCCAGATGTCCTCCCAGACGGTGTCCCAGGCGTCGTACCAGTCGTCGGTCCAGGGGTCGCCCACGACCAGGGCGACGTCGCGGCCGGCCTCGCACAGCTCTGTGGCGGTCACGGCGATCAGGTGGCGGCCGAAGCCGGCGATCTGATCGACGTCGGACAGGTCCAGGATCACGGAGCTCGCCGTCTGCGCCGACTGGCGCAGGGCGCGCACGGTCTCCTCGGTGCCGGGGAAGAGCAGGTTGCCCTGGACCTCGATCACGGCGACGTCCGAAGCCAGCTCGCTGAGGGCCCGGCGCGAGTCCTCATCGCGGTGGGTCAGGGAGCGGGCGTCGGCCAGGGAATGGATGGAGCGCACGGTGCGCTTGGACGGGCGCGGGCCGCGGGCGAAGTGCAGGTCCATGGCCTGGGAGATGCGCTCGCAGGCGGCCGTGCCGCGCACGCTGTTGCCGTGCTGATCCAGCGGCGGGGCGAACGTGGCCACGGCCAGCTGGCCCGGGACCACCGCGATGATGCCGCCGCCCACGCCGGACTTGCCGGGCAGGCCCACGCGCACGAACCACTCGCCGGCGTCGTCGTACATGCCGCAGGAGTTCATCACCGACAGCACGCGCTCGACCGTGACCGGCTCCATGACGCGCTCGTCGGTGAACGGATTGCGCCCGCCGGCGGCCAGGGTGGCGCCCATGATCGCCAGGTCCCGGGTGTCGACCATGACGGAGCACTGGGCGAAGTAGTCCTCCAGCGCCTGGGTGGGGTCCTCCTCGATGATCCCGACGGAGCTGAGCATCCAGCCCAGCGCGCGGTTGCGGTCGCCCTCCTTGTGCTCCTGGGAGTAGACGTCGGGATCCATCATCAGCTCGCGCCCGGCGAAGGCCGAGAACAGCTGCCGGACGCGCTCGCGGCGGGTGATGCCGCGGTGCGGGTCCACGAGCCAGGAGGCGGTGATCGCCCCGGCATTGATCATGGCGTTGGCCGGGCGGTTGGTCTCCGGATGCAGCGAGATGCGGTTGAAGGACTCGCCGCTGGGCTCCACATCGATCTTGGCGTCCACGCCCCCGAAGCCGCGGTCCTCGATCGCCAGCCCGTAGACGAAGGCCTTGGAGATCGACTGGATGGAGAAGCAGTCGCGGCTGTCGCCGGCCTCGTAGATGTGGCCACCGGCCGTGGCGACCACGACCGCCAGCTTCTCCGGATCCGCGTTGGCCAGGGCCGGGATCGACGACGACGGCTCGCCCTCGGTCAGCTCGCGGACCTCATCCAGCACGGCCGCCAGGGCGCCCTCGATGGGCGACGGGCCGAAGAGCTTCTCCGACTCCGACCACTCGGGGCTCGGGCGCTGGGTGTCGGCCCAGCCCAGTGGATCGCCGTTCTCGTCGAGCTGGTAGGAGGTGCTCTGATCGTCGTCGGTGTTCTGGGCGGTCTCGTGGCGCTGCTGCCTGTCGTGGGAGGTCACGGGACGACGGTACCGGGTCGGGCGGCGGATGCCGATTTCTCAGCCGAGGCCCATGCGGTGCCTGGTCTACGATGGTGGGCGTCGTCCGCACGTCCGGGCGGCGGTGGGGCCCTTAGCTCAGCTGGCAGAGCAGTGGACTTTTAATCCATGGGTCGTGGGTTCGATCCCCACAGGGCCCACCATTGTGATGTCTCAGTACATGGGAAACACCCCGAACCCTCAGGTTCGGGGTGTTTTTCGTTGTGGCTGGTACTTCCGCGTGGGGTCCAGGGTGAGCTCGCGGAGGATCTCTCCGGTGGCCTTGGCCACGATGGTGATCTCGCGGTCCTCAACGATCAGAACGACGTGGGTTCGGGCGTGGGCTCGGCCGATGCCGATGTGGAAGAGCTGGCCGTCGTAGCGCAGCGTGACTTTGCCCGTGGCGTCGATCTTGTCGGTGCGGAACCGGGTCGTGGCCGGTGCCAGGGGCCCTGGGGTGTCCTTCGGTGCGGCGATGTAGGCGGCGTACGGGGTGGTCTTCTTCGCTGAGTGGATCCGCTGAGTGTTGTAGATCTCGCGGAACTGATCGAGCAGGGCCTGCAGGCCCGGCAGGTCTGCTGGTGGGGGCTGGGCTGCCAGCCACTTCTTCAGGGTCTGCTGGAAGCGCTCGACTTTGCCCTGGGTCTGCGGGTGGCCTCCGCGGCAGTCCCGCTTGGATGGTGGACAACGTGGCTTCGTAGACGGCGGGGCCGTCGGCCCACATGCGGGACTTGGTGGTGATCCAGCGGTGGATGCTGGCCGCGATCGCACGCGCCTCAGAGGCCGCTAGTGGCGATCCCGCGCCATTGCTTGTCCAGACTCAACCGCCGTTCGACTCGATCACGCGGCGACCCCGCCCCGCCGCGCCGGCCCGGTGCCGGGCCCGGCAAAGTCGCGCGCGATCGGCGGCAGGGATGCGGTCAGGATCAGGGCGGCGCCGAAGACCAGGGCGCCGAAGCCCATTCCCCAGTAACCCAGCGTGCCCACGATCCCGCCGAGGAAGAACAGGCCCACGAGCACAGTGAGCACCCGCAGCTTCTCCCGGTCACCGCGCACTGGGGCGGCGTCCCGGCTGCGGTAGAGGATGCGGCCGAGCTCCACGGCGATATCGGTCACCATCCCCGTGACGTGGGTGGTTCGCACCGGGAAGTCGCGGATCTTGGTGATCAGGGCGTTCTGCAGGCCCATGGTGAAGCACAGCGGCGCCACGAGCACCAGCTCCGTTTCAGGGCCCTCGAATCGCCCGGCCAGCAGACCGGTCACGAGCATCAGTACGCCCTCCAGTGCCAGGACGTTGGCGTAGCGGCTCGAGAGCCGTCGTCGTCGGCCCCAGGTGAAGACCACGGTGCACATGATCGCCCCGACGATGAATGAGGACACGGCCAGGGCCGCCGCCAGCACCAGGCGCCAGTCGCCGGTCATGAAGTGATCGGCGCCCGAGGCCGTCATCCCGGTCATGTGCGACGTGTAGAGACCCACGGCCACGAAGCCGACGGAGTTCAGAGCCCCGGCGATGACCACCAGCAGGTAGGCCAGGTGCCGGTCGAAGAGCGGGGTTCGGCGGGGGCCGGAGAGTAGCTGGGCGTAGCGGTAGATCTGGCGGGGAGCGCGGGGGAGCATCTCGGTACTATAGGCAGGCGCGTGTGAACGGCGGATGCAACGCAGGTAGGGATCCGCCGGGAGTCCGCTCAGTTCATCAGTCGATTCTCATCTGGGCGCGCACCGGTGCAGGGTGGGGCCGCAGAGCTGCTCAGCGCCGCAGGATCATGGGGGTGTGCGTGATGCCGGCTTCCAGGAAGGGCGCCTCGTCGCGTAGGAGACACGCCCTAGCCGATCAGGCCGCGAGATGAGCACGTGGTGGCTCGCGTTCGGCGGTGACCTCCGTCCAGACGGCACGAGCGGGTTGCCCTGTGGACGTGAGCCGGCGACACCTTGTGTCGGCGGGACTTTTAATCCATGGGTCGTGGGTTCGATCCCCACAGGGCCCACCCCGCGCACAAGGCTCGAACCCTTGCCAATGGAATCGTTGGCTGGGGTTCGGGCCTTGTTGCCGTTCTGGGTCCAGTTGGGGGCATTGGCGTTGACCTCGGGGTCGAGGAGCATCTCGAAGGGTCGGTTGTTCTCGACGCGGAGTTCGTTGTCTTCGTCGATGTAGACCTTGGTGAAGAAGGCTTGGTTGCACAGGCGCCGGTTGGCGTCGTCGCACCGTTGGTAGATGTCGGCGCAGTTGGCCAGGAGTCCGAGGGCGTCGTCGAGGTGAGCGCGGGCGTCGGCGTAGTCGCCGTGGTGGGCGTCGATACGCCGGTTGAGGCGGTCGAGTTCGCCCAGGATGCGGTCTTGTTCTCGTTTGAGGACGGGCAGCGGGATGGCGTCGGCGTAGTGGGCTTGCATGAGCCGGTCTTGTTCGTGTTCGAGCCGGTCTCGGTGAGTGGTGAGGCGTTCGAGTTCGTCGGTCTCGGCGGCCATGAGTCGGTCGAACTCGTGGTGGAGCATCCCGGAGAGTGCGTCGCGCTGGGCGGGGCTGATCTGTACGCGGGTGTAGTAGTCCTCGATCAGCTTCTCGACGTCTTCGATCAGGATCGCGCCGCGGGTGCAGTCGGTGCGTTTGGAGTGCCGGCCGGAGCACACGAAGTAGCAGTAGACGTTGCCGTGTCGGTTCTTGGCGTTGGTGAAGCGCCCTGGGTTTGGTTCCGAGCTTCCTGAAGGAGAATCGGATCATGCCCAAGAAGTTCACCCCCGAGTTCCGCGAACGCGCCGTGCGGATGGTCTTCGACCGCCAAGCCACCGAGGGCGGACCACGCGCGGCCTCCATCCGAGTCGTGGCCGAGTCGCTGGGCTGCGGCCCCGAGACCCTGCACGCCTGGTGCAACCAAGCCATCACAGCAAGCAAGGCCACGCCCGCCGCCACTGACGAAACCTTGAGCGAAGAGAATCGCAGGCTGCGTCGAGAACTCGCCGAAGCCCGCCGCGCCAATGAGATGGCGGATTCAAGCGGTCAGCGCAACATCTCCTGTGAGATGGGACAGTCACTGACCACAGGAGGATCCGGATGCAGGGCAAGCACGGTCATCTCAGCCGGGAGCAGAAGCAGCTGGCGCTCAGGTTGCACGCGAGGGGCTGGCGGCTGGTCGATATCGCCAAGGAGATCGGCTGCAGCGCGCCGATGGTCGGGGTCATGGCCCGGAGCGGCAGGCACCTCGATGCCAAACCGCTCGGCTGGAAACCACGCCAGGGCTGCCTGACGATCGATGAGCGCGAGCAGATCCTTCTGGGGATCAATCGTGGCGACACATTCACCGCGATCGCCGGGCAGCTGGGGCGAACGGTGTCCACCATCAGCCGTGAGGTCAAGCGCGGCGGAGGCCGCTGCGAATACTCGGCTTGGCGCGCACATGAACGTGCCCGCCAGCAGACTCGTCGGCCGAAGCCGTTCAAGCTCAGGCCCGGCCGACTGCTCGAGGAGGTCGCCAGTCGGCTGGAGCAGTTGTGGTCGCCCGACGAGATCGCGGTGCGCCTACGGTTGGATCATGCCGATGATCCGCAGATGCGTGTGAGCCACGAGACGATCTACCAGTCGCTGTTCGTGCAGGGCAGAGGCGAGTTGCGCCGTGAACTGGCCCGGTGCCTGCGGTCCGGAAGGACGGCTCGCAAGCCTCGCGGGGCCATCGAGGGTCGTGGCCGCATCCCCGGCATGGTGATGCTCAGCCAGCGCCCTGCCGAAGCCGACGACCGTGCAGTGCCCGGGCATTGGGAGGGTGACCTCATCCTTGGTCAGGGCAGCCGCAGCGCTGTCGGGACGCTCGTCGAGCGCTCGACACGGATGACATTGCTGCTGCACCTGCCCGATGGCAAGAGCGCCGAGCAGGTCGAGGCAGCAATGCGCGAGGCGGTCAGCAAGCTGCCGTCCTCCTTGGCCCGAACGATCACCTGGGACCAGGGCGCGGAGATGGCCAAGCATGCTGCGTTCACTACCGCCACGGGCATTCCGATCTACTTCTGCGATCCTCACTCGCCCTGGCAGCGCGGCAGCAACGAGAACACCAACGGCCTGCTGCGCCAGTACCTCCCCAAAGGCACCGACCTCAGCGGCCTCAGCCGCAGGGAACTCGACATGATCCAGGACAGTCTCAACGGACGCCCTCGGAAGACATTGGGCTATCTGACACCATCAGAGAAGCTCGCAGAGTTCCTTGCGCTCACCGCTTGAATCCGCCGATCCTGAAAAAGGCCTCGGCTTTTTTCGCAGCGGAACTCGACCGCCCCACGACGAGATGATCCGGTTCATCGACATGAACCGCGACGATTTCGGGGTCGAGGCCATCTGCCGCTTCATGCGAGAAACAGAATGTGGGTTCATCACCTCCCGAGCCTACCGGGCTGCGAAAACACGGCCGGCCTCAGCTCGTGCTCTGCGTGATCAATCCTTGATCCCGGAAATACAGCGCATCCATGAACAGAACTATGGTGTCTACGGGGCGCGGAAGATGTGGCATGCGATGCGCCGAGCAGGCTGGGACCTGGGCCGCGATCAAGTCGCTCGTTTGATGCGCAGCGCCGGGCTGCACGGGGTCCGCCGGAGCCGCAAGCCCAACACCACCCGTCCAGCCCAGGCAGATGATCATCGCCCGGACCTGGTCCAGCGCGACTTCACGGCCGCGGCCCCGCACCAGCTCTGGGTCGCCGACATCACTTATGTGCGTCTCGTGTCGGGATTCTGCTATGCCGCATTCATCACGGATGTCTGCACCCGCAAGATCGTCGGCTGGTCGGTCGCTTCAACGCTGCACACAGATCGCCTGCCGCTGCTGGCCCTGGAACACGCATTATTGACGACTGGTGCCCGTCGGGATTCTTCTGGCTTGACGCATCACTCGGATCGAGGGTCTCAATATGTGTCGCTGGCCTACTCGGATGCGCTGATTGCTGCAGGTGTGACTGCTTCGGTCGGTACGGTCGGGGATTCTTACGACAATGCCCTGGCAGAAACGGTCAATGGTCTCTATAAGACCGAGATCATCTACTCCAAGCGCGTCTGGCCCTCGGCTACTGCGGTGGAGATCGCGACGTTGGACTGGGTCCACTGGTGGAACACGGCTCGGCTCCACGAACGACTGGGGTACCGGACCCCGGTCGAGGTCGAGGCTGCTTACACTGACCTCGAGGTGACCGCGCCCGCGGTGCCCTGACCTCGGAACGAAACCCAGGGCGCTTCAGTTTCGTGCGCTCACCGTAGCCGGGGATGACCCAGTCCGCTGGTGGGCGGGTAGCTCCACCGTGAAGACCGCGCCCTGCCCGCGACCAGGGGAGGTGGCTGTGAGACGTCCGCCGTGGGCTTCGGCCAGGGCCTTGGAAATGGTCAGGCCGATCCCGGAGCCACCATGGTCGCGGTCGCGGGCGGTGTCACCGCGGTAGAAACGTTCAAAAAGGTGAGGTATCTGCTCCAGGCTGATGCCGTCGCCGGTATCGGCGACACGGATGGCCACCCGCCCTGGGCCCTGCCGGTTGGCGCTGAGCGTGACCTGTCCGCCGGCTGGGGTGTGGCGCAGGGCGTTGGAGAGCAGGTTGCCCAGCACCTGGCCCATGCGTTGCCGGTCGGCCTCGATGTCCCCGGCGGTCTCGTCGACGTCGATGTTCAGGGCCACACCTTCGGCGGCGTAGGCCTCCCGGTAGGCCTCGGCGGCCGCGCGCACCAGCTCGGCCACAGGTTGTTCGGTGCGGTCCAGGATGATGCGGCCTTCCTCCGCGCGGGAGACGTCGTTGATGTCTTCCACCAGACGGGTGAGGCGGGCGAGCTGTTCACCCATGAGCTCGCTGGTGGTCTCGTCCCAGTGGGCGACCTCGTCCTGGAGCGCCTCCAGGTAGACCGTGAGCACGGAGATGGGGGTGCGCATCTCGTGGGCCAGGTCGGAGAGCATTCGTCGGCGGGTGTCTTCGGTGCGCTCCAGCTGGGCGGCCATGGTGTTGAACGCCCCGGCGAGGGCGTCCACCTCAGCGCCGGCGCCCATGGCGGGGACCCGGGTGTCGTAGCGGCTGCGGGCCATGGCCTGGGCCGCGTGGGTGAGTGCGTCGATCGGGCGCTGGAGGCGGCGGGTGAACACCAAGGTGACGCCCAGGGCGCATACCAGGGCAGTGGCCAGGGCCATCCCCAGGGTCCAGAGGTTGGTGTCGCGGTAGGCCTGTTCCACATGCATCAGCTGGGTGGCGTCGTGCCCGGCCCCAGCGCGCAGCAGGTGCTCGTGAAAGATCGCCGGGCCCACTATGGAGGCGGCGAGGACCGCGGCGAGGATGCTGGCGATCACCACGATGGTTTGCGCCAGGAAGAACCGGGAGGCCAAGCCTCGTGGGCGGTGCCTGCTCATCGGCTTGCCATGCGGTAACCGACCCCTCGGACCGTGCTGATGCAGTCAAGATCGGGGTGTGCCTCAATGAGTTTGCGGCGCAGATGCCCGATGTGCACGTCCACGATCCGCTCGTCGCCCACCCAGGACGGATCCCACACGATGTCGATGAGCTGACGGCGGGAGTAGGCCCGTCCGGGGCCGGCCGAGAGTGTGGCCAAAAGATCGAACTCGGTGCGCGTCAGTGCGACCGCGGCCCCGCTCACCCGGGCCTCGTGGGCAGCGAGGTCGATGACCAGGTCCCCGAAGACCCATGGGGCCTCTCGAACGGTGACGGTGCGCGGGCGTCGCAGCACGGCCTGGACCCGTGCGACGAGTTCGCGCACGCTGAAGGGCTTGGTGATGTAGTCATCGGCGCCCACCTCCAGTCCGGTCAGCTTGTCGTCCTCGTCCCCACGGGCGGTGAGTATGAGCACATAGCACTCGGAGAAAGACCGAAGGGCACGGCACACCTCGATCCCGTCCAGACCTGGCAGCCCCAGATCCAGGACCACCACATCCGGGTGCTGGTTTCGGGCTGCTTCAAGGGCCGCGGGGCCGGTGTGGGCCTGGTCCACGGTGTAGCCGGCGCGGGAGAGATACGTCGCGATCATCTGCGCTAGGGCCTTCTCGTCGTCGACCACGAGCACCCGTCCCGGATGGGACGGGGAATCGATGCCTGGGTTCATGCCTCCAGTGTCGTCCCCACGCTGCGACTGGGTGACCGCGAGAGCGCAGGTCATCTGTGATCTTCGCTGAATCTTCACAATAATCCCGGTCTCTTCGCCCGTGCGCGGATCCAGAATGGTTGTCGTCGTTCGTGCCCTGCTGTGCCTCGGAAAGGAATCATGAATCAGGTTTCCCGCAGACGGATGTTGACTGGTGGCTTCGGCCTGCTCGGTGCTGGTGTCCTGGCAGGGGGTGCACCTGCCGCGGGTTCCTCCGCGGCACCGTCACTTCCCGGCCGGGCTCTGGTGGAGAAGACGCTTGTCGCGCAGCCGGCGACCCTGGACTTGGGAGGCTTGCAGGTCGATACGTGGGCCTACGGTGACACGGTCCCTGGACCGCTGATCCGGGCCACGGCCGGGGACCGGTTACGGATCACCGTCGACAACCAGTTGCCGGCCGAGACCACCGTGCATTGGCATGGCATCGCCCTGGAAGCCGCTGCCGACGGGGTGCCAGGGCTGACCCAGGACCCGATCGCCACCGGGAGCACCTACACCTACGATTTCACCGCACCGGATCCGGGGACCTATTTCTACCACCCCCACGTCGGGCTCCAGCTGGACCGGGCTCTGTACGCCCCGCTGATCATCGATGACCCGAAAGAACCAGGGTGCTACGACCACGAATGGGTGCTCGTGCTCGATGACTGGCTCGACGGCACGGGACGCACGCCCGAGGACGTGCTCCAGGCGCTCACCTCCTCCAGTGGGAGCGGGGCCGGCCACGGGGGCATGACCGGAATGGACCACGGGGACATAGGCATGAGCTCCCCGGGGGCTATGGGCGGTATGGATCACGCGCCGATGAAGGGCGGTGGAGACTCGCCCTACGGAGAGGACGCCGGGGACGTGACCTACCCGCATTACCTGGTCAACGGCAAGGTGCCGGAGGCCCCGGATGTGCTGGCCGCCAAACCGGGGGATCGGGTGCGGTTGCGGATCATCAATGCCGCCGCCGACACCATCTTCACCGTCGCTCTCGGCGGGCACCGCATGGAGGTGACCCACACCGATGGGTTCCCCGTGAAGCCGCAGGAGACGGACGCGCTGGCCATCGGCATGGGCGAACGTTACGACGCGATCGTCACCATAGCTGACGGGGTCTTCCCGTTCGTGGCCGCCCCCATGGGCAAGGACGGCCAGGCCATGGCGTTGATCCGCACCGGCTCCGGCGCCGCACCGGCCCCGACGGTGACGCCGAAGGAACTGCGTTGCCCGGCCTTGATCGGCGCCGAACTGGAGCCGGCCGACAGCGCCCGGTTGGAGACCCGGGACGTCGAAGTGGCCCTGCCTATGGCGCTGACCGGACAGATGGACCCTTACCAGTGGGGGTTCAACGGCGCTCCATACGGCAAGAATGACCCGCTGATGATCCGAGAAGGCCAACGCGTCCAGCTGGACGCGGCCAACCAGACCATGATGGCCCACCCGCTGCACGTCCACGGCCACACCTTCGCCCTGCCCAACGGATTACGCAAAGACACGGTCATGCTCGCCCCGATGCAATCCCTGGCCCTGCAACTGCAAGCCGACAATCCCGGGGATTGGATGGTCCACTGCCACAACCTGTACCACGGCGAGGCCGGAATGATGATCGAGATGAGATACCGCCGATGACGCTCATGCCCCGACGGGCTCTCCTCGGTTTGGGCCTGGTCACAGGGACCGGGCTGGCGGTCGCAGCTTGCTCCCCGCAGCCGGGTACCTCCACATCGGCCCCCTCCGGTGAGGGCGCCGGCGAGGCCACGGCGATCACTCATGTCCATGCCATCACGCGCGCTCCGGCCGACGGGGCCGTGCTGCTGGCCACCCACGAGGGCCTCTACCGTCTCGAGGACGGGGACCTGACCAGAGCCGGGCCCATCGTGGATCTGATGGGCTTCACCATCGCCGCCGACGGCCGCTACCTGGCCTCAGGCCACCCCGGCCTGGGCGTGGACCTACCCGAGCCATTGGGGCTGGCCGAGTCCGCCGACGGCGGGCAGAGCTGGAGTGTGCTCTCTCGCGGCGGGGAATCGGATTTCCACGCCCTGGCTGCCGGCCCCGCCGGGATCATCGCCTTCGATGGGCAACTTCGGTTCAGCCCCGACGGGCGCACCTGGCAGATGCGCGCCATTCCCTCGGCCCCGGTTTCTTTGGCCGTGTCCCCGAAATCGGGAGCGGTGCTGGCTGCCACAGAAAACGGCGTGCTGCGCTCCACTGACGACGGCGCCAGCTGGTCCCCCCTGAACACCCCCCAGCTGGCCTCACTGGTGGCCTGGGCCGACGACCGCACCATCGCCGCCACAGGGATTGACGGGCGCCTGCTGACCAGCACCGATGCCGGTGCTAACTGGACCTCCAGTGAAGAACCCCTCGGGGAGATCACCGCCCTGGGGGCCAGCCGCACCGATGACGGTGACGTAGAAGCGCTGCTGATGGCAAAAAACCAGGTGCTGCGCACGGTCGACGGGGGAGCGACAACACAGCAGCTGCTGTGACAGCTGGGCTGTGAGCTGACCAGGGCCGAGAATGCCCACCGGGCGGGACTTACCGCAACAAGACAACTTCAGGGAGACGACCATGAGCGAGGCCTCTAAGCGCCAGGAGATGGTCCCGGCGATGAGCGCCGAAGGCGCGGCTCTGTCGCGGAAGCGGCTGAGCGGCATCGGCGCAGCTCGGGGGCTGGCTCTGATCGGGTTGACCGCTATCCACTACCTGCCCGCCCTGGTGGCCGGGGTGGGCTTAGGAAGCATCACAACTTCCCGGAAACCCCTCGCCAAATATACCCCCGGGGGGTACTGTCGAGAATGAGGAGGCAACTATGACGGATTCGCACGCCCACCACCATGGTGGAGCCTCGCCCTTACGCGAGGCCCCCACCCCCGATCACCCCCACGATTCCCAGGACGAGCACTCGGGTGACGGCGGCCACGAGGGAAACGGTGACCATGGAGGCCATGGTGGACATGACCACGTCGCCATGTTCCGCCGCTTGTTCTGGATCTCCCTGGTCATCTCGATCCCCACGATCTTTCTCAGCGGCAGCTTCGCGCACCTGCTGGGCTACCAGTTGCCGGACAACGCACTGATCACCTGGGTCCCCGTGATCCTCGGCACCGTGCTCTACGTCTGGGGCGGCCGCCCGTTCCTGACCGGTGCGGTCGACGAACTCCGGCAGCGCAAACCCGGCATGATGACCCTGATCACCCTGGGCATCTCGGTGGCGTTCTTCGCATCCTGGGGCAGCCACCTCGGGCTGCTGCCACCGGACCTGGAGTTCTGGTGGGAGCTGGCACTGCTGGTCGTGATCATGCTGCTGGGGCACTGGGTCGAGATGGCGTCTCTGGCCCGCACCTCCAACGCGCTCGATGAGCTCGCGGCCCTGCTGCCCGACGAGGCTGAGGTGCTCGACCCTGACGGCTCGACGCGAACGGTCGCGCCCTCGGACCTCGCCGTGGGCGACCGCGTGCTGGTCCGTCCGGGCGGACGCATCCCCGCCGACGGTGAGGTGGTCGAGGGTGCGGCCGACGTGGACGAGTCCATGGTCACCGGCGAGTCGGTGCCCGTCACGCGCGGGCGGGGTGACCGGGTCGTGGCCGGCACCGTGGCCACCGATCGACCGCTGACCCTCGAGGTCACCGAGATCGGCGAGAACACGGCCCTGGCCGGTATCCAGCGCCTGGTCCAGGACGCTCAGTCCTCCTCGACCCGCGCCCAGCGCCTGGCCGACAAGGCGGCGAACCTGCTGTTCTGGTTCGCCCTCCTCGCTGCCGCGATCACCGCCGTCGTGTGGGCGATCCTCGGCACACCCAGCATGGCGCTGGTCCGTGTTGTCACCGTCCTGGTCATCGCCTGTCCCCACGCTCTGGGGCTTGCGATCCCGCTGGTCGTCTCGATCTCGACCGGACGGGCCGCCCGCCAGGGCATCCTCGTCTCGGACCGCAAGGCCCTTGAGCTCGTGCGCAGCATCGACACCGTCGTCTTCGACAAGACCGGCACCCTCACCCTCGGCGAGCCCGCTCTGCTGGGCGTGCAGCTGGCACCAAACGCCCCGGCGGGCATGAACGAGGACCGTCTCGTGGCCCTCGCGGCCGCGACCGAAGCGCAGAGCCAGCACCCTCTGGCGCGGGCGATCGTGGCCGCCGCACAAGACCGTAACCTTGCCGTGCCGCAGGCCACCGGCCACGACAGCGCGACCGCGGTCGGCGTCTCGGCCACCGTCGAGGGCACCGACATCCGCGTCGGTGGCCCCGCGCTGCTCAGCCAGGCCGGTGCGGAGCCGCTGTTCACCGACGAATGGGCTCAGGACGGGCGGATCGTTCTGCACGTCCTCGTCGAGGGCCGAGTTGCCGGGGCCCTAGCCTTGGCCGACGAGGTCCGTCCGGCCGCCCGCGAGGCGATCGAGGCCCTGCACCGCCTGGGGATCGAGACGGCGATGCTGACCGGCGATGCCCACAACGTCGCCGAGGCCGTTGGCCGCGAATTGGGCATCGACCGCATCGAGGCTCAGGTCCGTCCCGAGGAGAAGAGCGCCCGGGTCCGCCAGTTGCAGGAACAGGGCAAGAAGGTCGCGATGGTCGGCGATGGTGTGAACGATGCTCCGGCTCTGGCCCAGGCCGATGTCGGGCTCGCGATCGGCGCCGGAACCGACGTCGCGATCGCCTCGGCCGGGATCATCCTCGCCTCCGAGGATCCGCGCGCGGTGGTCTCGGTCGTGCGGCTCTCGCGCGCCTCCTACCGCAAGATGGTGCAGAACCTCTGGTGGGCTGCCGGCTACAACCTGATCTCGGTGCCGCTGGCAGCCGGTGTGCTGGCCCCCATCGGGTTCGTCATGCCCATGGCCATCGGCGCGCTGCTCATGGGCGCCTCTACGGTGGTGGTCGCGCTCAATGCGCAGACGCTGCGCGGCCTCGACCTCACCGCTGAGGGGTCGGTCGAATGGGCAAAGAATCAGACCTGACCCGGGTCGTCAGCGTGGCCATCAATTCTTCGCCAGTCTGTTGTCGCAGGGTTGGCATAGAGACTTTCAGGCCATCCACGCCTGAAGGAACATCAACGAAGGAGACGAGATGAAGAAGTCCATCTGGACTACCAGCATGGCCGCTACCGCAGCGGTGAGCATGCTCGCGCTGACCGCCTGCGGAGGCACCGCGGAGGAGGAAGACGCACAACCCGCACCGTCGCAGACGGCGTCCGAGGCGGCGGCTGCGCCGTCGACATCGTCCGAGTCATCGAATATGGACATGGGCATGGATCATGGTTCCGGGGGTATGGCCGGGCACAATCCCGAGGGCGGGCCCCCGCCCGAGGGCATCGAGGCCGCAGCCGATCCCACCTATCCGATCGACTCGACGGCGGTTCTCACCGCTGACCACATGCCCGGCATGGCGGGGTCAGAGGCGACGATCACCGGTGCCTTCGATACGACGGCCTACTCGGTGAGCTACACGCCCACAGATGGTGGCGAGCCCGTCGTCGACCACAAGTGGGTCGTGCACGAGGAGCTGGAAGATCCGGGTGAGGCGCCTCTTCCGGCGGGTACCGAGGTCGTGCTGGAGGCCGATCACATGCCCGGCATGGAGGGCGCCGAGGCGACGATCGAGAGCTCGACCGAGGAGACCGTGTACATGGTCGACACCACGATCGATGGCATGGAGATGGCCAACCACAAGTGGTTCGTCGAAAGCGAGCTCCAGCCCGCCGAGTAAGCGTGAAAGGGGCGGTGTCCCGGCCCGCGCGTCTTCACGAACTCTTCATGGCTTCGCCCTTCCGCCTCCTGCCGGTCGCTGTCTATGGTCAACGGAGCGGGTTGGTGCCTGCCAGCCCGCTCCGTTCGGATCGACAGAAAGAGCGAGACCATGACTCATCACGTGAGCTCGATGCTGGAGACGTACCCGAAGGATCTCGGCGGCATCGACACCCAGAAACTGGCCGAATGCATCGAGGCCTGCTTCGAGTGCGCGCAGACCTGCACCGCCTGCGCCGACGCCTGCCTGGCCGAGGACATGGTCGCGGAGCTGACCCAGTGCATCCGTCTGAACCTGGACTGCGCCGACCTCTGCGAGACCACCGGGAGGGTGCTCTCCCGCCAGACCGGCAACAACATCGACGTCAACCGCGCCGCGCTCGAAACGTGCCGGACGGCGTGCCGGTCCTGCGCCGAAGAGTGCGAAAAGCACGTGGATATGCATGAGCATTGCCGGGTCTGCGCGGAGGCGTGCCGGCGCTGCGAGATCGCCTGCGCGGATCTGCTGGCCTCTCTGGATTGAGACCGGCCTGCTCAGACCTTTGTTCGCCTTCCAGCAGGCTGAGGCTTGCCGCAGCAAGCTGGGGGCGAACCTCAACCGTGGGGGAGATGCCAACGGCGCCAAGCCACAACCAGGTGAGGATGACTGCGCGGTCTACCAGTGGCGTCCGGACCCAGTAATCCATGGGTCGTGGGTTCGATCCCCACAGGGCCCACTCTGTGATGTCTCAGCGCATCGGAAGCACCCCGAACCCTCTTCGGTTCGGGGTGCTTCTCGTCGTGTTCGGAAGGCCGCCCAGGGACTGGAGGCTCGTCGCCGGGAGTCCGGGGCGGCGGGTTGGTGACACGTCGGCGAGGCCGGTTACGGCCCGAGTCTTCGTTCTTGGGGTGCCCGCGACGGGGTGCATAGGTTCGAAAGCAGGCGCGCCTCCGCTGCCAGCTGGCGTGCGACGAACCTGCCCGACCCGCGAGGGAGCCCCCATGTCCACGTCCGCATCCTCCGAAGAGCCACCCGTCTCGCGCGACGCGTCCTCCGCCGAGCCGACGCCCCCTGTGGTCGATCCCACCGCCCCGCGGGATCGCTTCCCGCACGTCTACGTCATCCTGATCGTCTTCGCTCTGCTGGCCGCCGTCGCCAGCTGGATCGTCCCGGCAGGGCAGTACGAGCGGATGGCGGGACCGGGCGGCCAGGAGGTCGTGGATCCGGACAGCTTCTCGTTCATCGAGCAGTCGCCGGTCACCGCTATGCAGCTGCTCACCGCCATCCCGCGGGGTCTGGTGGATGCCGGGGCCATCGTGTTCTTCGTCTTCACGATCGGCGGCATGTTCGAGGTCATCCGCCGCACGGGGCTGGTCGACGTCGCCCTGGCCGCCGTGGCGCGGGCCTTCTCCGGGCGGGGGATCGTGGTGATCCCCGTGCTGATGACGGTCTTCTCGCTGATCGCCAGCTTCATCGGCGTGCCCGAGCTCTCGCTGGTCTACATCCCGGCGATCATGCCGCTGATCCTCAGCCTGGGCTACGACCGAGTGGTGGCCGCCGGGATCGCGCTGCTGGGCACGGGCGCGGGCTTCGCCGCAGGTTTCCTCAACCCGATCAACACCGGGCTGGGCCAGCAGATCGCCGGGCTGGAGCCCTTCTCGGGCATCGGGCTGCGCATCGTGCTCTACGTCTTCTACCTGGCCACGGGCATCGCCTACGTGATGTGGTACGCCCGCCGCGTGGCCGCCGACCCCACGCGCTCGGTGCTGCACGGTCATGCGGACACCACCATCCGCGACCGCGATCGCCTGGACCTGGAGTCCACCCCGCGCTTCACCGGGCGCCAGCGCGCGGCGGCCGTCGCCCTGCTCGTGCTGGCCGGGCTGCTGGTGTGGGGGATCCTCACCCAGGGCTGGTTCTTCCCCGAGTTCGCGGGCATGTTCATCCTCACCGCGATCGTCGTCGGGCTGGTCGCGGGGCTGAAGACCCGCGAGATGGCCGAGGGGTTCGACCAGGGCATGCGCGATGTGCTCGCCGGCGCGCTCATCGTCGGTGTGGCCCGCGGCGTGGCCATCGTCCTCGAGGACGGGCACATCCTGGACACGATCGTCTACGGGCTGGGGGAGTCCGTGGGCTTCCTGCCGCCCGTGCTGTTCGTCGTCGGGATGTTCCTGATGCAGGCGGTGTTCAACCTGATCGTCCCGTCCGGCTCCGGGCAGGCGCTCGTGACTCTGCCCGTGCTGGCGCCGCTGTCGGACATCCTGGGCGTCTCGCGCCAGTCGGCGGTGCTGGCGTATCAGACCGGCGACGGCATGACGAACGTGCTGTACCCGACCTCCGGGTACTTCATGGCGGCGCTGGTGGTCGGGCGCATCCCGTGGAACCGGTGGGTGCGCTTCTATGCCCCGCTGCTGGGGGTCTGGGTGCTGATCTCGATCGGCTTCCTGATCTTCGCCCAGGTCACCGGCTGGAGCTGATCCCCATCCCTCTCCCGCCGAGTGGATACCCAGTTGCGCTGTCGGGCGCAATAGCGCAACTGGGTATCCACTCGGCGGGAGAGGGCCTCAGTGCGCGGCGCCGAGTTCGATGAGCAGCACGCCGCCGATGATCAGGGCGATCCCCAGGCTCATGACCCGGGTGAGCGGCTCCTTGAACAGGACGCGGCTGAGGATCGCGGTGAGGGCCACGCCGGCTGCGGCCCACACGCCGTAGGCCACGCCCAGCGGCGTGCCCTCGGCGAGGGTCAGCGAGAGCATGGAGAAGGCCAGGACGTAGCCGAGGCCGATCGCCAGCCACCACAGTCGGGAGCCGCCGGCGGCCATGCGCAGGCAGAGCGTGGCGCTGACCTCGAAGAGGATCGCCAGGACGAGGGATGCGAGCGCGAGCATGGTCACGGGGTCGTCGCCGCCTTCTGCTGATCGTCAGGGGACAGGAGGTCCAGCGGGGCCCTCGACGAGGTCTCGTGCGCCTCCTGGGAGCCGAGCTCGACCAGCAGCACGCCGCCCATCACGGCGGCGATGCCGATGCCCATGGGCAGGGTGAGGGGCTCGTCGAAGATCGCGGCGGACAGGAACGCTGTCAGGGCCACGCCGCAGGCGGCCCAGATGCCGTAGCCCACGCCGAGGCTCAAGCCCTCGCGCAGGGCTTGGAACAGGCACAGGAAGGCGCTCGCGTAACCGATCACCACCACGGCGTAGAGCGCGGGCGCCTCGAGCGCCGCCTTCAGGGACAGCGTGGCGGTCACCTCCACCAGGATCGCCAGGGTCAGGAAGAGCCATTTCCTCATGAGTCGGCCTCCTTCTCGAGCAGGGACAGGGCGACGTCGAGCACGGCCGCGCGCTGGTCGTGATCCTGCGGGAGGATCCCCAGGCAGCGGTCGATCCAGGCGCCGTCGGCGAGGTAGCGCACAGCGGCCGCGCGCGGGTGGCTCAGCGAGCCGAACCAGGCATCCATCCGCTCGCCCCAGCGCACGGAGAGCTTCTCGCGCAGTCGGGGGTCGGCGAACAGCGCGAGATCGGCGGTGTCCATCTCGCCGAGCAGCGTGAGCTCCGCGTAGGCGCGCAGCCGCTGCTCGGGACTCGCGCCAGCGCCGGCCCGCTCCGACAGCTCGGTCTCCCAGCGGGCGAGCACGTGCTCCAGCACCGCGAAGGCCAGCGCCTCCTTGGTGGGGAAGTGGTGCACGACGCCGGGCTTGGTCAGCTTCGCCCCCTGTGCGACGGCGTCGATCGTCAGGGAGCGGCCATCGCGCAGGACGTCGAGAGCGGCGTCGAGGATCTGGGGCTTCGTCGTCATGCTTCAAGCCATACCATAAGTATGGTATGTAGCGATTCCGCCTCCCTCGCCCTGCCGAGTGGATAGCTGCTTGCGCTGTTCCGCCTCTGAGCGCAACTGGGTATCCACTCGGCGGGGTGGGGTCAGGGGGTGGCGAGGGCGATCCCCGCTGCGGCGATGCCGGCGACCAGCAAGGTGGACAGAGCCGCCAGTGCGAACGGACGGACGCCCACGGCGGCCAGCGCCCGGAAGCGGACCCCGCAGCCCAGGCCGAACATCGCCGCGGCCAGCAGAAGGGTCTGCAGCAGCTGGGCGCCGGCCAGCACGGACTCCGGGAGGGACAGCAGCGAGCGCAGAAGCACCATGGCCAGGAAGCCGACGACGAACAAGGGCACGACGGGCGGCAGCGCCCCGGGCGACACGTCGGCATCCTCGGCCTTCAGGGCTCGGCGGCGCTGCAGGCTCAGGATCGCGACGACCGGGGCGAGCAGGAGCACGCGGGCGAGCTTGACCACGACGGCCGCGCTCAGGGCCCCGCCGCCGACGATCCCTCCGACGGCCACCACCTGCGCGATCTCGTGGATCGAGGCACCAGCCCACTGCCCGGTCGTCTCCGGCTCCAGCCCCAGGGCGGAGCTGAGCACGGGCACGATGCCGATCATGAGCGTTCCGAACAGCACCACCAGGGCGATCGCGGTGACGGTGTCCTGCTCGCGCTCGCCGTCGGGATCGGTCGCCCCAGAGGCCCCGGCCACCGCGGCGGCGCCGCAGATCGAGAAGCCGCAGGCCACCAGCAGGCTCAGATGCCCCGGCACGCCGAGCACACGCCCCAGGGTCAGCGTTCCGGCGATCCCGCCCACGACGACGGCGAGCACGACGACCAGCAGCGGCGCCCCCAGAGCCAGGATGTCGCCCAGGACCAGCTGCAGGCCCAGCAGCACGATGCCCGCGCGCAGCAGGTGGTGAGAGCTGAAGGCGATGCCCGTGGCGGCCGAAGCGGGGAGCAGACCCAGGTTGGCTGCGCTCATCCCCAGCACGATGGCGCACAGCAGAGCGGGAAGCCCCGGCATCAGTGCTGCGAGTCCGAGCGACAGCCCGGCGGCGGCAAGGCACAGCAGGATGCCGGGTGCCAGCGCGTGCACGGCGCCGGTGGGCGCCGGTGCTGCGGTGGTCCGGTGCGGGGTCATCCCTCCATCGTCGCGACCCCGGGTGATCGGCAGTAGAGGCATCTGCGGGCCGGGCCACAAGCTATCGTTGTGCCTCGAGCCGAGGAGGGTGCATGGCGGAGGAGCCCGATCTGGAATCCCTGCGCGCCCTCACGCTGGCCGCGCAGCACGGAAGCATCTCGGCCGCAGCCGCGCAGCAGGACGTCAGCCAGCAGGCGCTGTCCCTGCGGATCCGCGCCCTGGAGAGGCGGCTGGGCCTCGCCCTGCTGGTGCGCTCGCCCAGGGGATCCCATCTCACCCCGTCGGGCGAGCTGCTGGTGGGATGGGCCGCCCCTCTGCTGGCGGCAGCCGACGAGTTCGCGGCTGCCACTCGGTCCCTGCGCGAATCTCGAGCGGACACCCTGCGCATCGCGGCCAGCCTGACCATCGCCGAGCATCTGCTTCCTCCGTGGGTGGCCCGCTGGCGCGCGCAGCGAGGCCAGGAGGGCCCTCTCGTGCAGCTGCGCGCGGCCAACAGCAGCGCCGTCGTCGAGTCCGTGCGCGAGGGAGCCGCGGACCTCGGGTTCATCGAGACGCCCGATCTGCCGCAGGATCTGGGTCGCGAGCAGATCGGCTCGGACACGGTGGAGGTCGTGGTCGACGCCGCGCATCCGTGGGCACGTCGGCCCGCCGTGGGCGCTGACGAGCTCGCCTGGACGCCGCTCGTGCTCCGTGAACCGGGCAGCGGAACGCGCAGGGCGCTCGAGGAGGCGCTGCTGCGGGCGGGTCATCCGCTCACGGCCGAACCTGCCGTGGTCTCGCCGACGACCCTGGGCGTGCGCGGCGCGACGATGGCCGGCACGGCTCCGGGCGCCCTCAGCTCGATCGCCGTGGCGGAGGACCTGCGAGCGGGCCGGCTGGTGCGGGTGCCGGTCGAGGGCCTCGCGATCCCCCGTCCGCTGAGCGCCATCTGGTCGGGGCGGCGTCCGAGCGCGGCAGCCCGTGCCTTCCTGTCGATGCGCACCCTGTCCACCTCCTGATGCTGGAGCGGCACGATCCCGTGCGTCATGGCCTTCGTCGGCACCTGGGATCGTCCGTTCCGATGGGGTGGAGGATCTGCTCGACGGCGGCCGTCGAATTTGCTCGCAGAGCCCTGCTGAGCGGGGGATCGGGGCACGATGGTGCCCTGCGGCACCGCGGACTGTTACCGGGCGATGCAGCGGATGGAGACGGCCGGCGGACCCCGCAGCCGAAGACGGTCAGGAGGACTCGCGATGGCAGCAGCACAGGATCCGGCCGCCGGGCAGACAGCCGAGTCGAGGGCTCAGCGCCGCATCCTGCTGGTGCTCGTGCTGGGGCAGGTCCTCGCCGGGCTCGGCACCGGCGCCACGCTGAGCCTGGGGGCGCTGCTGATCACCGATCTCGCCGGATCGTCGGCGTGGTCGGGGATGGCGGCCACCATGAGCACCCTGGGCGCGGCCCTATTCGCACTTCCCCTGGCAGGCCTCGCTCAGGCCCGCGGGCGCCGGATCTCCCTGAGCGGGGGAGTCGTCACGGCCGCCTCGGGAGCGGTCGTCGCGGTGACGGCAGCCGCCCTGGGCTCGGTGCTGCTCCTGCTGGTGGGCATCCTGATGCTGGGTGCGGCCCAGGCGGTGAACCTCCAGTCGCGCTTCGCCGCCACGGACCTGGCCGATCCGCGCAGCCGGGGACGGGATCTCTCTCTGGTGGTCTGGTCGACCACGATCGGGGCCGTCACCGGACCCAACCTGCTCAGCCCCGGTGAGGTCGTGGGCGAGGCCGTGGGAATGCCGCCGCTGACCGGAGCGTTCGCGTTCACGGCGACGGCGCAGCTGCTGGCGACAATCGTGTACCTAGTGGGGCTGCGCCCCGATCCACTGCTCGCGGCACGGGACCTCGCCGGATCGGGCCCTCAGTCGCCGCGCGAGAGCCGAGCTGCGGCGGCCCCAGGCAGGCCCTGGAAGGCCATCTTCACGGTGGCGCTGAGCCACGCGGTCATGGTCTCGCTGATGTCCATGACGCCCGTCCACCTGCGGGATCACGGGTCGGCCCTGAGCCTCATCGGCCTGACCTTCAGCCTGCACATCGCCGGGATGTACGCCTTCTCGCCGGTCTTCGGGATCCTGGCGGACCGAATCGGAGCACGCGCCACGGTGCTGCTGGGCCAGGCCCTGCTGGTGGGTGCGATGATCCTGTCGCTGCTCGGCTCGGAGTCCTCAGGCGCGGTGATCGCCAGCCTGATCCTGCTGGGCCTCGGCTGGTCGGCCTCCACGGTGGCAGGCTCCGTGCAGATCAGCAGCGCCGGGACGCCCGAGACGCGCTCGCGGATCCAGGGCACCTCGGACATGGTCATGAATCTGATGGGCGCCCTGGGCGGGGCGAGCGCTGGGGTGATCCTCAGCGGGGTCGGCTTCAGCGGTTTGGCGGGCCTCCTGCTGATGCCCGTGGGGGTCGTCGTGGTGATGCAGCTGATGTACCCGCGCCCCCGAACAACCCCGCCGAGTGGATAGTCAGTTGCGCTGACAGGGCGAACAGCGCAACTGGGAATCCACTCGGCGGGGGCTGGGGTCAGGAGCTCGTGGAGAGCTTGGAGAGCACTGCCGTCATCGCCGCGGCGTACCCGGTGCTCAGCGTGGGCTCCATGACCGGCAGGAACTGCGGCGAGTGGTTGACCGGGACGTCGTCGGCGGCCATCTGCTCCTCGGTGAAGCCGCCGAAGAACCAGAACACCGACGGCACCCCGATCGACTCGGCGAGCGTGCCGAAGTCCTCGGAGCCCATGAACGGCTTGCCGGTGATCATCTTGTCCTCGCCCAGGGCCTCCACCATGTGCTCGCGCAGCGCCTCGGTCTCGTCGACGTCGTTGAGGTTGCGCGGGAAGCGGTAGAGCTCCTCGATCTCCGGCTCGGGCGCCCCGGAGGCCGCGGCCTCCGCCGAGATGATCCGACGCACCGCGGCCAGCACGGGCTCGCGGACCTTGTCGTCCAGGGAGCGGATGTTCAGCGTGAACTCCGCCGTGGCCGGGATGATGTTCTCCTTCAGCCCGGCGTGGAAGGTGCCCACCGTGACGACGGCCGACTGCAGGGCGGAGATCTCGCGCGAGACCACCGTCTGCAGGCGGGTCACGATGTGCGCGCCCAGCACGATCGGATCCACCGAGTTCTCCGGCTGCGAGCCGTGGGACTGGCGTCCGTGCAGCGTCACCCGCCAGGAATCGGCGTAGCTCATCACGGGCCCGGCCGTCAGGCGCACCGTGCCCGAGATCCCCGGCATCACGTGCTGGCCGTAGATCACCTCGGGCTTGGGGGCGCGGTCCCACAGGCCGTCGTCGACCATGGCCCGCGACCCGGCGGCGGTCTCCTCCCCGGGCTGGAAGATCAGCACGACGGTCCCGCTCCACTGCTCGCGCATGCGCACGAGCGCCCGCGCCGCGGTCAGCAGCGCGGTGATGTGGGTGTCGTGGCCGCAGCCGTGCATCACCGGGACCTCGGTGCCGTCCTCGAGGGCTCCGGTGTCCGTGGAGGCGTACTCGGCGCCGGTGTCCTCCTGGATGGGCAGGCCGTCGGTGTCGGCGCGGAAGCCGATCACGGGGCCGTCGCCATTGCGCAGGATGCCGACCACGCCGGTCCCGCCGCAGCGGAAGCTCTCGATCTCGAGCTCGGACAGGGCCGCCTCGATCAGCTCCGCCGTGCGGTGCTCCTGCATGGACAGCTCGGGATGGGCGTGCAGGTGGCGGTAGAGATCGTGCATCTCGGTGCGCTGGTCGTCGCTCAGGGTCCAGGTGCTGGTCATGTCATGTCCTCTCGGTGCTGTGCGGAAGGTCTCAGGACTGCTCGTCGTCCACGATGATCGCGGAGCCCGGGCGCACGCGCAGGAACCATCCGATGATGATCGTGGCGATCACGGAGATCGCGGTGCCGGCCAGGGCCAGCGCCGGGACGAGCGGGATGACGACGAACTGCACCACGAGCACGACCGCGAAGGCGATGAGGGTGGGGCGCAGCTGGCGCATGGAGTAGATGGACTGGACGATGACCGCCCCGATCACGGCCGGAAAGACGTAGAGGCGGATCACGCCGATGACCTCGACCGGGATGATGCTGATCAGCCACGTGCCCAGGATGCCCACGAACACCAGCAGCGAGGCCAGGTGCACGGCGGCGGCGCCGCAGATCGCCATGAGGGCCGACAGGCTGCCGCGGTGGGTTCCCGGCTTGGCGCCGATGCGCGACTGCGCCATGAGCGCAGCCGGCAGAAGCTTGTTGGAGATGTTGCCGATCATGAACGCCTGGTACATGGAGGCCGAGCCCAGGATCGGGAAGTAGGTCAGCGGCTCGATGATCCAGATGATGAAGAACGTGGCGGCCACGGCCAGGAAGGCGGTGGACAGCTGCGTGACGGTCACGCCGAGGTCGGCGAAGAAGACCAGGTAGAACGGGCCGGCCAGGGACAGGATCAGGCCGCAGATCATGGTGATCCGGCCCCAGCGGGACGTGGTGCGATCGAACTCCGCCATGCCGGCGGCGGACTGCTCAGGGGTCAGGGTGCTCTGTGCTGAGACCGACATGGTGGTCTCCTCTCGTGCAGGTCCGGAGGGGCGTCGGGCAGATCGCCGAGCGCTCCGGAAGGTCAGATGGTGGAGAGAGCGTGGGGGTCTCAGGCCGCGGGCGGCGGACCCATGCCGGCGGAGACCGCCAGGTAGGCGGCCACGAGGCCCACGATGATCGCGATGCCCAGGCCCCACTCGCGGATCCAGGTCTTCTTCAGCGCCGAGGACAGGGCGAGCATCAGGCCCATGGCGGCGGCGGAGGACAGCAGCGCGATAATGTGCACCGAGGACTTGGGGACCTCGGCCATGCCGAGCGAGATGAAGGCGGCCAGCAGGGCAGCGGCCGGGATCACGGTCATGATGGCGGGATTGACCTTGGCCAGGCGGGCCTCGCCGCGCTTGAGCAGCGGGGTGAAGATCAGCGTGGCGAGCATCCACATGGCACCGCCCATGGACATGGCGAAGAAGACGATCGCGTAGACCTGCTGCGTGTAGTCCGCACCGCCCAGGTGGGCTCCGGCCGAGGTCGCGGCGATGTTCGCCGCTCCGGTCTCGAAGGACACTGAGCCGATCAGGCCGATGCGCACGAGCGTGGCGGGCGTGCCGAACAGGGCGAGCAGGGCGACGGCCACCATGGCCACGGCCAGCGACGGGCCGATCGCGCCGATGGCGCCGGTGCGGAAGGAGACGGTCAGCTCCTCCTGGGTGATGCCCGCGGCATCGGCGGCCTTGCGCGCGGCCTTCATGTAGATCACCGACTGGACGATGATCACCAGGAAGACGCCGAGGGCGCACAGCCACAGCAGTGGGGAGTTGGCGAGGGCGAGGACGTCGGTGGAGCTGTCGTCCTGGGAGATCATGGGCATGAGGGCCTCCGGAGGTGATGCGCTGCCCCGGGGACAGCGGGGATCGGTGCTCGTCGGGAGCAGGATCATTTTGATGTGACTCGTATTACATGACGCTGAATGTGCCGAAACTGATCATCGGATCGTGCAGAATCGGCAGAGTGATCACCTCGGAGGAGATTCTGGACGAGTTCGATCAGCAGCTGATCGAAGCGCTGCAGATCGCACCCCGGCTGAGCTGGGCAGCCCTGGGGGAGGTGCTCGAGCGCAGCCCCGCCGCCCTGGCCTCGCGCTGGGGGCGGCTGGAGCGCGAGGGCCTCGCCTGGATCGGCGGGCACCCGGTGGGGCGCCCCGGCGGCATGACCCTGTCCTTCCACGACGTCGTGTGCGACCCGGCTCAGCGCCCGGCCGCCGTCCAGGCGCTGAAGGAGATCCCCGATGTCTTCAGCATCGAGCGCTGCCATCGCGGTCGGGACATGATGCTGACCGTGATCACGCCGTCGCTGGTGTGGCTCACCGAGCACGTCTACCCGCAGCTCGATCAGGTGCCGGGGCTGCAGCGCTACGAGTCCTCGTTCTGCACGCGGCTGCATCACATCGCCGCCGAGTGGCGGCTGGGCGTGCTCGATGCCCACCAGCAGCGACGGCTGCGCGAGGCCGCCGGGCAGCGCAGCCCCTACACGGGCCGCGCGCCCTCCCATTTCGCGGCGATCCTGCGCGAGCTCGCCCGCGACGGCCGGGCCAGCGCCGCTCAGATCGCTGCGGCCACGGGGCTGAATCCGCCCACGGTCCGACGTCAGCTGCGCCAGGTCCTGGACAGCGGAGCCGTGACGATCCGCTGCGAGACCTCGCATCGCGCCGTCGGCTTCCCCGTTGTGTGCGAGTGGTTCTGCAGGCTGCCCGCCGCCGAGCACGAGGACGCAGCAGCCGTGCTGCGGAGCATGAGCTCGCTGCGCCTGTGCACGTCGCTGACCGGGCCGGCGAACTTCAGCTTCATGATGTGGCTGCGCTCGCCGGCCGACATCATGACGGTCGAGCAGCGGATCGCCGCCCGCATCCCGGGCCTCGAGGTGCTGGAGTCCGTGGTCATCACGGAGATCCCCAAGCGGGTCGGGCGGGTCCTGGATGTCGACGGCCGCTCCACGGGGCAGGTCGTGCTGCCGGGGCCTGCCTGGGGCTGAGCTGTGCGCGCCGCGCGTCGAGCACCGGGTCGGCAGATGGCATGGCAACCTTCCGGCGAGCGGATCGACGGCTGTCGTCGGCCCCGTCGTCCAGGAGGACTCCCATGACCGCAGCCCTGCGCCCCTACCTCAACTTCCCCGGCAACGCCCGCGAGGCCTTCGAGTTCTACGGCGAGGTCCTGGGCGGCACGCCCGAGCTCGCGACCTTCGCCGACTTCGGCGCCGTCCTGGCCGACAGCGAGCACGCCGACAAGATCATGCACGGCGCCCTGGAGATCGACGACCTGAACCGCCTCTACGTCTCCGACTTCGTCGAGGGCATGGCCCCGGGCGAGTTCGTGAAGGGCAACGACGTCACCCTGGCGCTGATGGGCGAGGACTCCGATGAGCAGCGCCTCACCGCGATCTTCGACGCCCTCGCCGACGGCGGCACCGTGACCATGCCGCTGGGCAAGCAGATCTGGGGTGCGATCTACGGCGCCGTGACCGATCGCTCGGCATCTCCTGGCAGTTCAACATCGGGGGCTGAGCGCTCCGGTTCCGCTGCCGTGATCGCCTCACGAGGCCATCACGATCCCGTCACGATCGGGACTGCTGCTGCCTCGTGCGGTGGCGCTGCTCCGGAGTCGATGGTTGCGTGGGGTCCTCAAGACTTCCGTGCATCGAGGAGGAGCTCCGTGAGCAGGTCCGATCCCCGCAGCGTCGGGACCCAGCCCCCGGAGTCCGTGGGCCCTGTCCGCGCGATCCGGAACTTCTACAGGCGGTTCGGCCGGATCTCCGGGCGGGCCTCGCCCGGCGAGTTCTGGTGGATCGTGCTGTGGGGCATGCTCGCCTCGGCCGCGGCCACGATTCTGCTGTGGGCCCTCGGCGGCGGCGAGCTGGTGCGGCTGCGGCACCAGGACCCTGCGTCGCTCAACGGCTTCGGGCGCGGGTTCCTGGCCGTCGGGGGGCTGATCAGCCTGATTCATGTGATCCCGTGGCTGGCGCTGTGCGTGCGTCGCCTGCACGACGTGAACCGCAGTGGGCTGTGGCTGCTCGCCGGACTGATCCCCATCGCCGGCTTCATCTTCTTGCTCATCTGCGCAGTGATGCCCTCGACTCCGGAGGGGGCGCGCTTCGACCGGGAGGTCGCGCAGCGCGGGCGCGAGCAGGAGGAGCGCCGGAGGATCCGGGCCGGCTTCGCCTGAGGTCTGGATCGCGACGACGGCGGGGCCGGTGCGCGATGCACTGGCCCCGCCGTCGTCGTGCGTGATGCGTCAGCGGATGCCGCGCATGCCCCGGGTGATCGTGCGGGACAGTGCCAGGGTGATCACGCCGATGCCGATCGTGATCGCGCCCAGGGTGCCGAAGTACACGGCTTCGGAATCGGCGCTGTAGAACCCGGCCAGCGAGCCGGACAGCGCGGTGCCTAGGGCGACGGCCAGGTAGTACAGGGAGATCATCAGCACCGGCATGGCCTCCGGCGAGAGCTTGGTCGACAGCGACAGCCCCACCGGCGAGACCATCAGCTCGCCCATGGTGGCCACCAGCATGATCAGTGCGATCCACCACACGGACACGGCCGCCACCGAGACCTGGGTGAGGAAGATCAGGAACGCCGAGCCCATGAGGATCAGCCCCACGCCGAACTTGGTGGCGGTCACCGGCTGGCGCTTGCCCAAGGTGGTCCACAGGTAGGCGAAGACTGGAGCCAGCAGGATGATGAACGCCGGGTTGAAGGACTGGACCCAGGGGATCGGGACCTGCCAGCCGAACACGTCGAGATCCAGTCGCGTGTCGGCATAGACCGTGATGACGGTGAACTGCTGCTGGAACAGCGCGAAGAACGCCGCCGTGCCGATGAACAGCGGGATGAAGGCGATCACCCGGGAGTGCTCGTCCGCGGTGAGCTTGGAGCTGGTCAGCATGATCGCGAACAGCGCGACGGCCGCGACCACGCACACGGCCACGATCGTTCCGGCCAGATTGGCGGCGGTGAGCAGCCCGCTGGCGACGGCGATCACGACCACCGCGACGGCTGCGATCGCGATGGCGATCCACTTGGGGTAGGCCGAGCGCGGCAGCGGATCCGGCACGACGTGGACCGACGACGGCATGCTGCGGCGGTTCCAGGCGTAGATGCCCAGGCCCAGCGCCATGCCGGCGGCGGCCAGGCCGAAGGCGAGGTGGAAGCCCCATTCCCGCTGGGCCCAGCCGGTGAGCAGGGGCCCGAGCAGGCCGCCGATGTTCACGGACATGTAGAAGATCGAGAACCCGCCGTCGCGGCGGGTGTCCTCTCGCGTGTAGAGCGAGCCCACCAGGTTGGTGATGTTCGCCTTGAGCCCGCCCGAGCCGATCGCGATGAGCCCCAGGCCGATGCCGAGGCCCCAGACGGCAGGGATCAGCGCCAGCGAGATGTGCCCGGCCATGATGAGGATGCCGCTGAGGAACATCGCCCGCTCGGAGCCGGTCAGGTGATCGGCCACCCAGCCGCCCAGGATGGCGCACAGGTAGACGGTGCCGCCGTAGGCGCCCACGATGCCGGTGGCCACGGCCGAGTCGATGCCCAGCCCGCCGTCGGCCACCTGCCAGTACATGTAGAGCAGGACG
Source organism: Kocuria palustris (assembly GCF_016907795.1). Taxonomy (NCBI): domain Bacteria; kingdom Bacillati; phylum Actinomycetota; class Actinomycetes; order Micrococcales; family Micrococcaceae; genus Kocuria; species Kocuria palustris. The sequence continues at coordinate 2,064,343 of NZ_JAFBCR010000001.1, forward strand.
ATGCCCTGCATGCCGTAGAAGGAGAAGCGCTCCCACAGCTCGACCGAGAACAGAGGCGCGAGCAGTCGGGGATGGCCGAAGAATCCGCGGTCCGCCTGCGCCTCAGCGGTCGAGGAGCTGGAATCTGGTAGAGGTGTGGTGGGGGACATCCCTGCACTGTGCACCTCATGGCATTCCCGATCGAGCATCTCTGGGGTCGGTCGCGTACCGTGTCGCGAACACCACACTGAACTGCTGTTCCGTGCATGTATTCGCTTGTGTAAACTCGTTCTCGATACTGCACTCGACAACGCCCTGGGAGATCCCCATCGCTGCGCCAGTCCTCGCCCCGGTCTCCTCGGCCGGACCCGCTGCCTCCTCATCGCCTCGTCGCCCCGAGATCCAGGGGCTGCGCGGACTCGCCGTCGTCCTCGTGGTGGCCTTCCACTTGTGGGGCTTCGGCGTCTCCGGCGGCGTCGACGTCTTCTTCGTGGTCTCGGCGTATCTGCTGACGATGTCCTTCGCGCGCAAGGCCGAGGAGGGCAGGCCTCTGGCGCTGGTGCGCTACTGGTCGCGCACGTTCGTGCGGCTGCTGATCCCCGTGGCGATCGCGCTGCTGGCGGTGCTGGTCGCGATCCTGGCCTTCTACCCGGCCTCGCGCTGGGATTCCCTCTGGACGCAGCTCTTCGGCGCGGCCACCTACTCGCTGAACTGGGTCCTGGCCGCGGCCTCCGTCGATTACTACGCTGGCGGCGGGGTCGCCTCGAGCCCGGTGCAGCACATGTGGTCGCTGGCCGTGCAGGGGCAGGTCTTCGTGCTGTGGCCGCTGGTGATCGCCGTGGCGCTGGGGCTGTCCAAGGCGACGGGTCGTCGCTTCCGCCCGGTCGCGATCGGGGTTTTCGGCCTCGTGCTGGCGGCCTCGCTGACGGCCTCCGTGATCGTCACCCCGATGGAGCCCGGCCCTGCGTACTTCCACACCGGGCTGCGGCTGTGGGAGTTCGCGCTGGGCTCGCTGGCCGCGCTGATCTTCACCTCGCGGCTTTCGCGACGGGTCTCGCTGGTGCTGGGCTGGGGCGGATTCGCGGCCGTGGTCCTGACGGGCTTCGTGGTCGGCGGCAGCGGCCTCTTCCCTGGCTGGGCGGCGCTGATGCCCACTCTCGGCGCTGTCGCGCTGCTGATCTCGCGGGACGGCGGCGGGCGTCGTGGAGTCCACGTCCCCCTGTCCTGGTCCGCTCTGACCTGGCTGGGCGATCGCTCCTACGGCATCTATCTCTGGCACTGGCCGCTGATGATCACCTGGCTGCTGCTCTCGGGCGCGCAGACGGCCTCGCTGGGCGCCGGCCTGCTGATCTTCGCAGCATCGGTCGTGCTGACCCTGGGCACGGAGAGGGCCGTCGTGCTGCTCAGCTCCCCGCAGCGGGCCCGCGCCCGAGCCTCCACACGCAAGGAGCTCGTGCGTCTGGCTGCGATCGTCGCGGCGGTGACGGTGCCGGTCAGCGCGGCGCAGGCGTGGACGATCTCGCAGTCCGAGCTGCAGGCCTCCTACGAGGTCACTCCGGAGAACTACCCGGGTGCGGCCGCTGCCATAGATGGGGCGCCCGAGGCCCCGGACCTGAGGCCCGTGCCCCTGTGGTCCGAGGTCGACGACGAGTGGGGCGATCCTGGCGGTGAGGTCTGCGAGTCCAAGCCGGAGGGCTTCGATGACTCCGCCGAGTGCTACGTCTACGACCCTGCTGCCGGGGATGGGCGAGAGGAGCAGCGCACCGTCGTGCTGCTGGGCGACTCGCACGCCAAGCAGCTCTCCGAGCCCCTGAAGATCGCGGCCGAGAACCGCGACTGGCGCCTGGTCACCTTCGTCTACGCGGGCTGCCGCTACACCGGGCACGACGACGCCCTGCCGCCCGAGTGCAATGACTTCAACCGCGCAGCCGAGGCGGCTGTCCTGGAGCTCGACCCGGATGCCGTGATCGCCCAGGGCACCCGGTCCCAGATGCCCGATCAGGACCAGCGCGAGATCGTGGTGCCGCAGTGGAGCGAGGGCGTGGCCGGCTTCCAGGAAGCGGGCATCCCGGTCGTGAGCGTGCGCGACAACCCGCGCTGGGGCCGCGACATGTTCGAGTGCGTCGATCTCTACGGCGAGGACTCCCACCTGTGCGGCGACCCGGTGGACGAGGCGCTGGGCGGCCAGGCGATCGAGGACCAGTGGGCGGACGAGAATCCCGAGGTGCCGCTCGTAGACCTCACCGATCTCTACTGCCCCGACGGGCACTGCGGCCCCACGGTCGGCAACGTGATGATCTATCGCGACCTCGACCACGTCACGGCCATGTTCGGACGGACCACGGCGCCGATGCTCGAGCAGAGGCTCGTGGACGCACTGGGCTGGTGACTGCGCTTGCACGTGTTGGGCCGCAGCTGTCCGCACTTGCGCCCACCTGAATCGAGTGGTGCTGATCATGCGGCGAGTTCCGCCCCCAGGTCAGAGGCTGGTCGTCATGAATTGAAGATTCATGAGAAGTCAGGTTGCTTCACTGCTCATTTCACGGATGGCCCCGTGCAGAGGACCATGTATGGGGTGATCCGACAGTGCAGGATCTCCGGCTCCGCCGCGAGAACCCGCCATCGGGTCCGTCGGCGCGCAGCATCGGGGGGTGCGGCGCGCCGGTTGAGCTCAGCTGCAGCAGCCCGAGTGGTCTCTGCGGTCGGGCTCTGGGCCGGGTTCGGTCGGGGGGCCGGACCCGGCCCGCTTTCATGCCCGGACCTTCTCCTGCCCATCAGCGCGACGTTGTGCTCCTTGTGCTGTCGGAGCCGCACGGGAGACTTCCGGCATGACTCAGCAACTCCGCCCAGCTGATGACGTCTCCGGACTCGAGTCGGAGGCCCTCGAGCTGCTGCGCGCGCTGACCGGCCGCCCGGATGCCGTCTTCCACCCGGGCCAGTTCCAGGCCATCTCCGCGCTGGTGGCGGATTCCCGTCGGGCTCTGGTCGTGCAGCGCACGGGCTGGGGCAAGTCCGCCGTCTACTTCATCGCGTCCCTGCTGCTGCGCGCCCGCGGGGCAGGCCCCACGCTGATCGTCTCGCCGCTGCTGGCGCTCATGCGCGACCAGGTCGCCGCCGCCGAGCGGGCCGGCGTGCGCGCCGCCTCCATCAGCTCCGCCAATGCCACCGAGTGGGGACAGATCCTCGAGCAGCTGGGCCGGGATGAGATCGACGTCCTGCTCGTGTCACCGGAGCGGCTCAACAACGCGCGCTTCCGGCAGGAGCAGCTGCCGGATCTCGTGCGGCGCATGGGGCTGCTCGTGGTGGATGAGGCCCACTGCATCTCGGACTGGGGCCATGACTTCCGCCCGGACTACCGCCGGATCCGTGACCTGATCGCCCAGCTGCCCAGCACCGTGCCCGTGCTGGCCACCACCGCCACGGCCAATGAGCGCGTCGTGCACGATGTCGAGGAGCAGCTCGGCGTGGGGATCGTGGACGCGCAGCGCGAGCCCGTGCTGACGCTGCGGGGCCCGCTGGCCCGCGATTCCCTGCGCCTGGGGGTGCTGCGGATGCCGTCGAACACCGTGCGCCTGGCCTGGCTGATCGAGCACCTGGGGCAGATGCAGGGCTCTGGGATCATCTACGCCCTGACGATCGGGGCGGCGGAGGACACCACCCAGGCGCTGCGGGACGCCGGGCACGACGTCCGCTCCTACACCGGGCGAACGGACCCCTCGGAGCGCGAGCAGCTCGAGCAGGAGCTCAAGGACAACCGGGTCAAGGCGCTCGTGGCCACCTCGGCGCTGGGCATGGGCTTCGACAAGCCGGATCTGGGCTTCGTGATCCACCTGGGGGCGCCGTCGTCCCCGGTCGCGTACTACCAGCAGGTCGGTCGTGCCGGTCGTGCCACGGACAGCGCGGATGTCCTGCTGCTGCCCGGCAGCGAGGACCGGGAGATCTGGGAGTACTTCGCCACGGCCTCCATGCCCACCGAGGCCAAGGCCGGTGCTGTGCTCACCGCGCTCGAGCAGCACGGCGGGCCGCTGGGGCCGGGGGCGCTGGAGGCGCGCGTGGACATCAAGCGCACCCCGCTGACCCTGCTGCTGAAGGTCCTGGCCGTGGACGGGGCGGTCGAGCAGGTGCAGGGCGGCTGGCAGGTCACCGGTCAGCCCTGGCACTACGACTCCGAGCGCTACGACCGCATCCGCCGAGCCCGGGTGGACGAGCAGAACGCCATGCTCGACTACCAGAACAGCTCCAGGTGCCGCATGCAGATGCTGATCGAGCAGCTCGACGACCCCCACGCGGAGCCCTGCGGACGGTGCGACAACTGCGCGGGGCCCTGGTACTCGGATCACGTCAGCGGAGAGGCCTCGCAGGCGGCCACGTCCTCGCTGCAGAAGGTCGGGGTGCTGATCGAGCCGCGGGCGCAGTGGCCCACCGGCATGGACCGGCTCGGCGTGCAGGTCAAGGGCCGGATCCCGGAGGAGGAACGGGCGGAGAACGGCCGTGCGGTCGCGCGCCTGACCGATCTGGGCTGGGGCAACCGGCTGCGGGAGATCTTCCACGACGACGCCGAAGGCTGCCCCGTCGATCAGCAGGTCGATCCCGCCCTGGGCAAGGCGGCGATCGAAGTCCTGGCCGCCTGGGACTGGCAGCGCCGTCCGGCCGGCATCGTGGCCATGCCGTCGCTGTCGCGGCCGCAGCTGGTCTCCTCGCTCGCCCAAGGTCTGTCCCAGGCCGGGCGGATGCCGCTGCTCGGGCAGCTCGGGCTGGCGGAGGGGCATCCGCGGCAGGGCTCAGGGGGCAACGGGGCGTATCGGCTGGCGGCTGTGTGGGAGCGCTTCATCGTCACGCCGCAGATCCAGCAGGGGCTCGACCAGCTGCAGGGCCAACCCGTGCTGCTGATCGACGATCTCGTGGACAGCCGATGGACCCTGACCGTGGCCGCCCGTGCGCTGCGCCGAGCCGGCTCCGGGCCCGTCCTGCCGTTCGTGCTGGCCTCGCGCGGCTGAGCCGGCGCCGTTCCTCATCGGGGGCAGGGCTTCCGCGCTGGTCGGCGGCCGCACGTCGACAGGGTCAGAGCATGCGCTTTGACCCTGCCCGTAGGGGCCATTAGAGTGTCGTTCGCTGTTTGATCAGGAGAGTGCCGCCGTGCACCCTCTGCCACGACAGCATGGAGACGTGCCAGAGCGGCCGAATGGACTTCACTGCTAATGAAGGATCCGGGGAAACCTGGATCGGGGGTTCAAATCCCCCCGTCTCCGCAGCTGTGATGTCTCAGTACATCGGAAACACCCCGAACCCTCAGGTTCGGGGTGTTTTTCGTTGTGGCTGGTACTTCCGCGTGGGGTCCAGGGTGAGCTCGCGGAGGATCTCTCCGGTGGCCTTGGCCACGATGGTGATCTCGCGGTCCTCAACGATCAGAACGACGTGGGTTCGGGCGTGGGCTCGGCCGATGCCGATGTGGAAGAGCTGGCCGTCGTAGCGCAGCGTGACTTTGCCCGTGGCGTCGATCTTGTCGGTGCGGAACCGGGTCGTGGCCGGTGCCAGGGGCCCTGGGGTGTCCTTCGGTGCGGCGATGTAGGCGGCGTACGGGGTGGTCTTCTTCGCTGAGTGGATCCGCTGAGTGTTGTAGATCTCGCGGAACTGATCGAGCAGGGCCTGCAGGCCCGGCAGGTCTGCTGGTGGGGGCTGGGCTGCCAGCCACTTCTTCAGGGTCTGCTGGAAGCGCTCGACTTTGCCCTGGGTCTGCGGGTGGCCTCCGCGGCCGTTGCGCTGTTCGATGCTGCGGGAGCGCAGCAGCTTCTCGAAGGCGTTGACTCCGCCGCGGTAGCGGGCAGTGTAGACCAGCCCGTTGTCGGTCAGGGTCGAGGCCGGGGGCCCGTAGATCTTGGTGGTGGCGGTGAAGGTCTCGACCACGATCGCGCCGGTGATGCGCTGGTGAGCCGAGATGTGCAAGGCCATGCGGGAGTAGTCATCCAGCCAGGTGATGATCTCCACGTCGTGCTCGCGCCAGGCCTGCGCTGAGGGTCGAGGTGGTGTTGCCGGAGCTGGGGGCGCTGGTGGGGTCAGGGCGGTGTGGGTGAAGTCGGATTGCCAGCAGGAGTTGGGCAGGTCGGCTTCGAAGCGGTGCAGCGAGGACTTGGGACGCTTGCGGGGTTCGGCGGTGATGAGTCCTTCGCGCTGCAGGATCCGGGCGATCGTGGCTCGGGAGGGGATGGGCAGCTCGGGTCGGGTGGTGGCCAGGGTCGCGGCGATGGTGGCCGGGCCGGCGTCGAGGCCTTGGGTGGTGAGCTCGGTGCGCAGGGCGGTGATCGCGCGGATCGTGGCTGGTGGGGTGGCTGCGGGGTGTCCGTGGGGTGTGGAGGGCTTGGTGTAGTAGGCGGCTGTGCCTTCGCGGGCCCACTGTCTCAATAGCTTGGAAACCATCGAGGGTGAGACGCCGTAGGCCCGTGCTGCTTGGGCTTGGGTGAGGGTTCCGGTGGTCACGGCGGTGATGATCTGGCGGCGACGGGTCATGTCTCATCGTGGGTCCGGTGGTGTTGCTGGGGTATTGAGACATGTGGTGACGAGGTATTGAGACTCAACACCCCCGTCTCCGCAGCATCAGCCTCGTCAGAGGCGGCAGGACGACCCCCGTGGCGACACGGGGGTCGTTTTTTCGTCGACGCGGACCTCATCTGGCCTTCCGACAAGGAGCATCGGCGTGAGCACAGCAGCTGATCATCCGTCCTCGTCCGAGCACCACGGGCAGTCCGGATCGCAGGACAGCGGCGGCAGCTCGTTCACCGTCGTCCTGGCTTTCGCGGCCAACCTGCTGGTGGCCCTGGCCAAGTCCACGGTCGCCGCGCTGAGCGGATCGGCCTCGATGGTCGCGGAGGCTGCCCACTCCTGGGCCGACACGGGCAATGAGATCTTCCTGCTGGTGGGCGAGCGTCGCTCGCGTCGGGCCCCGGATGCCTCCCACCCGCTGGGCTACGGCCGTGCCGGGTACGTCTGGGCGATGTTCGCTGCGATCGGCCTGTTCGCCGTGGGCTCCGGGGTCTCGATCTGGCACGGCATCCAGTCCTTGGGCGGCGAGGGCGAGGACGGCGGCTACGGCTGGGCCTATCTGGTGCTCGTCGTGTCATTCGTGCTCGAGGGGACGTCGTTCCTGCAGGCGCTGCGCCAGGCCCGTTCCGGCTCCCATGCCCGCCGCGTCAGCCCGCTGCGCTACATCCGCACCACCTCGGACTCGATGCTGCGTGCGGTGTTCGCCGAGGACTCGGCCGCGCTCGTCGGCCTGCTGATCGCAGCAGGCGGGATGGTCATGCATCAGATCACCGGCAACGCGATGTGGGATGCCCTGGGCTCCATCCTGGTCGGCGTGCTGCTGGGGGTCGTGGCGGTCGTGCTGATCCGGCGCAATGTCCAGCTGCTCACCGGCGAGGGCGGCAGCCCGCGCGGGCGCAACCGCCTGCTCTCGATCCTCCTCGAGCACCCCGACATCGAGTCCGTGAGCTTGCTGCACACCGAGTGGGTCGGTGCCGACAGGCTGTTCGTCGTGGCTTCCGTGGACGTGACCGGCGATGTCCGGGAGTCCGAGCTGCGCGCCCGGGTCCAGGCCGTCGAAGATCTGCTCGAGCAGGAGCCTGTGGTGCAGCGCGCGCTGCTGACCCTCACCCGGCCCGGAGACCAGACCCGTCTGGGCCTCGAGCCGCTTCCTGAGTGGTACCGCAACGAGTCCTGAGCCGGTCGAGGACCCGATCCTCGCCCCAGCCGGGCCGGTTCCCTGTGTGCCCCCTCACCCCCGCCGAGTGGATCCCCAGTTGCGCTATAGGGCCCAATAGCGCAACTGGGGATCCACTCGGCGGGGGTGAGGGGAGGGTCAGAGGGTGGCGGTCACCGCTCGCCACATGAAGTCGTAGGACAGCGCGTGCGAGCGTGCGGCCTGGCGGTTGTCGCCGGCGCCTGCGTGCCCGCCCTCGAGCGTCTCGTGGAACCAGACCCGCTCGTGGCCCTGCCGCAGCATCCGCTCGGCCATCTTGCGCGCCTGCACGGGTCCCACGCGATCGTCGCTCGTGGCGGTCCAGAACAGCACCGGCGGGTACTGCCGCCCCGATTCGACCAGGTGATACGGGGAGAACGTGCGCAGCCACTGCCACTGCTCCGGGTCCTCCGGATCGCCGTACTCCGCGATCCACGACGTCCCCGCCGACAGCCTCGTGTAGCGGCGCATGTCCAGCAACGGCACGCCGCACGAGATGCCCGCGAAGAGCTCCGGATACGCGGTGAGCATGTTGCCCACCAGCAGCCCGCCGTTCGAGCCGCCGGCGCATGCCAGCGTGGACGGGGAGCTCACGCCGCGCTCGTGCAGGTCGCGGGCCACGGCGGCGAAGTCCTCGTAGGCGCGGTGGCGCTGCGACTGCAGGGCAGCCCGGTGCCATGAGGGTCCGTACTCGCCGCCGCCGCGGATGTTCGCGATGACGTAGACGCCCGTGCGGCCGGGTGCGGCCCCGTCCGCGCCTGAGGCCTCGACCTTCCGGGTGAGCCACGACCGCCCGATCACCCCGGAGTAGCCGGGGGTGCGCGAGACCTCGAAGCCGCCGTAGCCGGACAGCAGCGTGGGATTGCGGCCGTCCAGCGGCAGGTCCGAGGGGCCCACCTGGTAGTACGGGATGCGGGTTCCGTCGTCGGAGACGGCCCAGTGCTGCTCGACGCTCAGCCCGGAGGCGTCGAAGAACGACGGCGCCTGCTTGAGCGGACGCGGCAGCGACTGCTCCAGGGTGCCGCGCAGGATCGTCGTGGGGGTCAGGAAGCCGCTCGTGGAGACCCAGACGTCGTCGCCGGCCACGGGGTCCTCGTCGTCGACGGCCCACACCGCCGTGGAGCGGTGCTCGCCGGTTCCCTGCATGGGCTCGGAGCGCCAGGTACCCGGCTCGATCACGCGGATCTCGGAGGAGACGTCCGAGAGCAGCTGCAGCACCAGGTGCGAGGCGGTCCACGACCAGCCCTGCAGACTCGTGTGCTCATCCGGGGCGAAGACGACCGTCAGGGAGCGGTCGCCGGCCAGGAAGCTCTCGAGCTCGGCCACCAGCAGCGTGCCGGGCGCGTAGTCGCCCCAGGTCTCCTGCGGCCGCAGCAGCAGCCACTGCCGGTGCGGGTCGGCCTCGACGGTCTCGGGGACGTCGATCAGCACCGGCTCACCGCCGCGAGCCTCATCCAGCAGATAGGTCCTCGAGCGGAAGAAGTCGATCGCGTCCACGGCCACGGTGCGCTCGAAGCCCTCCGTGTGATCGCGGCCCACCCAAGCCTGGACGTGATCGGCGGGCACCGAGAACACGACGGGCGCCTCGGCCAGCTCCTGCCCGCGTGACAGCCGGCGCACCTGGGCCGGGTACGACGACGTCGTGGTCGAGCCCGGACCGGTGTCCGTGCCGACATAGAGCGTGTGCGCGTCGAGCCAGGAGACCGAGGTCTTGGCCGCCGGAAGGTCGAAGCCGCCCTCGTCGGCGGGGACGAACCTGCGCGAGAGCAGATCGAACTCGCGGTAGCGGCGGGCGTCGCCGCCGTCCGGGGACAGGGCGATCAGCATGCGTCGCCACTGGCCCTCGGTGTGCTGGGGGCGCAGCAGCCGCACACCGCCCCAGACCCAGGGGACGCCCTCGGCCTCGGCCAGCACGTCCAGGTCCAGGATCACGTCCCACTGCGGGTCGTCGCTGAGCCATGACTCCCAGGTCGTGCGGCGGAACAGCCCGCGCGGATGCTCGGCATCGCGCCAGAAGCCGTAGTAGTGCTCGCCGTGCTTGGAGACCATGGGGATGCGGTCATCGGAGTCCATGACCTCGAGCGCGGCGGCCTCGAGGCGCTCGAGCTGCGGGGTCAGCAGCAGGGATTCGCTGCGCTCGTTCTGCTCGCGCACCCACTCGAGAGCGGGCTCGCCGTGGATCTCCTCGAGCCACAGGAGGTCGTCGACAGGGTCTTCGGCAGGGGTCTCGGTCATGGTCCCCACCCTAGGGCCCGGCTCCGGGGCCTCAGGCCGGGTCCGCAGTTCCTATGCTGGGACCATGACCCCACCGATGCACCCCACCGAGACCCCTGACGACGAGCCCCGCTCCCGCCCCGTGCCCCGTGTGGTCATCGTGGGCTGCGGGCCGCGCGGGCTCTCGGCGCTCGAGCGGGTCGTGGCGCATGCGGCGTCCACGGGGCGGCGGGTGAAGGTCGACGTCGTGGACCCGTTCCCTCCGGGGGCGGGCCACGTGTGGCGCACCCGGCAATCGCCGCGGTTCCTGATGAACACCCCGTCGCTGTTCCCCACCGTGATCGCGGCCGACGGCGCCCTGGAGGTGCCGCCGCTGGAGCCGCTGCGCGGGATGAGCTTCGACGGCTGGCGTCGGGCGGTCGTGGAGCAGGGTCTTCCGGTGGAGCTGGACGAGCAGGACCGGGAGGCGCTGGAGCAGCTGGGGGCTGCGGACTTCCCGCAGCGGCGTCTGTACGGCGCCTATCTCGAATGGGTGTTCCGCACGCTGGTCGAGGACGCGCCGCCCACGCTCGAGCTGAGGGTGCACCGCGACGAGGCCGTGGCCGCGCGCCGGGTCGAGACCGGTCGGCACCGCTACGCCGTGGAGATCGGCGGTCAGCAGGAGCTGCTGGCCGATCATGTGGTGCTCGCCCTGGGCCACCTGGACGCGCACCTGAGCCGGGGGCAGAAGGAGCTCGTGGACGGCGCCGCCCAGAACGGGCTGGACTTCCGCCCGCCCGTTGTCCCGGCCGACGGCCACTGGGACACGCTGCCACCGGGTGAGACCGTGCTCGTGCGCGGCATGGGCCTGAACTTCCACGACGTCCTGGCCGAGGTCACCGAGGGCCGCGGCGGCGTGTTCGAGCCCGCCGACGACGGCACCGACCGGCTGGTCTACCGGCCCTCCGGCCAGGAGCCCTTCGTGGTGGCGGGCTCGCGCCGCGGGACGCCGTACCGCGCCAAGCCGGAGATCGGCTCCTACTACGCCCGCAGCCTGGAGCACCGCTTCCTGACCCCGGAGACGATCGAGCAGCTCAGGGGCCAGGGCCCGCTGTCCTTCGAGCGCGTGCTGCTGCCGCTCGTGCAGCGCGATGCCCACCGCACCTACTACCGCACGTACGCGCGCGTGCACGCCGATCGCCTGGGCATGCCCGCCGAGGACTTCCTGGTCGAGCTCGACCGGGCGCTGGGGGTTCCCGACGACGACGCCCCCTCCGGGCCCGCGCGCACCGCACCGGCCGCCCGCAGGGGTGCCGAGCGCGAGTGGGCCCAGGACTCGCAGGAGCGCCTGGCCGAGGACACCGCCGAAGGGCTGCCGTGGGAGGTGCGCCTGGAGCGGCTCGTGCAGACGTCGGTGCCGGCTCCCGATCGCTTCGACCCCGTGCGCTCGGCCAAGCCGTTCCGCGGGGAGGACTTCGGCTCGCACGAGGAGTATGCGGCCGCCGTCGTGCATCTGCTGGACCGCGATGCCGCAGGCTCAGCCCAGGGTGAGGACGACCCGGCCAAGATGGCCTTCTCGTCGATGAACTGGTCGCGCACCCTGCTCAAGCAGATCATCGCCGAGGTGGGGCTGAGCGATGCCTCCTGGCACGACGAGCTCCTGCGCACGTTCGCGCCGCTGGCCGAGGGGCTGAGCTCGGGGCCGCCCGCTCTGCGGATCCGTCAGCTGGCGGCGCTGGCCCGGGCCGATGTGGTGCGCTTCCTGGGGCCCGATCCGGTGTTCCGGGTGGACGACGAGCGCGGCTGCTTCGAGGCCAGCTCCCCGTGGGTGGCCGCCGAGCCGTACCGGGCGGGCATCATGCTCGAGGCGATGTCCCCGCCCAACGAGGTCCGGCGCAACATCTCGCCGCTGCTGCAGTCCATGCACGACGCAGGGCTGGTGCGCTCCAAGCCCATGGACACCCGCGACGGCGCCGTGCGGATGCCCGGTGCGGGCCTGGACGTCTCGGAGATCCCCTACCGCACGATCGGCACGGATGACCGGGTCCAGGAGGGCGTGTGGGTGCTGGGGCTGCAGCTGACCTCGGTGCAGTGGGGCACCGCGATCGCCGCCGAGGCCGATGCCCCGGCCGAGCTGGGTGCCCGCACCCTGGCCGACGCCGACCGCGCCGCCCAGCAGATCCTGGACTGAGCCTCCCTCGTCAGCCCACTCGCGCACGATCCCGCGCCTGCGTGCCCGGATGCGCCGTTCGCGGGGTGGCGACGCATCCGCGCACGCAGGTGCGAGAGAAGGGGCTGGGCGGATCAGCGGGTCGAGGTGAAGCGGTCCCGCTGCTGCTGGACCCACTCGCGCAGATCGCCGGACGGGCGGCCGCGCTCGGACTTGCGCTCCTCGGCCAGATCGCGGCCGTGCCCGAAGGTCGGCTGATCGGTGGGTTCAGGGCTGGGCTCCGGTGAAGGATCGGTCGGGTCCGTCGGATCAGTGGGCTCGGGCGACGGCTCCTCCGACCCGCTCAGCTCGATCCCCACCAGCGCCGGGTTGTGGTCCGAGGCGCGGAACTGATCCGGGGCGTAGAGATCCACCACGTTGTAGTTCGCCCGCGAGTACTCCATGCCCACGGACTCGTTCGCGTTGATCTCCCAGATATCCGATCCGGTCACGGCCTCGGCGGCAGCTGGGGAGGCCAGGACGTGGTCCAGCGAGCCGGCCTGCCCGTCGAACGAGTAGCTGTGCTGGCCCTCCGGAGCCAGGTTCACGTACCCGTCCTCGTAGAGCCCGAGCATGGGGTCCTCGTGGGTGTAGGAGTTGAAGTCGCCCACCAGGAACGTGCGATCGGTGTCGGCCTCCTCCGCGAAGGACTCGGCGAAGTCCTGCATGGACTCGGCCTGGCGGGTGCGGTCGCCGTTCCAGGAGCCCTGGCCGGTGTCGGCGTTGTCGCCGGAGCCGGAACCGCCCTTGGACTTGAGGTGATTCACGACCACCACGAAGTCATCGGCCTCCGTGCCGCCCACCGGGCGGAACTCCTGGGCCAGCGGCTCACGGGCATTGTCGAAGTTCGCCTCGTCGTCGCGGATCGCGGACTCACCCACGGTCTCGACCTCGCCCGGCTGGTAGATGAATCCGGTGCGGATGACGTCCTCGGCGGCCGGCAGCTCGGACGGGGAGGCCACGTAGGCCCACTTCTCGGCTCCGGCATCGGCGTTGAGCGCATCCACCAGGGCGGAGAGCGCCTGATCGCGGTCCTTGCCGAAGGCGGCGGAGTTCTCGATCTCCTCGAGCGAGACCACCGAGGAGTCCAGGCCGTTGATCGCCGCGACGATCTTCTCCTGCTGCTGGGCGAACGAGTCCTGGTCGTAGGCCCCGCGCACGTCGCAGTAGTCGGCGGTCGTGGGATCGCCCGCGCGGTCCGAGTAGGCCTCGCAGCCGGGCTCGTCCTCGCCCAGAGAGGTGAAGTAGTTGAGCACGTTGAACGTGCCCAGCGTGTAGTCGCCGCCCACGGAGGCCGGGGCGGCATGCTCCGACCGGTCGTTCTCGAACACGGCGGGCACGGCTTCGGGGGTGTCTCCCGTGACCTGCTCGAGTGGCTGGAAGCGCCAGGCATCGTGGCCGTAGCCCAGCACGACCGGCTGATCGAAGCTGACGGTCGAGCCCGTGCGCACCGGATTCTCCAGGGCGAGGTAGGGCAGCGGCTGATCGCCGTAGCGCTCCAGATTCGTGTAATTCCACGTCGAGCCGTCGTCGAGCAGGACGCCGCGGGCGGCATTGTCGGCCTCGACCGCGGCGGCCTCGGCGGAGCCGTGCGGGGCCACGTCGGTCGGTGTGCGCAGCGGGCCCTCGCCGGAGGCCAGCCCGATCTCGCCGTAGGAGTTCAGGCTGTAGTTGTCCGAGACGGTGAACTCCCCGCTGGGCTGCAGCAGCATGCCCTCGAGGTCCTCGCGGGACTCCTCGTCGGCGGGCCAGGCCACGTCGGCGGGCTTCACGGCCTCGGCGGGCTCGCCGAGCACCTCGATGCCGCCGGCCGGCACGGAGATCTGGGTCTGGCCGTAGTACTCGTCCGCTGTGCCGGTGACCTCCACGTGATCGCCGAGCTGGGCCGCGTCGAGGGCCTCGGGGGCGTAGACGAAGATGCCGTCGGAGGCGTCGTGATCGGCGGCCAGATCGCCTCCGGTGCCCTCGGTCTGGATCTGGTAGCCGTTCAGCCCGCCGGTCTTGTAGGCGGCCGTGACGACGCCGCGGGTGGTGACCTGCTGGCCCTGGTACGGGGTCGTGTCGGCCTCGCCCTGGATCTCGGCGATCGACAGCTGCTTGCCGGGCTCGGTCGGCTCGGGCGTGGGCTCCGGCGTGGGCTCGGGCTCAGGCGTCGCGGATCCGTCTCCGGACTGCGGCGTGACCTGGCTCGACAGCGAGAAGTCGGCGGAGTTGTCGTCGGTATCCGCGGCGTCCGAGCGGTTCATCGACCGCGGATCCGCATTCGACGACGGGCTGGTGGCCCCGGCGGACTCGAAGGTGTTGGAGTCGCCGTAGCCCAGCAGGTCCACGACCGACTCCGCGCCCGCCGTGCCCTCCACGACGGAGCCGGTCGGCAGGCTCAGGGGCTGGGAGCCGTTGGAGAGCACCAGGGTGCCGCGGGTGCCCGACGGGTTCAGGCTGCCGCCGGCCTCCACATCGGCCGCGGGCAGCGCTGCCCCGTTGGTGCCGTTGGAGGCTCCGCTGACCAGGAAGTGCTCGCCGGGCTGGATGGTCCCGGACAGGCGCACGGTGTTCGACGTCCCCGCTGTTCCGGTCGCGGAGCGGTACTGCAGCGACCAGCCGTCCAGGCTCACGGGCGCATCAGTCGGGTTGTAGAGCTCCACGAACTTGTGCGAGTAGACCGCGTTGGCCGAGCCGCCGCTGAGATAGGCCTCGTTGATGACGACCTCGTCGCCGGCCGGTGAGGCGCTCGCCGGCGCCAGCGTGCTGAGCCCGGCGGGGATGGCCAGCAGGGCGGCCAGGGGAAGAGCGGCCGAGCGCAGGCGCCCGGTGCGATGCTGGGGGGTCTTCTGGGCAGTCATTTCTGGATTCCCTTCGGAGGATGGGGGCAGGGGGTGAGGACGGAGAGGGGAGGGGCCCGTCGGGAGGGGTTCCCGACGGGCCCCGGGAGATGAGCTGGGCAGGCGGCTGCGGCTCAGCGACCCGAGCGGCGCTCGCGCTGCTCGAGCACCCACTCGCGCAGATCGCCGGAGGGGCGCCCGCGGTCGGCCTTGCGCTGATCGGCCAGATCGCGGCCGTGCCCGAAGGTCGGGCGATCGGTGGGCTCCGGTGAGGGCTCCGGGCCGCTGGCGACGAAGAGCTCGGCGGGCAGCTGCATAGTGGTGCCGGCGGGGGAGACGACCAGGTAGGCGGGCCCGCCCTCCAGATCGGCGACCTGGACCTCGAGGCTCGCGGCACCGCCCACCTGACCGGAGGCGTCCTTCGCGGGCTCGCCGGTGACCTCGGCGGAGGCCACGACCTCGCCCTCCGGCGAGCCCTTCCGGATCTCGACGGTCTCGTTGGCCACCGCTCCCAGCGAGGTCATGTTCAGCTCGGAGAGTTCGAGGGTCGTGGTGCCGCCCTCGGTCGTGGAGCCGGTGACGTTGACCGCTCGGCGGTCGAACGCGGGCTCCAGAGGAGCGTCGAAGGAGCCGAGGTAGTCCTGGAAGGCCTCGCGGTCGATGCGGCCTGTGTCGGTGCTGGCCCCGCCCTCGGTGAAGGCCGTGAAGCCGTCGCCGCCCTCGAGCAGGAAGGAGACCGAGCCGGCGGTGTAGGTGGCGGCCGGGTCGAGCGGCTGGCCGTCGATCGTGATCGAGGTGATGCGATCACCTGCGGGGCGGGACTCGTCCATCGTGTACTGGACGTTGTCCGACAGCCCCAGGTGCAGGAACGCCCGCGAGGAGCCCTCCGGCTGCCACTGCTGCTCGAGCGCCTTCTCGAACTGGGCGCCGGTCAGCTCGACCGTGTTGAGGTTGTTGGCGAAGGGCAGGACGTTGTTGATCTCGGCCTCGGTGACCACGCCCTCGGCATCGCCGTCGATGATCTCCTCCGGGTCGTCGACGTAGTACAGCTCGTTGCGCAGCCCGCCCGGGTTGATCACGCCGATGTCCACGCCGTGGGACTCCGCCAGCGCGGAGCGGAAGCCCTCGGCCACCGCATTGCCCAGCGCCGACTCGTTCTGGCGGTCGTCGCGGGTGGCGCCGGTGAAGGCGGTGGTGAGGTCGCCGGTGATCCGCCCGGCAGGCGTGGAGCCGATCTGCTCCGCTGTGGCGGTGGCCTCGTCGACGATGCGGTCCACCTCGGCGGTGCGCGGCGAGGAGGCCACGAGCTGCTCGGGGGTCTGGCCCGCGATGAACTCGTCGTAGGAGGTCAGGGTGGGGACCAGGTCGACGTCATCGGCCTCGGCGTCGTAGGTGACCTCCACCTTGCCCAGGTTCGCCATGTAGGAGCCGGTCTGCATGTAGGCGCGGTCGTCGGTGCCGTCGCCGTCCACGTCCTCGCTCACGGTGTACTCGGCGTGGGTGTCGCCGCCGAAGATGACGTCGACCTCCTCGGAGGTCTCGGTCCAGAAGCGGTCCGATTCGGCCTGGGTCTGGCTCGCGGAGCCGTCGTGGTAGGCGGCGATGATGACGTCGGCCTCGCCCGAGGCGGCCAGGTCCTCGGCCACCGCGTTGACCTCGGCGACCGGGTCGGTGAAGACCAGGCCCTCCGTGGCCGACGGGGCCAGCTTGGACGGCGTGGCCTGGGTGACCGCACCGATCACGGCGAAGCTCACTCCGTCGCGCTCGAACAGCTCGTAGGCGCCATTTCCGTCGTGGCCCTCGCCCTCCATGAGCAGCGGGCCGGTCTCCGAGCCCACCCGCACGTTGGCGGCCAGGTAGGGGAACTCGGCCCGGTCGACCACGCGCTCGGTGAGGTCGTCGCGGCCCTGATCGAACTCGTGGTTGCCCACGGCGGAGGCGTCCAGCTCGAGCGCGTTGAGCATGTCCAGCGTGGGGTTGTCGTCCTGAGCGGCCGACGTGTACTGCGAGGCGCCGATGTTGTCCCCGCCCGAGAGCAGGAGGTCCTCGGGCCCGCGCTGCGACTCGATGGCTCCGGCGAAGCCCACGGGGTCCTCGTCCAGACGGCCGTGGAAGTCGTTGAAGTACAGCAGGTCGGTGGTGGCCGTGGCGCTAGCGGCGTCGGGGGCGGGCTCCACGGCCTGGGCCGGGACGACGAACGAGGAGGTGACCACGACGCCTGCGACGACGGCGGCGGACAGCGACGAGGCGCGGGAGGGCTTCAGGGCAGACATGCAGGATCCTTGCGAGGCCGAGGATGTGCCCCGCTGCTGGAGCGGCCGGAGCACCTGACCAGGCCAGACGATCATTCCTGGGTGAACCCTGAGTTACCGCTCAGTGCATATTGTGAAGTCAGGTTCGTGGCTCATGTCACAGATGGGTCTCGGAGCGAGTACTGTCTCGGTTTGTTCAACAATGACCCGAGGACGAGGCATCACTGCTCCTCACCTTGAGAAGGTGCACATGTCACACCCCACCACCGATCCTGCCCCACAGGACGCCTACGCCCACGAGCAGGAGGGCTTCCACAAGTCCCTCAGCGGTCGCCAGGTCCAGATGATCGCGATCGGCTCGGCCATCGGCACGGGTCTGTTCCTGGGTGCAGGTGGTCGCCTGGCCACGGCCGGCCCGTCGCTGTTCATCCTCTACGCGCTGTGCGGGTTCTTCGGCTACCTCATGCTGCGCTCCCTGGGCGAGCTGGTGCTGCACCGCCCGTCCTCCGGCTCGTTCGTCTCCTACGCCCGCGAGTTCTACGGCGAGAAGGCGGCCTACGTCTCCGGCTGGCTCTACTGGATGTTCTGGTCCTTCACAGCCGTGGCCGACGCCACCGCCCTGGCCCTCTACTTCCGCTGGTTCAGCCGCTACATGCCGCTGGAGTGGATCTCCGCGATCCCGCAGTGGGCCATCGCCTTCGCGGTCGTGATCCTGGTCGTGTCCTTGAATCTCGTCTCCGTGAAGGTCTTCGGCGAGATGGAGTTCTGGTTCTCGCTGATCAAGGTCGGGGCCATCGTGCTCTTCCTCGTGGTGGGCCTCTTCTTCGTCATCTTCGGAACGCCGACCGGGGCGCCCGTCGGGTTCTCCCTCATCGCCGAGAACGGCGGCATCCTCCCCAGCGGCGTCGTGCCGGCTGCGGTCATGATCGGCGGCGTGGTCTTCGCCTACGCGGGCATCGAGCTCGTGGGCACCACCGCCGGGGAGGCTGCCGACCCGCACAAGGAGATCCCGCGCGCGGTGAACTCGGTGGTCTTCCGCATCGCCGTCTTCTACTGCGGCTCGGTGCTGCTGCTGTGCCTGCTGCTGCCGTACACGGCATACTCCGGCGACGAGTCCCCGTTCGTGACGTTCTTCTCCTCGATCAACGTTGGCGCGGCCGGCCCGCTCATGCAGCTCGTGGTGATCACCGCGGCCATGTCGTCCATGAACGCCGGCATCTACTCGACCGGTCGCATCCTGCACTCCATGTCCGTGGCGGGCTCCGCGCCCAAGCTGGCCGGCAAGCTCAACGCCCAGGGCGTCCCGGTCGGCGGCATCCTGCTGACCGCCGTCATGGCGTTCATCGGCGTGGCCCTGAATATCTTCGTGCCGGAGCAGGCCTTCGAGATCGTCATGAACATCGGCGCGGTCGGCGTGATGGCCGCCTGGGTCACCATCGTGATGTCGCACCGGAAGTTCGTGAAGCTCTCCGAGCAGGGCCTGTACCAGCGCCCGTCGTTCCGCAGCCCGCTGGGGGTCTTCGGCGACTGGCTCGTGGTCGGGTTCGTCGTCGTGGTACTCTTCCTCATGGCGATCGACTACCCCGTGGGCAGCTGGACGCTCGGCCTGGCGGTCGTCGTGGTCGTGCCCGGCCTGGTGATCGGCTGGTTCGTCGTGCGCGATCGCGTCATGGAGATCTCCCGGACCCGAGACAGCTACACCGATCTCATCCCGATCGGCACGCTGGCCATGCGCGACGACGAGCTCGCGCCGCGCCCGCTGGAGGGCCCGGACGGCGACGGCCGCTGATCCTCCGCGACGACGACAGCCCCTCTCCAGCGCGCCTGCACGGCGTGCGGGGGAGGGGCTGTCCTTCATGGAGCAGCGCGTTCTCAGCTGTGATGTACGCTATATCTCGGCTGATGACGGTCGCTGCTGCACCGGTTGTTCCGTCCGGCCCTCCCGCCGCGTCCCCGTGGTGCTTGTCGGCGCCTGGGGCCGATGGCGCCTGAGCAGAAGAAGGCAGTCATGTCGCACGAGAGCAATGCCCCGGTGCAGCAGCCGGATGATCCCTTCGCCTATGAGCAGGAGGGTTTCCACAAGGGCCTCGGGGCGCGTCAGCTCCAGATGATCGCGATCGGCTCGGCCATCGGCACCGGCCTGTTCCTGGGCGCCGGCGGGCGGCTCGAGACCGCCGGCCCGTCGCTGTTCATCCTGTACGCGGTCTGCGGCTTCTTCGGCTATCTGATCCTGCGCGCCCTGGGCGAGCTGGTGCTGCACCGTCCGTCCTCGGGCTCGTTCGTCTCCTACACCCGCGAGTTCTACGGGGAGCGCTCGGCCTTCGTCTCCGGCTGGCTCTACTGGCTGAACTGGGCCATGACGGCGGTCGCCGATGCCACGGCGCTGGCGATCTACATCGCCTGGTTCGGGCAGTACGAGTCCATGGCCTTCCTGGGGGAGATCCCGCAGTGGGTCGTGGCGCTGATCGTGGTCGTCGCGGTGGTCTCTCTGAACCTCGTCTCGGTCAAGGTCTTCGGCGAGATGGAGTTCTGGTTCTCCCTGGTCAAGGTCGGGGCGCTGCTGCTGTTCCTGGTCATCGGCATCATCTTCGTGATCTTCGGGACCCCCACGGGCAGCGAGGTGGGCTTCTCCCTGATCACGAGCGAGGGCGGCCTGTTCCCGAACGGCTTCCTCCCGGCCATCATCGTCACGCAGGGCGTCGTGTTCGCCTACGCCGGCATCGAGCTCGTGGGCACCACCGCCGGCGAGACCAAGGATCCAGAGAAGGTCATCCCGCGGGCGATCAACTCCGTGATCCTGCGCATCGCGGTCTTCTACGTGGGCTCCGTGGTCCTGCTGTGCATGCTCATGCCGTACACGGCATACTCCGCCGACGAGTCCCCGTTCGTGACCTTCTTCTCCTCGATCGGCGTGGAGGCCGCAGGTCCGCTCATGCAGCTCGTGGTGATCACCGCGGCCATGTCCTCCATGAACGCCGGCATCTACTCGACCGGTCGCATCCTGCACTCCATGTCGGTGGCGGGCTCCGCGCCGAAGTTCGCCGGGACCATGAACAAGGCCGGTGTGCCGGTGGGCGGCATCCTCCTCACCGCGGTGGTGGCGCTGTTCGGCGTGGCCCTGAACTTCTGGGTCCCCGCCCAGGCCTTCGAGATCGTGCTGAACATCGCCGCGATCGGCACCATGGCCTCATGGGCCGCGATCGCGATGTCGCACCAGAAGTTCCTGCAGCTCGTGAAGCTCGGGCAGTACACCCGCCCTGGCTACCAGGCCCCGGGCGGCCGCTTCGCCGACTGGCTCGTGATCGCGTTCATCGCAGCCGTGATGGTGCTGATCGCCTTCGACTACCCCGTGGGCACCTACACGCTGGTCGCTATGGTGGCCGTCATCCCGTTCCTGGTCATCGGCTGGTTCGTGGTGCGCGATCGCGTCCGCGAGATCGCCGCGGCCCGCGACGGCTACACCGGCACTTATCCCGTGGTGGGCACCAGCCCCGGTCAGGAGCTGCTCACCCAGCGCTCGCACCGGCCGGAGGATCCGCGCGGGGGTGCCTCGGGGGACCCCGACGGGTCCCGCTGACCCTCAGCGCTTCAGCATCCAGCCGCTGCCGGGCGGAGCCGGGACATGCCGGCCACGCCCGGCGGCCGCGTGCTCCGCTCAGCGCACGACCGAGCTGAGCAGCAGGGAGGTCTCCGAGTTCACGACGCCCTTGATCGAGCGCATCCGGCGCAGCAGGTCGTCGAAGGCGCGCAGGTTCCGGCAGGAGATCTCCGCGACCAGGTCCCAGCCGCCGTTCGTGGTGTGCAGGCCCATGATCTCGGGCAGCCCGCGCAGCGAGCCGATGACCTGGTCCGTGGTGAAGCCCTGGACCTCGATGAACGAGATGGCCCGGACCTCGTCGTCGGACGCCGAGCGAGTGCGCACGGTGAAGCCGATGATCACGTCGCGGGCCGTCAGGCGCTCGATGCTGCGGCTGATCGTGGTGCGCGAGACCCCCAGCCGCTCGGCGAGCGCGGCGATGGGGGCTCGGCCGTCGGCGCGCAGCTCGGCGATCAGGCGCCGCTCCAGCTCGGTGATCTCCGTCATGCGCAGAATGCTACGCGTCGCTGTGCAGACTGCGGCTCAAGTGAGCAGATTGCACACAGATTGCGGCTTATCCGCGCACTTCTCTGCGCATACTGTGGAAAGGGTTACCCGACGAACCGTGCAGCAGCTCGTCAGCAGCAGTTCCTCAACACGTCAGAAGGAGGCCGTATGCCGCAGCTCGTGGATGTTCCGTCTATGGCGCAGTGGATCCAGCGCGAGGGCGTCGGATCGATCATCGAGAGGATGGTCGGCTACATCGAGGAGGACTTCCGCAAGTGGGAGCGCTTCGACAAGATCCCGCGCGTGGCCACGCACACCCCGGTGGGCGTCATCGAGCTCATGCCCACCTCCGACTTCGAGACGTACAGCTTCAAGTACGTCAACGGGCACCCGTCGAATCCCGCCCGCGGGTACCAGACGGTGACCGCCTACGGGATGCTCTCGGATGTCGACAACGGCTACCCCACGTTCTTCGCCGAGATGACCCTGCTGACCGCGCTGCGCACCGCGGCGAACTCGGTCATGTTCGCCCGTCAGCTGGCGCGCAAGGACTCCAAGGTGATGGCGCTGATCGGCGCCGGAAGCCAGTCCGAGTTCCAGGCCCTGGGCTTCCGCTCGGTGCTCGGCATCGAGGACCTGCGGGTCTACGACGTCGATCCAGCCGCCATGGAGAAGCTTCGCCGCAACCTGGAGCCGCTCGGCTTCCGGATCACCCTGGCCGATTCGGTCGACGAGGCCGTCGAGGGTGCCGACATCATCACCACCTGCACCGCCGACAAGGCGCAGAACAAGGTGCTCTCGGATCATCAGGTGCGCCCCGGCGTGCACCTGAACGCGGTGGGCGGCGACTGCCCCGGCAAGACGGAGCTCGAGGCGGACATCCTGCGCCGGGCCAGCGTGTTCGTGGAGTTCACGCCACAGACCCGCATCGAGGGCGAGATCCAGCAGATGGAGCCCGACTTCCCGGTCGTCGAGTTCTGGCAGGTCCTCACCGGTGCTGCTCCGGGCCGCAGATCGGACGACGAGATCACGCTCTACGACTCCGTGGGCTTCGCGATCTCTGACTTCTCCGCGCTGCGCTGCGTCCGCGACGCCACGGCGGACACCGATCTGCAGCAGCACATCGACCTGATCGCCGATCCCGATGACCCCAAGGACCTGTACTCCCTGGTCAAGGCGCCGGTCCCTGTGGGCTGACCTGCAACGACTCCCGCAGCGCCTCAGGACGGCCGACAGCACCCGCTGTCGGCCGTCCCCCTATGTGGGAGCTGACATGACCGGTCATCCGGATGGCGCAGCGATCTGTGTGCGATTGAATGTATTCATGCTTCGAGCACCGCTGATCGCGACCCCGGCCATCGTGGTGGTCGTCGCTGTCATGGTGCCGCTGGTGAGCAGCGAGTTCGTCTCGGTCAGCATCGTGGCCGGGCTGATCGCCGTCATCGGCGCCTGGTGCGTGCCGGCGACCTACACGCAGGGCGAGATCGGCTCGCTGCTGACGGTCGGCCAGGACGTCTGGACCCAGCGGCTCGCTCGCCTCAAGACCCTGCAGCTCGTGGTGGCCGGCGGCGTGCTGGTGGGACTCGTGGGCCTCGAGCTGCTGAGTGCGGCCATGGCGGCCATGTTCGGCATCGGGGTCGCCCTGGCGATCGGCGCCTTCACCGGGGCCTCGTCCGGAGCCGCCGCCTCGGATTCTGCGGTTCCCGGTGCGGGCTCGACGGGACCCGGAAGCGCGTCCCACATCGCCCGGCACGCGCACCACACTCACTGACACTCGGCACTCTCGCCGAGTAGTGCCCTCTTCTGTCCGCGCCTACGTGCCTTAATGCGCCCTGAGTATCACGTGGCGCATCTAGGTACGTAGGCGCGGGAGGGGGCTCAAGCCTCCCTTACGGCTGTGTCAGCCCCAGCAGAGGCAGAACGGGTGGCCGGCGGGATCGGCGTAGACCTGGAATCCGCGCGCGGCGGCGGGATCCTCGGCCGGCTGCAGCAGTTCGGCGCCCAGCCCCGTGATCTCCGCGTGGGCGTCCTCGAGGTCGGCGATGTAGAGGTCCAGGTGCATCTGCTGGTGCTGGGGGCCGTCGGGCCACTGCGGGCGGACGTGATCGGGGGCCAGCTGGATGCCCAGCACCTCGCGGCCGTCCACCACGATCGTGCGCCACCCGCCGGCCGCGCTCTGGAAGTCCGGCTCGGCAGTTCCGCCGAGCACTGCGGCCCAGAAGTCGGCCTCGGCGTCGACGTCGTCGGTGTCCAGCACCGGGTACTGCTTGAGGATCTCCATGGGGCCAGTCAATCGCGCGCGAGCTCATCTGTCGCCCCCGGCGCCGTCGTCGAGCGGTGCCGGGACGGGCCCCGACGGGAGCGGACCAGGCCGATGACCAGGACGATTCCCCACGCGTCGAACCAGGGATCCCACAGCCAGGCATGGCCCAGCATCGAGCTGCGGTCGAAGCCGCCGTCCGGCTGGATGGCCCCGGCGAGCACGAGCTGGGCGGTCACGGTGCTGAGCCCTCCCCAGAGGATGAGCACAGCGGCACCGAGCCAGCAGACCGCGCGGCTCAAGGCGCTGCAGCTGTACGTGGCGGGCGCGGCAACGCTCGGTCTGGTCCTCCTGAACGTCTTCGACCCGGGGGTTGCTGTCGTCGTCGTCATCGCCCTGGCGCTCGGCACCGGCGCCGCCGGATCTGGGGAGCGCTCGCGGGACTGAGTGCAAGGCTGCATCGCCGTGCTCGCCGTGCTCGCCGTGGCTCTGCTGCCTCCCCTGCTCGGGAACGAGCTGGTCATCCCCTCCGTGATCATGGCGCCCATGCTGGCTGCCGGCGTGTGGTGCATGCCGACCTCGATGCTGCGCAAGCCCTATGGATCGGTGCTCACCCTGTCGCGCGAGGTGTGGACCCGCCAGGTGGCGGTCTTGAAGTCGCGGCAGCTGCTCGTCAGCGCGGCGACGGCAGTGATCCTGGTGCTCATGGATCTCATCGAGCTCCAGGTCGCGGGCGCCGCCGGAATGGCCATCGCGCTGGGCATGAGCCTGATCTCGGGCGATACCAAGGACAAGGCCGCGCCGGAGTCCACCGAGGACGCGCCCGCGAGCTGACGGCGATCGGGCAGGGGCCGGCGGCAGGGCTCAGGCTGCCGCCGCGTCAGAAGGGCAGCCAGCCCAGGGCGCCGACCACGAAGAGCCAGGCGGTCAGCGTCGTGAACGAGGCCACCGTGGAGAGCAGAAGCGCCGCGGCTCCGAACT
The DNA here is from genome assembly GCF_016907795.1 of Kocuria palustris. Taxonomy (NCBI): domain Bacteria; kingdom Bacillati; phylum Actinomycetota; class Actinomycetes; order Micrococcales; family Micrococcaceae; genus Kocuria; species Kocuria palustris. The sequence continues at coordinate 2,088,855 of NZ_JAFBCR010000001.1, forward strand.
CGCCCTCCCCGTGCTGCTCGGCCAGGGCTGCGGCGATCGACATCGACGGCAGCGCGCAGGTCAGCAGCGCGGCCGCCGCCAGGTCCGGGGCCAGCTCGGGCAGCCCGAGCGCGGGAAGCAGCAGGATCAGGCCGAGTGCGGTCGCCGGCATGACCAGCAGCTTCGCGATCACCGTGGCCGAGAGATCCGCGAGCTGACCGCGCAGCTGCAGGCCCACGAGCATGCCGCCGATGGACAGCAGCGCTACCGCGGACGACGACTGCGCGACCAGCTGGACGGCGTCGTCGAGCATGGCGGGCAGGCTCACGCCCAGACCGGTCATCACCAGGGCCACGGCGATCGCGATGATCAGCGGGTGCGTGAGCACGCTGCGCACGATGCCGCCGATCCGGCGCCCTAGGGGAGCGCCGCGGCCGGAGGCGGCCTCGAACAGGATCAGCGCCACAGGGATGATCACCACGTTGTCCACGAGCATGGACATGCCGATGGCCAGGCCCGCAGACTCCGGGATCAGCAGCAGGAACAGGGGAGCGCCCACGAACCCGTTGTTGGTGCCGCTGGCGGACAGGGACATCGACGCCGCCCGCTGGGGCGGCATGGAGCGCGAGCGCGACCACGCGCGCGCCAGCACCACCATGACCATGCCCGCGAGCGCATAGACCAGCAGGTACGTGGGGTTCAGGATCTCGCCCAGCGAGCGCTCGTGGACGTTGACGAACACGAGCGCGGGCAGAGCGGCCTTGACCACGTAGGCGGCCAGCACGCTCATGTGCTCGCGCTGGAAGACGCCCGCGCGGGTCAGCGCATAGCCCAGGCCCACGATCAGGAAGATCGGCGCGATCGCCGAGAGGATCCCGCTCATCTCGAGCCCATTCTGCAGCAGCGCCGCCGCGCGCCTGTGTGCTTGTCCTCGCTCTCGCAGGCGAAGAGCGCGCGGAGGCACGCTGGCGCGCGGCGGGGAAGGAGCGTCAGCTTAGGCGGTGACCTGTCGCTTGGACGAGATGACGCCCGTGTTGAAGCCGGCCAGGTGCAGCCCGCCGTGGAAGCGGGCGTGCTCGATCTTCACGCAGCGGTCCATCACGGCGTTGAGCCCGGCGTCCTCGGCGATCCGCGCGGCTTCCTCGTTCCAGGAGCCCAGCTGCATCCACACCGTCTTGGCGCCGATGTCCACGGCCTCCCGGGCCACGCCGGGCAGGTCGGCGTCCTTGCGGAAGACCTCCACCAGGTCCGGGACCACGGGCAGGTCGGCCAGCGAGGGGTAGACCTTCTGCCCCAGCACCTCGTCGAGCACGGGGTTCACGAAGTAGACGTCGTACGGCGACGATGACAGCAGGTAAGTCGCCACGAAGTATGACGCGCGCGAGGGCTTGTTCGACATCCCGACGATCGCGATGGACTTCGTGGAGCGCAGGATGTTCAGGCGCTCGGGGGCGCTGGGGCCCACCCAGGTGCGGTTCTGGCTGCTCATGCGGAGGCTCCTTCGCGGGTGATGCCCGTGGCGGTGGTGAGGGCCTGATCGAGGTCCCACAGGATGTCGTCGGCGTCCTCGAGACCCACGGAGATGCGGATGAGGTCCGGGCCCACGCCTCCTGAGACGAGCTGCTCGGCGGTGAGCTGCTGATGCGTGGTGGAGGCCGGGTGCAGCACCAGGGTGCGGGCGTCGCCGATGTTGGCCAGATGGGAGGCCAGCTGCAGGCCCTCGATGAACCGGCCGCCCACCTCGCGGGCGTCGAGCTCGGCGGTGGCGGCCACGCCGAAGGCGAAGACCGAGCCGGGGCCCTGCGGCAGGTACTTCTGCGCGCGCTCGTGATGCGGGTGCCCGGGCAGCCCCGCGTAGTTCACGTAGGAGATGCGCGGGTCCGATTCCAGCCACTCGGAGACGGCCTGGGCGTTGGCCACGTGGGCGTCGATGCGCTGCGGCAGCGTCTCCACGCCCTGGAGCAGGTTCCAGGCCGACTGCGGGGACAGGGCCGGGCCGATGTCGCGCAGCTGCTCGGAGCGCAGCTTGGTCAGGAAGCCGTACTCGCCGAAGTTCCCCCACCAGCTCACGCCGTTGTAGGACGGCACCGGCTCCGTCATGGAAGGGAACTTCCCGCTGCCCCAGTCGAAGCGCCCGGACTCGACGACGACGCCGCCCAGCGTGGAGCCGTGCCCGCCCAGGAACTTGGTGGCCGAGTGGATCACGATGTCCGCACCGTGCTCGAAGGGCCGGTTCAGGTACGGGGTGTTCAGCGTGGCGTCCACGACCAGCGGGATCCCGGCCTCGTGGGCCACGGCCGCCAGCCCCTCCAGATCGGCGATCTCGCCCGACGGGTTCGCGATCAGCTCGGTGTACACGGCCTTGGTCTGCGGCGTGAGGGCGGCCCGGAAGTCGGCGGGGTCGGTGCCCTGCACGAACGTGGTCTCCACGCCGAAGCGGCGCAGGGTGACGTCGAGCTGGGTGACCGTGCCGCCGTAGAGCTGGGACGAGGCCACGATGTGATCGCCCTGCCCGCACAGCGCGGCGAAGGTGATGAACTCGGCGGCCATGCCCGAGGCGGTGGCCACGGCGCCGATGCCGCCCTCCAGGGAGGCCACGCGCTCCTCGAAGGCCGCGACCGTGGGGTTGCCGATGCGCGAGTAGATGTTGCCGTACTTCTGCAGGGCGAACAGGTTGGCGGCGTCATCGGCGTCCTTGAACACGAACGAGCTGGTCTGGTAGATCGGCACGGAGCGGGCCCCGTGCTGGGCATCGGGAGTCCCGCCTGCGTGCAGCGCACGGGTGCGGAATCCGAACTGGTGCTCGGCCATGTGTCCTCCTCGTGGGGCGCGCCCCTGGTGTGGGTCCTGCTGGAGAGTCTGTGCCGCCGGGTGGGGCCCCGCAAGCAGGGCGACGCGGCGGCGATGGTGGGTGCGGGTCAGCCGCGCGCCGAGAAGATCTGCTCGATCGCCTCGAGCGACCCCTCGTTCTGCAGCGACGAGCGATCGCCCAGCGGCCGCCCCTCGTAGAGCTGGGCGAGCAGGCGCCGGGTGATCTTCCCGGAGCGGGTCTTGGGCAGATCGGGCACGGGGATCACCTCGCGCGGCTTGGCGATCGGGCCGATCTCCTGCGCCACATGGGCGCGCAGGGTCTCGCGGACCTCGGCCTCGGGCAGGGCACGGCCTTCCGAGGTGAGCACCACGCAGGCCAGAACGGCATGGCCGGTCAGCGCATCGGCCACCGGAGCGGTCCCGGCCTCGACGACCAGCGGATGCGTGACCAGCGCCGACTCGATCTCGATCGTGGACAGCCGGTGCCCCGAGATGTTGATGACGTCGTCGACCCTGCCGAGGATGTAGAGATCGCCCTCCTCGTCGAGCCGGGCGCCGTCGCCGGCCAGGAACCAGCCGCGCTCGCCGTACTCCGCCCAGTACGAGCTCAGGTAGCGCTGCGGGTCTCCCCACACGGTCCGGGCCATGGACGGCCCGATCGCATCCACCACGACGAGGCCCTGCTCGCCCGCAGCGACCTCCTCGCCGGCCGCGTCCACCACGCGGGTCGAGACCCCGGGAACGGGGCGCACCGCGCAGCCCGGCTTGGCCGCGGTGTGCGGGGTGCCCTCGGGGAACGTCCCGGAAGGGGCGAACTGCGGATCGTGGGGCCGGGGCGAGGCCACGCAGGAGCCGGTCTCGGACTGCCACCAGGTGTCCACGAACGGGACCTCGCCGCGGCCCACCTGCTCGCGCAGCCACCGCCAGGCCTCGGGATTGATGGACTCGCCCACCGAGCCCAGCAGGCGGATCGAGGACAGGTTCCAGACCTTGGGCAGGCCCTTGGGGAACGCGCCCATGAGCGAGCGGATCAGCGTGGGGGCGGTGTAGTAGGTCGTCACGCCGTAGCGCTCGATGATGTCGAAGTGCCGGCCGAAGTCCGGGGTGCTCGGAGTGCCCTCGTAGATGACCTCGGTGACGCCGTTGACCAGCGGGCCGTAGATCTCGTAGGTGTGCGCGGTGACCCAGGCCAGATCGGCGGTGCACCAGTGGACCGCCGAATCCACCTTGGCGGGGTCGTTGACAGCGGAGAGCTCCTGCGGGCGCAGCACGCCGTGGTCGTCCGGGGCATCCGGCAGCAGGTCGAAGAGCAGCGCGTGCGTGTAGGCGGCCTGGACCAGGTAGCCGCTCATGGTGTGCACCAGGCCCTTGGGCCTGCCGGTGGTCCCGGAGGTGTAGATGATGAACAGCGGCGTCTCGGCGTCGAAGGCCTGCGCCTCGTGGACGTCGGAGACCGACTCGAGCAGCTCGTGCCACCACAGGTCCCGGCCCTGGGTCCAGGGCAGCTCCATCTGGTCCTTGGAGCGCGCCCCGCGCTTGCCGGCCGGCAGCTTCGCGTTGCCGGGCCGGGAGGTCCGGCGCACCACGAGCACGTGCTCGATCGCGTTGGTGCCGGCACACGCTTCATCTGCCTGGGCCTTGACCGGCACCACCTTGCCGCGGCGGTTCTGCCCGTCGGTGGTGACCAGGACCTTGGCGCCGGTGTCCTCGACGCGGAAGCGCAGCGCCTCGGCGGAGAAGCCTCCGAAGACCAGTGAGTGCACCGCCCCGATCCGGGCGCAGGCCAGCGTGATGATCACGGTCTCCGGGATCACCGGCAGGTAGATCACCACGCGGTCGCCCTGGACCACGCCCAGCGACTCCAGCGCGTTCGCAGCCCGGGCCACGGCCTTCTGCAGGTCGGCGTAGGTCCAGGTCTGGCGGTCGCCGGGCTCGCCCTCGAAGTGCAGGGCCACGTGCGAGCCGCGCCCGGCCTCCACATGGCGGTCCACGCAGTTGACGGCGACGTTGAGCTTGCCGCCCTCGAACCAGGCGATCTCGGGTACCGAGTAGGTGGGGCTGCCGTCGTCGTCGGTGCCGATCCGCTGCGGCTTGTCGAAGCGGTGCGTCGTGTGCCACGGCTGCGCCCAGTCCAGGCGGGAGGCCTGCTCGGCCCAGAAGGCCACGCGCGCCTCATCGGAGATCCGCGCGGGATTCGGCGTGGGGGCCAGGGGATCGGAGTAGGACTGCGTTGCGCTCATACGGGTGCTCCTTGCGGGGTGCCCGCGGCTGCGGGCGGGTTCTCGGAACGGGTCGAGGACGGCTTCCAGGGTCTCAGGTCCGGCGCACTGCGCCCCAGCGGGCCTGGACCCAGCGCTCGAACAGCCCGAGCAGGGCGTCGGTGAGCTTGCCCAGGATCGCCAGCAGGACGATGGCCAGCAGCAGGCGGTCGGTGCGCCCGTTGTTCTGGGAGTCGGTGAGCAGGAAGCCCAGGCCCATCGAGGAGCCGAGCAGCTCGGCGGCCACCAGGAACAGCCAGGCCTGGGCCAGGGCCAGGCGCAGGCCGGAGATCACAGAGGGCATGACCGCCGGCAGCTGGACGGTCAGCAGCAGGCGCAGACCGGAGAAGCCGAAGGATCGGGCGGCCTCCACGAGATGGCGGTCGACCTCCCGCAGAGCGGCCGAGACCGTGGTGAACACGGGGAAGAACGCGCCGATGGCCACCAGGGTCACCTTGGAGTTCTCGCCGATCCCGATCCACAGCAGCAGCAGCGGCACCCACGCCAGCGACGGCACAGCGCGCAGCGCCCCGATCAGCGGCGAGCCCAGGGCGCTGGCCCAGGGGGAGAGCCCGATCAGGGCGCCCACGGCCAGCCCGAGCAGCGAGCCGATCACGAATCCGACGACCACGCGCTGGGTCGAGATCCCGATGTGGGTCCACAGCGCCCCGTCGGCCAGCAGCTCGCCACCGGCCTGCAGGACCGCCAGGGGACGCGGCAGCTGCACCGGGGAGAACGTGCCGTTCGTGGACAGCAGCTGCCACAGCGCGAGCAGTGCCACCGGCAGCAGCAGGCCCAGGCCGACCCGGGCCCAGGGGCTGCGCAGGATGGAGCCCCGCGGGGCGGGGGTGCGGACCGAGCGCTGCGAGTCCGGACGCTGGGAGCCGGGACGGTCGGAGCCCGCGGGCTCCGGAGCCTCGGAGGCTGGTGCGGAGGTGGTCGTGACGCTCATGCGCTGTGCCCTTCGATGATCTCGGCCGCGCGATGGGCGCTGGCCTCCTGCGCGAACCGCGCGTCGAGGATGGTGTCGATGGCCTTCTGGACGGTCTCCAGGTCGGGGACGTCACCGGTCTCCACGAGGATCGGGGCGATGCGCTCGAGGACCTCGAGCTGGTCGTCGCCGGGGACCGGGTCGATGTCAAGGTGCGTGCGCTCCCAGACCCGCTCGGCCGTCGTCGTCTCGATCTCGGAGGCCTCGGCCAGGATCGCGATGCCCTCCTGGGGGTTCTCCAGCGCCCAGGCGCGGGCGTGGGCGTAGACGTCCACGACCATCTGGGCCCCGCGCGGGTTGATCTCCAGGAACAGCTCGCGGGCGTTGAGGAAGCAATAGGTGTTGAAGGCCAGGTCGCGCTGGAACAGCACCGCCCCGTCCTGCTCGGCGCCGGCCATGATCGGGTCGAGCCCGGACCAGGCGTCCACCTGCCCGCTGGTCAGGGCGGAGCGGCCGTCGGCGTGCTGGAGGTTGACCACGGTGGTCTCGTCGAAGCCCATATCCGCCGCTGATAGCGCCTGCAGCAGGAAGAAGTAGGGATCCGTGCCCTTGGTGGCCGCCACCGACCTGCCGCGCAGATCCTCGACCGAGCGCAGGGGCGAGTCCGCGGTGCGCACGAGTGCTGCCCACTCCGGCTGGGAGCAGATGTCGATCGCGCGGATGGGGGAGCGGTTGGTGCGCGCCAGCAGCGCGGCCGAGCCCGCGGTCGAGCCGATGTCGATCGCCCCGCCGCGCAGGAACTCGTTGGCCTTGTTGGACCCGGCCGAGAACGTCCAGTGGACCTCCTGGCCGCCCTCGGCGGCGACGGTCTCCAGCCAGCCCTTCTCGCGGATGATCAGCGACAGCGGGTTGTAGGTCGCGTAGTCCAGGTAGATCTCGGTGTCCGAGCCGGCGGCCATGCCGCGGCCCGGGCCCTCGCCCTCCATGACGCACCCGGACAGGGGCGCGGCGGCGGCCCCGACGGCGGCCAGGCCCAGCAGGCGACGACGCGTCAGCCCGCTCATGCCTCCACGCCCAGCAGGCCGAGCAGGTGCCTGCGGGCACCCGTCAGCTCGGGATCATCGCGATGGCGCGGGCGCGGCGAGTCGACCGTGAGGATCTCCTGGATGCCCGCCGGCCCGCCCTCCGGCGGCGTCCCGAGCACGACCACGCGGTCGGAGAGCACCAGGGCCTCCTCGACGTCGTGGGTGACCAGCAGGACCGTCGTGGGATCGGCGGCGTGGATCTCCAGCAGCAGGTCCTGCATCTTCAGGCGCGTCAGTGCGTCGAGCGCGCCGAACGGCTCGTCGAGCAGCAGCACCTGCGGGTTGCGCGCCAGCGCCCGAGCCAGCGAGGCCCGCTGCGCCATGCCTCCGGAGATCTCCGACGGGCGATCCTCCGCATGCCTGGACAGCCCGACCAGCTCGAGCAGGTGGGCCACCCGCTGCTCGGCCTCGAGGCCGCGCACGCCGCGCGGCAGTCCGAGCGCCACGTTGCGGGCCACGGTGCGCCACGGCAGCAGCCGCGGCTCCTGGAAGCCCACCGCGCAGCGGGGGTCCAGGCCGCGCACGGGCGCGTCGTCGATCAGGACCCGGCCGGCCGTGGCGGTGCCGAGACCGGCCACCGCGCGCAGCAGGGTGGACTTGCCGCAGCCCGACGGGCCCAGCACGGAGACGATCTCCCCGGGGCGGACCTCGAAGCTGACATCGGCCAGGACGTCGCGCCGGCGGCCCCCGGAAGACGGGAAGGACTTGCCGACCCGGTCGAAGGTCAGGGAGGCGGCATCGACCGTGCTCAGGGCGGACGGGGGTGCAGAGATCATCACATCACTCCATCGGTCCTGGCATTAGCACCTTGTGCCGCGGATGGACGGCACTGGTTGCTGCGGCGTCGACGAGCCAGGTCTCTCGGCCGCTCCGGATGGGAACCGGGGGTCATTCAATGCCCTGGTCCGGGGAGACAGCAAATCGGAGGACGAGCGGGGCAACGCGCGGCACGGGCTTCGCACTGTCGCCTCAGGTGTGCATGTGATGACGCTCACACGATCAAGAGTTCCGGCCCACAGCCCTGGCTGGCCGGACGGCAACCCTCTCCCGTAGCGGGGTGCCCCAGGTGAGGATCGGGCCGCTCGCTAGACCGCGTGCGGCAAGTACGGCGCACGCACGCGCTGGACCCGCAGGTTGGCCGCGGTATGAGCGGCGCACGGGGCGTGGGTCTGTACTTCTCAGGAGCAGCCTTCTATGGCCAAGCGGATCTCCCTGAACGCCTTCGACATGACCTGCGTGGATCACCAGAGCTTCGGGCTGTGGCGCCACCCGCGCTCGCGGGCCACGGAGTACAACACGATCGAGTACTGGACGCACCTGGCCCAGGTGCTCGAGCGGGGCCGCTTCGACGCCCTGTTCCTGGCCGATGTGGTTGGCATCTACGACATCTACCGCAACTCGGCCGCCCCCTCGATCGCCGACGGCGCGCAGGTCCCGGTCAACGATCCGTTCATGCAGATCTCCGCCATGGCCGCGGTGACCCAGAACCTCGGCTTCGGCGTGACCAGCGCGGTCACTTACGAGCAGCCGTACACGCTGGCCCGCAAGTACGCGACGCTGGATCATCTGACCCGCGGGCGCGTGGGCTTCAACGTGGTGACCTCCTACCTGCCCTCGGCCGCCGAGAACCAGGGTCTGCCCACGCAGATCGAGCACGACGAGCGCTACGAGCTCGCCGAGGAGTTCCTCGACGTCTGCTACAAGCTGTGGGAGGGCTCCTGGGAGGACGACGCCGTCGTGAAGGACGTGGAGCGCGGGATCTACGCCGATCCGGCCAAGGTCCACCCGATCCAGCACCAGGGCAAGCACTTCTCGGTGCCGGGTGCGGCGCTCACCGAGCCCAGCCCGCAGCGCACGCCGCTGATCTTCCAGGCCGGGGCGTCCTCGCGCGGTCAGGCCTTCGCCGGCAAGCACGCAGAGGCCGTGTTCATCGGCGCCCTGCGCCCGGACCTCACCCGGTACATGACCGACCGGATCCGCGACAAGGTCGAGGCCGAGGGGCGCGATCGGAACGACGTGAAGATCTACGCGATGCTCTCCGTCGTGGTCGACGAGACCGACGAGAAGGCCCAGGCCAAGTACCGCGAGTACCAGAGCTATGCCAACCTGGAGGCCTCGCAGGCCATCATCGGCGGCTGGTCCGGGCTGGATCTGTCCAAGTTCCAGGAGGACGAGGTCCTGAACTACGTCAAGACCGAGGCCATCCAGTCCTTCCTCACTCCGTTCACCATGCAGGACGGGGCCAAGCAGTGGACCCGCGAGGAGATCGCCCGCCACTGCGCGATCGGCGGCATGGGCGATGTGGTCGTGGGCTCGCCGCAGACCGTGGCCGATCAGCTCGAGACCTGGATCGACGAGGGCGGGCTGGACGGGATCAACCTGGCCTACCACGTGTCCCCGGGCTCGTTCGAGGACTTCGTGGAGCACGTGGTCCCGGAGCTGCAGAAGCGCGGCCGCTACCGCACGGACTACGACGGGCCCACCCTGCGCGAGAACGTCTACGGCGCCGGGCAGACCAAGGTGCTCGACACCCACCCGGCGGCCAAGTACCGCGGGGCCTACGTGGGCAGGCCGTCCACGGCGGACACCCCGTCGCGGGATCTGTCGCAGAGCTGAGCAGGCCGGCAGATAGAGGGCCCCTGGCGAGCATCTTCTGGATGTCCATCAGGGGCCCTTCGCTAAGGAGGGGCCTCAGTCATGATCGCGGAGGATCGCTGGGAGCATCCCGAGCTCGTCCAGCCGGCGTACGACGTGGATCGTGATCGGGCTCCGGCGCAGGTCCACGGCGTAGCGCCGCGGATTCGAGAGGATCTGAAGGTGTCCGGTGCTGACGAGTCTGCGCAGGCGCTGACTGCGCGTCGAAGAGCTTCCGGGGATCACCTCCGAGAAGTCGCCGGCGCGACAGGTCCCTCTGCGCGCGGCGTATTCGATGATGTCGGCCTCTTCTGAGGTGATCACCGCGGCGGAGACCGCGGCTCTCAGCGCAGGCACGATGATTCCGTCCACGACGAATGCCAGGTCGGCCAGTTGGACGACGGTGCTGAGATCAGCGCGCAGGCCGTGGATGACATAGGCGCACCAGGCAAAGAGATCATCGGGCTCCAGGCTGTCGGCGCGAGCGAGATGCTCGTAGTACGACTGCCGATCCGCTCCGAAGACGGCGGTGGGGTTCACGGGACGTGCACTGGCGGAGGATGTGTACCCCTGGTTCACCAGCATGGCGTAGGTGAGCAGACGAGAGACTCGCCCGTTCCCATTGCTGAAGGGGTGGATCCAGGCGAACCTGTGATGCACCAGCGCGATCTGCAGGAGTTGCTGCTGCGGTGGCACTTCGCACTGCGCGAAGTCCAGGAGCTGGTCCATGTCTGCTTGAACGGCTTCCGGGCCGGGAGGCTGATGCTCAGCGCCTGAGATCGCGACAGGGATCCTCCGGTATGCGCCGGGCGTCCGATCGCCCTCCCGCTGGAGATCTGCGACTGCCAGATGATGGAGGTCTCGAACAAGCTGGTGGTTGAGACGCAGTCGACCTTCGCGCGCCAGCTTGTCGATGTGATCCGTTGCATCCTCGAGCTGGAGGATCTCCTGGATGGCGTCGTCTGCTCGCTGGCCAGTGACGCGAGCGGTTCGGGTGCCCTGGATCGCCTCGGCCACGGTGGTCCGATTCCCCTCGATCCGTGCGGACATCATGCTGGTCAGGTGCTGGAACAGCCCCCGAAGCTCCAGGGTGAGCGGGTCCAGGGAGTGCTCCGTGCGGAAGTCCACGCGGACCCGCTCCACCTGGATCAGGTCTGTGACCAGCTCATGGTCGAACGGGACATCGGGGAAGACGATCGGCTGCATGCGCGAAATTTTACCGCGCCCCTCTGAGAGTTTAAGAGTGTCGCCACGACTTCCCTGCTATGGCAGTGATGCAGGGCCGAAGCATGCGTCCGGAATTTTAAATTTCAGGTTCCGAGAGTTGTGTCAGCGGCTCTGCGCGGTGCCTCACGTCACGTGCACGAACGGGCGGTCCTGCTTGCGCGGCACAGCCCGGCGCAGGACCTCGTGCACGGCCGTCGCCGTCTGACCGCGACCGAGGAGCAGGAAGCGCAGGGAGTTCACCAGCGGTGAGCCGTCGGACCACTCGAGGTAGAGGTGCGACGGCTGCCCCGTCCGGTCCCGGACGGCCAGGGCCACGCCGGCCAGGCAGGTGGGCACCGACGAGCCCTCGGCGCGCAGGACGCGGTGGCCGTCGATCTCGTGGGCGCTCACGCGCAGCCGGTCCTCGAAGTCCGATGGATCGCGCAGGGTCACCTCCACGAACAGGACGCCGTCGGCCGAGGGAAGGCGATGCCATTCGCGCTCGTCGCGCAGCTTTTCGGCCAGGTCGGGGTCGCTGAGCAGGAGCTGCTGGGCCTGGGCCCCTGCTGCGCCCAGCTGGGTGCGCGGCCGGTGCGCGATCAGCCGCACCGTGCGGCCGCGGCAGCTGCGCAGCCAGTCCTGGGAGGTCTCGTCGAAATCGATGCTGCGGATCCGCAGCTCCGAGGCCCGCCAGACCCGGGAGGCGAACGACGCCGCCAGCAGGGCCGCGATGAACACGAGGGCCACGTGGAGGCCATCGGGGCGGCTGATCATGTTGTCGGCGGTCGTGTAGGCGATCACCACGGTGATCGCCGCGAATCCCAGGGCGGCGCGTCGGTGCCCCCGCTTTCCGGCCGACAGGGTCGAGGCGAAGGAGGCCGAGAGCATCAGTACCAGCACCCCGGTCGCGTAGGCCCCGCCCTGCGCATCCACGTCGGCGCGGAAGACCGCCGTGACGACCAGGGCGGCAGCCAGGATCGTGAGCACCAGCGGCCGCGGAGCGCGGGTCCACTCGGGCGCCATGCCGTAGCGCGGCAGGTAGCGCGGGATGAGGTTGAGCAGACCGGCCATCGCCGAGGCGCCCGCGAACCACAGGATCAGCACCGTCGACAGGTCGTAGACCGACCCGAAGGTCTCGCCCAGCAGGCTGTGCGCCAGGTAGGCCAGGGCCCGCCCGTTGGCAGCGCCGCCGGGCTCGAAGTCCCCGGCCGGGATCAGGATCGTGCACACCAGCGACGAGGTCAGCAGGAACCCGGCCATGATCAGCGCAGCGGTCGTGAGCAGTCGTCGGGTGCCCTCCACGCGGCCCCGCAGGCCCCGCGAGGTGCGCACCAGGGGCATCACGGAGACCCCGGTCTCGAAGCCGGACAGGCCCAGCGCCAGCTTGGGGAACACCAGTGCAGCCACGGCGACCGCCGCCCAGGGCGAGGAGTGCTGGCTCAGCGCCGCATGCCACCACTGCGCGAATCCGATCTCCTGCGAGCGGGCGATCTGCCACCAGCCCACCGCCAGCACCACGGCGTTGAGGCTCAGGTACACGGGGACCAGGACGACGGCCACGCTGATGGCCTCCGAGAACCCGGCCATGAACACCGCGCCCAGCAGCAGGAGCAGCCCGACGGTCACCCAGAACTGCCAGTGATGCGCCTCGGCTGGCACGTGCGGATTCTCGACGATGTGCACGGCGGCATCGGCCGAGGACAGGGTCATGGTGATGACGAAGTCCGTGATCGCGAAGCCGAGCAGGCACAGGACCAGCACCTTGCCGCTCCAGCGCGGCAGCAGCGTCTCGAGCATCCGGATGGAGCCGGCGCCGTGCGGGGAGGCCACCGACACCCACCGGTAGACCGGCAGCGCGCCGAAGAGTGTGACGGCCACCAGCACCAGGGTGGCCAGCGGAGAGATCAGCCCGGCGGCCAGGATCGCGATGCCGGGCTGATAGCCCAGGGTGGAGAAGTAGTCCACGCCGGACAGGCACATGACCTTCCACCAGGGATGGGTCTTCTCGTCGCGATCGGGGCGACGATGCGGGGCGCCGTAGGAGGCGGAGGGGGATCCGGCCAGCAGCCAGGCGGCGGCGCGGGAGGGCGGTGCGATCACGGCGTACATCATGCGCCTGTCCCGCTCACGGCCCCGCCGCCGAGGGCCTCAGGCGGCTGGCAGTTGCCTGTGAGCCGCGATCTGCCGATCAGTCGGGCAGCGGACCCGACCGATCTGGCTCGGGGCCGAGCAGCCCGCCGAAGGCCACCAGGAGCCCGCCCACCGCGAGCACCGCGGCGATCGCCGCGTGCGGCCCGAGCAGCTGCTGCAGCGGCGGCAGGTAGTAGGGGTAGAGCGCGGGCAGCACGATCGAGATGCTGTAGGCCACCCCGTATCCGCTGGCCCGGATCTCGTCGGGGAAGCGCTCCGTCAGATAGGCGCCCACCGGCCCGTAGCCGGTCACCGTCGTGACCTGCAGCGCGGCTGCCAGCAGCAGCACCGTGCCGATGCCGGCTCCGAGGGCCCCGGACAGCAGCGCCAGGAGGATGACGGGGGAGACCGCTGCGCAGAGCAGCCCGAAGCCCACGAAGAACCGGCGTCGCCCGATCCGACTGGACAGCGCCCCCGCCCCGGCCATGGCCAGCGCGGACACGGCCGTCGCGCCCAGCATGACGAGGGAGACGGTCTGCGGCTCGAGCTGCGGCATGCGCGAGAGCTGGGCGGTCAGGGTGGGCACTGCCATGTAGGTGAGCAGCCACAGCCCGGTCATCAGCACGAGGACCTGCCACAGCGACCGGCGGCTGCTGCCCCTGACGAGCTGCGCCAGCGGGTGCGCCGAACGGGCCGGGCGCCGGCGCTGCGGAGCCTCCTCGACCATGAGGCGGTAGTAGATCAGCATGGCAGCGGCCAGGGCGGCGCCGAGCAGGAACGGCAGCCGCCAGCCCCAGGCGGCGTACTCGCTGTCGTCCAGCAGCAGCAGGAGGAGGAAGGTGACGGCGGCGATGCTGGCGTTGGCCAGCGGCGACATCGCCATGATCATCCCGCTGAGACGACCGCGTGAGCGCGGGCGCGCCCACTCCATGGCCAGCGGGATCGCCGAGGTGTACTCCCCGCCCAGGAAGATCCCGCCCAGGAGGCGCAGCGCCAGCACCGCCAGGAACGTGCCCGCGCCGAGCACCTCGTGCCCGGGGACCAGGGCGATCAGCAGGGTCGTGAGGCAGATGCCGGCGAGGGCGACCTGGGTGATGAGCACCCGGCCCGCGCGGTCGGCGATCGGACCGAAGATCATGGCCCCGAGCGGGCGGCCCAGCAGGGTGGCCACGAAGATCAGGCCGGCATTGCGCACGATGTCATGATCGCCGAACAGCTGCGCCGACACCGGAGCCAGGGCGATCACGGGCAGGAAGATGTCGAACTGGTCGACGTAGTTGCCCATGATCCCGCCGCGGATCGCGCGGCGAGTCGGTGCGGGAGGGCGCCCGTCGGAGGATGCGGTCGCGGGGGCGGACAGGGGTGCAGAAGGCATCGAGCTCTCACTTCCTTCGCCGGTATGAACCGGAGCAGGTTCGACGGTCGAAGCCGCGTCAGCTTCCTCTCAGCCCGTGCCCGGGCTCCCGTGTGGGGTCATTCAGCGGTGCAGGTCCCACGACCTGCGCGCCGCACCGTCGATCCTAGCGGTGCGACGGGCTCGCGTGGCCGAGACCCGAGCATGTGAGGCACAGTGAGGGCGTGCCCCTCATCGCCTCCGAGCCCTCGAGCTCCCCGACGCGCCCGGACCCGGGAGCCCGCATGCTCGGCATCGATCTGGCGCGGGCCGTCGCCCTGCTCGGGATGATGGCCACCCACACGATGGACCTGGTGGATGCGGCTGGTGATCCGCAGCCCGTCGGTCTGATCGCGGGCAAGGCGGCAGCCCTGTTCGCGGTGCTGGCTGGGTTCTCCGTCGAGCTGTCCACGCGGCGCTATGGGCGCTGGCGCGACGCGGCTGCCTCACTGGCGGTGCGCGGCGTGCTGATCGCGATCCTCGGACTCGTGCTGGGATCGCTGTCGAGCTCGATCGCGGTGGTCCTGGTGAACTACGGGGTGCTGTTCCTGCTCGCCCCGCTGGTCCTGCGGCTTCCGGCCCGATGGCTGGCGGCCACGACCGTGATCTGGCTGGCGGTCTCACCGGTGGCGTCCCACCTGATCCGCGGCGGGCTCGGCCTCCAGCGCGCCGCCGAAGCGCCCGAGCTCTCCCACCTGGCTCAGCCGGGTGAGCTGGTCATCGGCGTGCTGCTCACCGGCTACTACCCGGTGCTGCAGTGGATGGGCTACCTCCTCGTGGGGCTGCTCCTGGCCAGGCTCGACTGGCGCAGCGCCGCCACGGCCGCCTGGGCAGGGGCCGTCGGCGCCCTGCTGGCCGCTGCGGCCTGGGTGAGCTCGCAGCTGCTGCTGGCCGCAGGCGGGCACGAGGCCCTCGAGCGTGCCGGCTCCGGTCTGTCGCCGCTGGCCTGGGGCTCGCCGTATGCCGCACAGACCATCGGCAGCCACGGGACCACGCCCACGACCACGTGGTGGTGGCTGATCACGGTCGGTCCGCACTCGTCGACGACCTTCGACCTGGTCTTCACCTCGGGCATCGCGGCGGCGGTCATCGCCGTGTGCGTTCTGATCTGCCTGGCGATAGGGGAGCGCACCCGCCTGCTGATGCCCGTGCTCGCGGCCGGCTCCATGCCGCTGAGCATGTACACGCTGCACGTGATCCTGTCCGAGCTCACCGACCTGTACGTTCTGCATGTGCTCCTGCTGCTGGGGCTCGCCGCGCTGTGGCGGGCCGGCGGGGAGGGGCCTGGACCGCTCGAGTCGCTGGTCTCCGGGGCCGTGCGGCTGGTCGTGCCGCGGCGCTGAGCCTCCCGGCGCCGCGTGGCCTCAGGCGGGCGTCGTCGACTCGCCGGACTCCTCCAGCAGGTGATTCGGCAGCCGATTGCCCTGGGCGCGGCTGCGGATCTCGAGCAGCGTGCGTGCGTGCTGCCACAGCCGCTTATCCGCCTCGGTCACCGGCTCCCAGGCGGGGACGGGCACGGAGGTGCCCTCCTCGTCGCGGGCCACCATGACTGTCAGGCAGTTGGTGGTGACCTCCAGCTCGCGGGACTTCGGATCCCCGGAGCGGACCTCCACGGCGATGTGCATGCCCTTGGTCCCGGTGTAGATCAGGCGGGCGTCGACCTCGACCAGATCCCCGATGTGCAGGGGGCGCATGAAGCGGATGCCGCCGGAGAACACGGCCACGGTGTCCCGGCCGCAGTAGCGGGTCGCGCAGAGGTAGGCGGCCTCGTCGATCCATTCCATGACGATGCCGCCGTGGACCTTGCCGCCCCAGTTCACATCGGTGGGGGCGGCCAGGAAGCGCAGGACCTCGCGCTCGCCGGTGCCCTCCGCGCTGAAGTCCTGGCGGGCGATCTCGGCGGTGATCTCCTCGCGGATCGGGATGCGCGAGAGCGCGTAGTCACGGGCCAGCTCCTGCTCCAGGCCCCGCGGCTCGAAGCTCGGCACGGGCGTGGACTTCCCGCTGCCGTCGACGGCCACGAAGATCGTCAGGCACCGGGCCCGCTCCTCGAGCTCGCCCGTCTTGGGATCGCCCGAGCGCACCACGGTGTTGATGTGCATGGAGGACCGGCCCGTGGTCAGCACCGTGCCGGTCACCTCGACCATCTCGCCGACCTGCACGGGGTACTCGAAGTGGATGTTGCCCACGTAGGCAGTCACGCAGTAGGAGCCCGACCAGGCGGCGGCCGCGGCGAAGGCGGCCTTGTCCACCCACTCCAGGACTCGGCCGGCGTCGACGGTCCCGGAATGCCCCTCATCGGTGGGCGATGCCAGGAAGCGAAGTGTCACCTCGTGGCGTCGGGAGCGGCTGTCGGCGGGGGCGGGCGTCGTCTGGTCCATGGCGATGAAACTACCGCAGGTGATGCGGCGAGAGCCCCGACCGTGGGGGTCGGGGCTCTCAGCTGCTCTGCGCGGAAGGTAAGGGATTCGAACCCTTGGTGCAGGGTCGCTGCACAACGGTTTTCAAGACCGTCTCCTTCGGCCGCTCGGACAACCTTCCCGTGACGGGTCGGCATGCACCGCCCGCACATCGGCTCATTCTTCCACTGGCATGCGCTGGGAGCCGAATCGACGCGGCGGGCGTCTGCCCGCCTCCGTAGCCTGGGCACGACACACCCCGACGATCAGCAGGAGGCCCACCATGCGCGCAGTCGCCGAAGCCGACCACGGAGGACCCGAGGTCCTGACCGTGACCGATCAGCCCGTCCCCGAGCTCACCGCCGACGGGATCCGCATCCGCGTGGAGCATGCCGGGATCAACCGGGCCGACGTCCTCCAGAGAACCGGTCATTACAAGGTTCCCGACGGCGGCTCCGCGATCTACGGACTCGAGATCTCCGGCCGCGTGCTCGAAGTCGGAGGCGAGGTCCCGCAGCACGCTCTGTCCGGAGACGTCCTGGTGCCCGGGGCCCGAGTCTGCGCCCTGGTGGACTCGGGAGGCTACGCCGAGGAGGTCGTCGCCCCGGCGGCGAACGTCCTGCCAGTGCCGGATGCCCTGTCCATGACGGATGCCGCCGCGCTGCCCGAGGTGCTGGCCACCGTCTGGTCGAATCTCGTGATGGAGGCCGGTGCTCGGTCCGGGCAGACGCTGCTGCTGCACGGCGGCACGGGCGGCGTCGGCACGGCGGCCATCCAGATCGCACGTTCGATCGGCATGCGCGTGATCACCACCGTGAGCTCCGAGGCCAAGGCCGAGTTCGTCCGCGAGCTCGGCGCGGAGGCCATCCGCTACGACCAGGAGGACTTCGTGGGCCGGGTGAAGGAGCTGACCGATGGCCGCGGACCGGAGATCATCTTCGACGTCGTCGGCGCCAAGTACCTCGAGCCGAACCTCAAGGCGCTGGCGGTGGACGGGACGCTGATCATCATCGGGCTGCAGGGCGGTCGGAAGGCCGAGATCGATCTGGGCTCCTTCATGGTGAAGCGCCAGCATCTCGTGGCCACCACGCTGCGTGCTCGGCCGGCGGATCAGAAGGCTCGGATCATGGCGCAGGTCCACGAGCACGTCTGGCCGCTCGTGGCCTCCGGCCAGATCCGCGCTGTGGTCGACAGGGAGTTCCCGCTCGATCAGGCCGCGCAGGCGCATGAGCACTTCGACTCGGGGACGCACATCGGCAAGATCCTGCTGACCCCGTGATCGAGGACCGGCGAGGCCATCGAGAAGCCGATTCCCCACCGCACCTTCATCGAGCGGCCGGATCCTCACCACTTCCGTCGGCTAGCGGTGAGGAATTGGCCTCCGGATGAGCTGGCAGTGGGAAATCGGCCACTCGATGCGCCTGCGGGGCGGCGGCCCGCCCGCGGCACCCGCCCCGTGAAGCGGATCACCTCGGCTTAGACTCCCGGTGACAAGTGCGCGGCCCCGGCCCTCCAGTCGAGGCCGCGCCTTCCCCTCTCCCTCACCAGGAGCCTTCCATGAGCACCACCGTCACACCGCCCGGATCCGGCGGATCCGGCACCCCGGATCCGCGCACCGACCTTCCTCCGGCCGCCGTCGAACCCGAGGTCCTCGAGGCCGAGCAGGCCAAGTGGACCCCGGCCAAGATCGCCCTGTGGGTCGCCATCGCCCTGGTGGGCGGACTGGCCTGGGTCATGCTGGCGATCGTGCGCGGCGAGACCGTCAACGCGATCTGGTTCGTGCTGGCAGCGGTCTGCAGCTACTTCATCGCCTACCGGTTCTACTCCAAGTTCATCGAGCGCAAGCTCGCCCAGCCCGACGACTTCCGCGCCACCCCGGCGGAGTACAAGGCCAACGGCCGCGACTACCTGGCCACGGACCGCCGCGTGCTCTACGGCCACCACTTCGCCGCGATCGCAGGCGCCGGCCCGCTGGTCGGCCCCGTGCTGGCCGCCCAGATGGGCTACCTGCCCGGGACCATCTGGATTATCGTCGGCGTGATCCTCGCCGGTGCGGTCCAGGACTACCTGGTGCTGTTCTTCTCCATGCGCCGCGGCGGCCGCTCCCTGGGCCAGATGGCCAAGGACGAGCTCGGACCGGTCGGCGGCTGGGCGGCGATCATCGCGACCCTCGTGATCATGATCATCATCGTGGCCATCCTGGCCCTGGTGGTCGTCAACGCTCTGGGCGAGTCCCCGTGGGGCGTCTTCTCGGTGGGCATGACCATCCCGATCGCCCTGTTCATGGGCCTCTACCTGCGCTACATCCGCCCGGGCAAAGTCCTGGAGATCTCCATCGTCGGCTTCGCGCTGCTGATGCTCGCGATCGTGGGCGGCGGCTGGGTCGCCGACACCGACTGGGGCGTCGCGCTGTTCACCCTGGACCGCGTGACGCTGGCGTGGTTCGTGATCATCTACGGCTTCGTGGCAGCCGTGCTGCCCGTGTGGCTGCTGCTGAGCCCGCGCGACTACCTCTCGACCTTCATGAAGGTCGGCACCATCCTCCTGCTGGCGGTGGCCATCGTCGTCGTCCGTCCGGAGATCTCGGTGCCGGCGGTCTCGGAGTTCGCCGGGCGCACCGACGGCCCCGTGTTCTCCGGCGCGCTGTTCCCGTTCCTGTTCGTCACGATCGCCTGCGGCGCCCTGTCCGGGTTCCACGCGCTGATCGCCTCGGGCACCACCCCCAAGATGATCGAGAAGGAGCGCCAGACGCGCCTGATCGGCTACGGCGGCATGCTCATGGAGTCCTTCGTGGCGATCATGGCGCTGGTCGCTGCGATCTCGATCGACCGGGGCATCTACTTCGCCATGAACTCCTCGCCCGCCGCCACCGGCGGCACGGTCGAGGGTGCCGTGGCCTGGGTGAACTCGCTGGGACTGGCCGGTGTGGACGTCACACCGGAGCAGATCCAGGGCACGGCAGACGCCGTGGGCGAGGAGTCGATCGTCTCGCGCACCGGCGGCGCGCCCACCCTCGCTGTGGGCCTGGCCGGGATCATGAACCAGTGGTTCGGCGGAGCCTCCATGATGAGCTTCTGGTACCACTTCGCGATCATGTTCGAGGCGCTGTTCATCCTCACCGCCGTCGACGCCGGCACCCGTGTGGCCCGCTTCATGCTCAGCGATTCGCTCGGCAACTTCATCCCGCGCTTCCGCGACCCGGACTGGCGGCTGGGAGCGTGGCTGACCACGGCGCTCATGGTGGCCGGCTGGGGATCGATCCTGATCCTCGGCGTCACCGACCCGCTGGGCGGCATCAACACCTTCTACCCGCTGTTCGGCATCGCCAATCAGCTGCTGGCCGCGATCGCGCTGGCGGTCTGCCTGACGATCGCCGCCTCCCGGGGCCGCTTCGGCTACCTGTGGATCATCATCGTCCCGCTGGCCTTCGACTTCGCCGTGACGGTCACGGGCTCGTGGCAGAAGATCTTCTCCTCGAACCCCGCGATCGGCTACTGGGCGAACAACGCGGCCTTCCGCAAGGCGCTGGCCGATGGCGAGACGAGCCACGGCACCGCGCAGACGACGGAGGCGATGGAGGCGGTCGTGCGCAACACGACCGTGCAGGGCACCCTGTCCATCCTGTTCGTGGTGCTGACGATCACGGTCGTGGTCATGGCCGTCATCCGCACCATCCAGCACTACCGCGCGCACGGGAAGATCGGCATGCAGGATCTCAGCGGGCAGGCCGTCGGGCACGAGGACCCGTACGTCGAGTCACGGTTCTATGCTCCGGCCGGCTTCATCATGACGCCGTCGGAGAAGCAGCTGGCCCAGCGCTGGGAGCAGATCCCGATCGAGCAGCGCACTCCCGGCGGACTGTCGGGGCACGGGCACTGAGGCGGCGCTCGTCGTCGGGAGACGACCCCGACGACGAGCGCGGCCATCGCACGGCACGACGAGAGGAGGAGAGGACCAGATGACGTCGATCCTCGAGGCGGTGTCCTCGTTGAAGCGGTTCGCCGACGGTGTGCTGGGCGCCGACAAGTACCAGCGCTATCTGGAGCACCACCGCGCCCACGGGTGCGAGGGGGAGAAGCCCATGACCGAGCGCGAGTTCTGGCGCAGCTGGCAGGACTGGCAGGAGCGCCACCCGGAGGGCCGCTGCTGCTGAAGCGGGGCGCCAGGTTCTGCCTCCAGTGGCCCTGTGGTGTGCGTCTCGAGCTCGAGAAGCACACCGCGGGGCCACTGGTTCGTGGGGCGCCGGAATCGCATCGTCCCGGATGGTGACGACGTGTCATCATGGAGGTCTATGGGATTCCTCAGCGAGCATCGGGCACAGCGCCGCGATGAGAAGCAGTTGGGTCTGGGCGTGTGGCGTCGCGCCCATGACCGGTTCCGGCGCGGGCTCGATCGCTTTCACCAGGTGCTCGAGCAGATCCAGGACGCCGGCCTGCAGGCCGCGGCCGTCCCCGCGGCCAACGAGCTGGCCGATCTGCTCCCCCGGGTGCGCGCGCTGTGCACGGCCGCGCAGGCGATGGCGCCCACGAACGACCAGGACATCCCCGGCTCCGAGGGCGGCTGGCTCAATGACCTCCATCGGGAGCTGTCAAGGGCGGGCAATGACATGGCCCAGGCGGCCGAAGCGCTGGCGCTGGCCCGCTTCCGCACGCCGGGCGTCGACCCGGAGACGGCCCGCGCCCAGCGCCTGGAGGCCGTGCGGCGGCGCACCGAGGCCGTCGGCGCGCATATCGTGCGCGGCGAGACGCTGGTGCAGGAGCACGGGGCGGTCTGAGGCGAACGGCCGCAGCGCCGTCGCCGAAGGCGAGCTGCCCGGACGCATCGCTCTGATGCAGCTGCAGCGGCTGCGTGCTGATCCGCAGCCCGCGCCCTCGGGCTCAGATGAGCCGCTGCTCCCTGGCCCGGTGCACGGCGGCGGTCCGGTTGTCCACGCCGAGCTTGTCGTAGACGTGCAGCAGGTGCGTCTTGACGGTGGCCTCGGAGATCACGAGCTGCGCTGCCAGCTCGCGGTTGCTTGCTCCCGTGGCCAGTCCCTGCAGAATCTCAATCTCCCGTGCGCTGAGGCTCTGCGCCGGGCGAGCCGCCCGCTGCACGAGCTGCTGGGTCACCGACGGCGCCAGCACGGAGCGACCCTGCGCGGTCTGGCGCACGGCCTCTCGCAGCTGCTCGGCGGGGGAGTCCTTGAGCAGATAGCCGGTGGCTCCGGCCTCCAGCGCGGAGACGATGTCCGCCTGCGTCTCGTAGGTGGTCAGGACCAGGACGGGAGGCCCGCCGCGGTCGCGGAGCCTGCGGATGGCCGTGGGCCCATCCATGGTCGGCATCTGCAGGTCCATGATCACGACGTCCACGGGCTGGTCGTCGAGGGCGGCCAGGGCTTGGGCCCCGTCGCCTGCCTCCGCGAGGACCGCGAGCGTGCCGTCGGCCTCGAGCAGTGCCTTCAGCCCGGCGCGCACGACGGGGTGGTCGTCCACGAGCAGCAGGCCCAGAGGGGTCTCGGTCGTCGGGGCGGGGTGGGTCATGTCCGGTCTCGATCCTCCGAGGGCTGCTGCGGTGTGCTCGGCCGGGCGACGCGCGCGGGCAGCTGCAGAGCCGCTGCCGTGCCGGCTCCCGGGCGTGACTCGATCGACAGCTGCCCGCCGAGCTCGCGCGCACGTCGGCGCAGGTGGGGCAGGCCGTAGCCGCCGTCGCGCCCGGGCCTGTGCGGCGCTGCGGCGTCGAATCCCACGCCGTCGTCGACGACGTCCAGGGTCACTGTCTCCGGCCAGTAGGCCAGGGTGACGGCCGCGCGGGAGGCGCGAGCATGGGTTTCGACGTTGCTCAGGCAGGTCTGGGCCGCGCGCAGGAGCACGGCCTCGGTCTCCTGCTCCAGGTCCCGGGGCTCTCCCTCGACCCGCAGGGAGACGCTCAGGCCGGTGCCTGCGGACTCGGCACGCCCCTGCAGGCCGTCGACCAGATCGCGCAGGGCCGATTCGAGCCCGGCGGCCAGGCGCGGCGAGGCCAGGCCCTGGACGAAGCGACGGGCCTCCGCGAGATCGGCCGAAGCCGTCGACTCCAGGACTCGCAGCTGCTCGGCGGCGGCGTCCGGGCGATCCTGCGCCAAGGAGTCCTGGGCGGCGCGGGAGAACAGCACGATCGAGGCGAGGCCCTGGGCCAGGGTGTCGTGGATCTCGCGGGAGAGCCGGTCGCGCTCGGCGAGCACCCCCGCGCGGTGCTCGCGGTGGGCGAGCTCCTCCCTGGCGGCCTGCAGCGCGACGACGGTACGGCGGTGGCGCTGGGCATCTCGCCACAGGGCCCGGTAGGCCCAGGCCGCGATCACGGCGAACACCGCGCCGAGGACCGGGCCGATGACCTGCCCGGTGCCGAAGCCCCCCGTGCCTGCGTGCAGAGCCTGGGTGGCGATCACCACCGCGGTGAGCCCGGCGACCGCAATCAGGCTCGGCACCGTCGGCAGCACAGCCTGGACGACGAAGAACAGCGGGAAGACCACCCAGGAGAAGTCCGGTGCGCGCAGAGCAAGCAGGCACCACAGCACGAGCACCGCCGCCAGCCACACGCCCGCGCTGGCCGGGCGCGCACGGGGACGGACGCCGAGGAAGGCCCGATGCTCCGTGACGGTGCCGCTCAGATAGGCGAGGCCCAGCAGCACGGACAGGGCCAGCGGCCACAGGGCGCCGGGCCAGGAGGCGCCGATCAGGAACCGGCCCACTGCCAGCCCCAGCAGCCCGGCGAAGCTCACGTGCAGGATCACGCGCATGGCCCGCAGCACGGCGGGAGTCGCAGCGGCCTCGTCGGAGTCCGGGCCGAGGGCTCGGTCGGCGGCGGAGGTGGTCATCGCTCCAGCCTACGGATCCTGCCGGACGGGGCATCAGCCGATCGGCTGATCTCGGGGTGCGCCGTTCGGTGTGCTCAGGACCCCACCGCCGTCCGATGCGCCCGAGACCTGCCACGGCGGACAGTGGAGCCATCGCACAACGCCGGGAAGCCACCCGGCCCCTCGAACCATCCGCCAGGAGTGACCAGCATGTTCCTCTCCCTGCGCGATCTGCGCTTCGCGCGCGGTCGCTTCGCCCTGATCGGCTCCGTGGTCGCCATGATCACGCTGCTCGTCGTCATGCTCACCGGCCTGACCGACGGTCTGGGCCGCCAGTCCACCTCCGCCCTCGAGGCGCTCGAGGCCCTGCGCATCGTCCTGGCCGCGGGCAGCGACGGCGAGGATCCCTCCTACAGCGATTCCCGCATCGACGCCCAGCAGGCCGGGTCGTGGGCCCGCGCCGAGGGCGTCGAGTCCGCCGAGCGCTTCGACGTCGGGCGCGCTCAGCTCGAGCACGACGGCGCCTCGGCTTCGGCTGCCGTGCTCGCCCTGCAGCCGGGCACCGAGCTGGCCCCGGACCTCGAGATCCTCGAAGGACGGCCCCGTCCGGGGGCCGGGCAGACCGTCCTGTCGCAGGAGACGGCCCAGTCGCTGGGCGTCGGTGTCGGCGACGAGCTGGACGCGGGTGCGCTGAAGCTGACGGTCATCGGCATCGCGGCCGATGAGTGGTACTCGCACTCCCCGGTGGTGTGGACCTCGACCGAGGACTCCGCGCAGCTGCTGCGCATGGGCGACGGCCAGAGCAGCGCGCTGGCCGTCTTCCCCGCCGACGGCCTGAACGGCAACGAGCTCGAGGATCGGATGACCGATCAGGACGAGGCCGCAGGCACCTGGAGCGCCGGCACGCGCGACTCCTTCGCGGCACTGCCCGCCTACAGCTCGGAGCGCGGCTCCCTGCTGATGATGCAGGCCTTCCTCTACGGCATCGGCGCGCTCGTGGTGATCGCGTTCCTGACCGTGTGGAGCATCCAGCGCACCCGTGAGGTCGCGATCCTGCGCGCCCTGGGGGCCTCTCGCGGCTGGGTGCTGCGCGATGCGCTGGCCCAGTCGGCGGCCGTCCTGCTGGGCGGAACCGCGCTCGGACTGGTGCTCGGCGGCCTCGGCGGCGCCCTGGTGACAGGAGCGGTGCCGTTCAGCCTCACGCCGACCACCACCCTGGTGCCCGCCCTGGGGATCCTGCTGCTCGGCTTGGCCGCCGCGCTGCTGGCCGTGCGCCGGGTCGCTCGCGTGGACCCGCAGATCGCGCTGTCCGCGGCCTGAGCCCCTGCCTGCTTTCCGCCCTCTGCTTCCGAAGGAGCCCGACATGACTGTGCTGTCCACCGTCCCCGCCCCCTGGCAGTCCGCCGAGGCTGCTGAGCGCGTCGATTCCTCAGCCGCGCTGCGGCTGCGCGACGTCCGCCTCAGCTGGCCCGACGGCCAGGGCGACGACGGGCGCCCCCAACTGGTCCACGCCCTCGACGGCGTCTCCATGGAGGCACCCGCCGGGGTCCTCACCGCGGTCACGGGGCCGTCGGGCTCGGGCAAGTCCTCCCTGCTGTCCGTCGTGGCCGGTCTGGTCGGAGCGAGCTCGGGGCAGGTGCTGATCGACGGCCGCGACGTCGTGCAGATGACCCCAGAGCAGCGCGCCGAGATGCGCCGGACCCGGGTGGGCGTCGTGTTCCAGCAGCCCAATCTGCTGGCCTCGCTGACCGCTCGGGAGCAGCTGCTGCTCACCGCGCACATCGGCGGACAGGATCGGCGCCGGCGCCGGGAGGCGGCCAGGCGCGCCGACGAGCTGTTCGAGCTGCTCGGGCTGGAGGCCGCCGCCGGTCGCAGGCCCCACCAGCTCTCGGGCGGTCAGCAGCAGCGGGTCAACATCGGCCGGGCGCTGATGTCGAGCCCGTCGGTGATGCTCGTCGACGAGCCCACGGCCGCGCTGGATCACGAGCGCTCGATCTCCGTCATGCAGATGCTGCGAGACGCGACGCGGCGCTTCGGCACCGCCACGGTGCTGGTCACGCACGAGGCCGAGCTGCTGGAGGACGACGACCGCCGGCTGACCTTGGTCGACGGGCGGCTCACGGCGGGGTGAATCGGGGTTGGGTCGCTCAGGAGCGCTCGGCCGATAACTGCTGGGCGCCGAGCATCGTGCCCTGAAGAGCGGGCATCTCGAGCAGTGCCCCATTCGCGAAAGCTTGCAGGCGACGGTTGGCTGTGACCACCCAGCTGGCGCCGAGGCTCCCCTCCTGGGGGATCTCTCGCACGCTCATGGTGTGGAGCTCGGCATCCTGGAACGGAGCGAAGGCTCGGCTCAGCAGCTTCTGGATCCTCGGCTGCGACAGCATCATCCAGGAATTCCGGTGTATATGCCTCAGGACCCTGACGCCGTTGACGAATTCCACGAAGTGCCCGTGGTTGCATCGCCGCTCGTTCACGCTGAGCTGGCCTGCGGGCGTGGAGCAGATGGTGTCGACCGCCAGCAGCATCTCCACGAGGATGCGAGTGGCCGACAGGAGCCTGAGCTGCAGGTCAGGGTCCTGCTGGCTTGCGGTCCGAGCTTCCTGGGTGCGCTTTCTGGCCTTCCAGCGACCCCTTGCGGGCGAGGTGGTGTCCGGCTCCGGAAGCGCAGGGCCTTCTTCCGGGATCTCGAAGCTCAGGAGATAGGACCCCGGTCCGTCCGTGCGCAGCGCGCAGCGCACCAGGGGGCGCTGCGCGGACGGCGCGGTTCCCATGCTCTCGCACATCACCGTGTTGCAGATCTCTGCGCAGGCATCGAACGCGTCGCGCGTGCGCTCATCGAAGACGAGTCGGGGCTTCAGCCAGATGGAATCGAACTCGACCCAGACGGAGTCATAGGCCTTGTGCGTGGATGTCGTGGCAGAGGGAGAGCTGAGAATCATTGCCGTCCTAGGGCTCAGCTGTCGACGTGGCGGGCTTCCGGGGGGAGAAGCTCCGTCCGTCTGACAGAGCGAGACGCGTGATGGGCAGGGCGCGCCAGGGTTCAACTTAGGCCTGAAGTGTGATGATGCCCAGGATTCGGTTGCCGGTGTTGCATGTCTTTGCAGGTTGATGTCCATCAGACATCGCAGCTCTGTCCCTCGTCTCTGCGATCGACGGGGTGATCAGGGGGCTGCCTCGGAGATCGGATCTGCCGCGAGCTCCGGGCTGGCTCGTGTCGTGAGAGAACCCCCAGGCCGTCCCGTTCTCACGGGATCGGACCTGGGGGTTCTGCTGGAGCCGCCTGCCGGAATCGAACCGGCGACCTATTCATTACGAGTGAATCGCTCTACCGACTGAGCTAAGGCGGCGCGACCGGACCGCGGCGGGCCACAGCGCGGATGACACCATAGCACCGTCGAGCGGGCCGGTCACATCCGTGCGGACGTCGAATCCGGGTCGAGATGCATGAGTGTTCGTCGTGTGTTCACCCTCACGTCGGTGCGAATCCGCGACCGCGCTCGGACCGGGGGAGAGCATGGTCGCTGCAGCCCCTCGTGCTGAGCGAGGCCCCTCCTGCTCCGAGACCGCCGCTGCACGGCGCGCTGAGCAGGCATCGATCGCTGAAGGACCGCAGATGACCCTCCGCCCAGACATCGTCCGCAATCTCCGCCTGGCGTTCATCGACATGTCGGGGACGTCCTTCGAGGACAACGGGATCATGGAGCGCGCCTTCACCCGCACGCTCGAGAAGCTGGGCATCGCCGCGGACTCGCCGCGCTTCACGGGCATGCTCGGCTTCGTGCGCGACACCCTGGGCCAGTCCAAGGTCCGCGTCTTCCAGCACCTCTTCGAGGACGAGCCTGCCGTCGCCGCCGAGGCCAGCCGCGAGTTCGAGCGCCAGTTCGACGAGCTGCTGCGCACCGACGCCGTCACTGCCGTCCCGGGCGCCGAGGACGTCATCCTGGGGCTGCGGGAGTCCGGGCTGAAGGTCGTGCTGGCCACCGGCTACAACCGCCACAGCCAGAACCAGATCCTGGAGCACCTGGACTGGATGGGTCTGGCCGATCTGAGCCTGTGCCCCTCCGACGCCGGCCGCGGCCGCCCCTACCCGGACATGATCCTCACGGCGCTGTTGGCCCTGGACCTCGCCGACGTCCGCGAGGTCATGGTCGTGGGCGACACCGCCGCGGACATGCTCTCCGGGCGCCGGGCGGGATCCCGCGCCAACGTGGGCGTGCTGACCGGAGCCCACCGCGAGGACTCCCTGCGCACCTCGGGTGCCGACGCGGTCGTGGACTCCATCCGCGACATCCCCGGCCTGCTCGAGCTGCCGCTGCGCTCGCACGCCTCCTGAGCGCGGCCTCCGCTCAGATGCCGGCGTCCCGGCAGACCGTGCCCTCCTCCGGGAGGATGCCCTCGAGGAGATAGGCGTCGACCGCCTCGACGATGCACCCGTTGCCCGAGGAGTAGGAGACGTGGCCCATGCCCTCCCGGGTGAGCAGGGTGGCCCGTCCCAGCTGCTCGGTCAGGGCCTCGGACCAGGCATACGGGGTCGCCGGGTCCTCGGTCCCGCCCACGACCAGGATCTCGGAGTCGCCCGAGTACTCCGCCGGCTCGTCCGGATCCTCCTCGACCGGTCCGTACGGCCAGCCCTGGCAGGCCGCCTCCGCGTAGCCGAGGTAGGGGCCGAAGGTCGGCGCCCGCTCGGTGAGCTCCTGCTGCTGGGCCGCCATGTCCTGGTCGGTGACCGAGTCGTCGGTCGAGTCCAGGCAGTTGACCGCGCTGAAGGCGACGGTCGAGTTCCCGTGGTACGTCCCGTCCTCCTGGCGCCCGTGGTTGAGGTCGGAGAGCTCCTGGAGGGCGTCGTAGTCGCCGTCCGAGGCGTCCCGCAGGGCCTGGTTGAGCCTGGGGTAGGTGGCGGTGCTGTACAGCGGCGTGATGATGCCCTCGGCCACCTGGACGGGGGTCAGGCGTCGGCCGTCGGGCCCGGTGATCTCCTCGTCCGCGGAGCGGGCCAGGATCTGCTGGACCTCCTCCATGCCGTCGTCCGCGGAGCCGTCCGTGAAGCAGTCGGCGGAGTTCTGCGTGCAGTCCTCCATGAAGTCCCGCAGCGCGCTCTCGAATCCCACTGCCTGGCCCATGGCCACCTCGGAGTTCGAGGCCTGCGGATCGACGGCACCATCGAGGACGAACCGCCCCACGCGATCCGGGAACTGCCGGGCGTACTCGGCGCCGATGCGCGTGCCGTAGGAGAAGCCCAGGTAGTCGGTCCGGTCCTGGCCCAGGGCTGCGCGCATGACGTCCAGGTCCTTGGCCACGGAGGCCGTGTCCATGTGCTCCAGCACAGGTCCCGAGTGCTCTGCACAGCCCTCGCCGAGCTCCCTGTACTCCTCGCGCAGATCCTCTGCCGTGATGTCCTGGCCCGTGAGCGAGGGCTGGGAGCGCCATGCGTCGAGGGCGGCGTCGTCGTCGAAGCACTGGATCTCGTCCGAGCGGGAGACGCCGCGAGGGTCGAAGGAGACGATGTCGTAGTCCTCGCGCAGATCGTCGCCGAACAGCGGACCGGACTGGGAGATCAGGTCCACCCCGGAGCCGCCCGGTCCGCCGGGGTTCACGACCAGCGCACCCTCCGGGGCATCCCCGGTCGAGGGAAGCCGCGCCATGGCCACCGTGGTGGTCTCGCCCTCGGGATCGGAGTAGTCCACCGGCACGGTGAGCTGCGCGCACTGCTGGTCGTCGCCGCCGAAGAACCCGGAGATCCCGCCGGAGTCCTCGCACGATCCCCAGTCGAGCTCCTGGGCGTAGAACTCGTCCATGCCCTGCGCAGCGCCCTCGGGTGCCGACTGGCCCCCGGCGGGGGAGTCGTCATCGGTGCAGGCGCTCAGCGCCAGGGCGCACACGGCCAGGGCAGCGGCCAGCCGCATCCGGCGGCGGGGGCGGTGGCTCATCCGGGGGGCATCCCATCTGTGGTGCGGGTTCGTGGTCCGGCCCGGCGCGCACGGGACGCGCCGACGGGCGGGCCTCAGAGCAGGGAGACGGCCATGGCCTCGAAGGCCAGTCCGGCGGCGGCGCTGGTGCGGATCCTGGTGCGCGTGCGGGCGATCGTGTCGATGCGCTCGAGGGACTCCTCGGGCGTGGAGTTCAGCGCGTGATCGCGCAGCGAGTCCGCGATGTGCTGGTTGACCAGCTCCGACCCGGTCTGCAGCTGCAGCGTGAGGGCATCGCGGTAGAACGTGGTCAGATCGATCAGGAAGCGGTCCAGGGTGTCCGTGCGCACGCGCTTGGAGCGGCGCTTCTGGTCCTCCTCCAGGCGCCGCAGGGCGCTGCGCACGTTGGGCGGCATCTTCCCGGACTCCGCGGCGCCCATGGAGGTCAGCAGGTGCGCGCGCTCCTCCTCGTCCCGGGCCTCCGACTCGGCGGTCGCCTCCTCCTCGGCCAGGCGCGTCAGCCGCCCTGCCTCGCGCACGGCATCCGAGACGCCGCCCAGCCGCAGAGGCATCTCGACGACCCGACGACGGCGCTCGCGGGCGTCGTCGTACAGGGCCAGCCGGCGCGCCACGCCCACGTGGGACTGGGCCAGGCGGGCGCATTCCAGTGCGCGGGCCGCCGGCACGCCGTCGCGGCGCTCGAGCAGCTCGGCCACGGCCTCCACGGGCGGCACCCGCAGGGTGACGGGGCGGCAGCGCGAGCGGATGGTGACCAGGACGTCGCTGGGGCTCGGCGCGCACAGCAGCCAGATGGTCCCCGGCGGCGGCTCCTCGATGGCCTTGAGCATGACGTTGGAGGTCCGCTCGGCCATGCGGTCGGCGTCCTCGATCACCATGACCCGCCAGCGCCCCACCGACGGGCGGTCCTGAGCCCTGACCACGAGCTCGCGGGCCTCGTCGATGCGGATCTCGCTGTGCTCGGTGCGGAAGTGTGTGAGATCGGCGTGCGAGCCGGCGCGGACGGTGCGGCAGGCGGAGCACTCGCCGCAGCCGCGATCGGCGGGATCCGGCTGCTCGCACAGCAGCGCGGCCGCCAGCGCGAGAGCGGCGTGGGAGCGCCCCGATCCGGGCGGCCCGGTCACGAGCCAGGCGTGCGGGGGCTGTTCATCACGAGCAGCCCGGGCGAGCTGATCCACGACGGCGTCCTGCCCCACCAGGTCGTCCCAGACGCTCACGATCGCTGCCCTCCGGAGGCCCTCTGGGCCAGCAGGTCGAGCACGCGCTCGCGGATCTGCGCCGCCAGCTCCTCCACGGGGGCGTCGGCCTGCAGCACGAGATAGCGCTGCGGCGCCTGCCGGGCCAGCTCCAGGAAGGCCTGGCGGACCTCCTCGTGGAAGGGGGCGGGCTCCTGCTCCATGCGATCCGCGGCGCGCTCGGCCCGGCGAGCCCGCCCCGTCTCCTCGGGGACGTCGAGCAGCACGGTCAGATCCGGCAGCAGGCCGTCGACCGCCCACAGGTTCAGATCCCGCACGGTCTGCGTGCCGAGCTCGCGCGCCGCTCCCTGATAGGCCACCGAGGAGTCGAGGTAGCGATCGGTCAGGACCGTGCTGCCCTCGCGCAGCGCAGGAAGAAGGGTGCGCTGGACGTGGGCGCTGCGCGAAGCGGCGAACAGTAGCGCCTCCGTGCGCGGATCCACCGGCGCGTGCTCGGGGTCCAGGACCAGGGAGCGGATCTGCTCGCCCAGGGCCGATCCGCCGGGCTCGCGGGTGAGCAGCACCGGCACGCCGCGCTCCCGCAGGGACTCGGCCAGCAGGCGCAGCTGCGTGGACTTGCCGGCGCCGTCGCCGCCCTCGAAGGCGATGAGAGCGGCAGGCGTGCTCGCTGGGCTGGTCTGGAACGTCACACGGACACTGTAGGGGCCGCGGCAGACATCGGCGCCGTCCCCATGAAGCGTGTGGGCGCGGCCGTCATAGGGTGAGGCCATGACTTCTCCGGATTCCGCCGCGCCCCGCCCGAACGCCGAGCAGCAGCCCTCGGGGGAGACCCTCCACGGGCGGCTGCGTCCGGCTACGATCGCGGTCGCCGGCGGTCGCCCGGCCCCGGAGCGCGATGCTCCCGTCGGCCCGTCGATCGTGCTGAGCTCGACCTACCGCGGCGCGGGGGAGCCCGTGCCGGGCGAGCGCATGTACGGCCGCGCCAGCAACCCGACCTGGGACGACTTCGAATCCGTGCTGGGTCAGCTCGAGGGCTCGCCGCTGCCGTCGCTGGCCTTCGCCTCCGGGGTGGCCTCGATCTCGGCCGTGCTCTCGCTCGTGCCGCTGGGCGGCCGGGTCGTCGTGCCGGTGCACGTCTACATGGGCACCATGACGCTCGTGCGCGAGGCCGAGCAGGAGGGTCGGATCCGCGTCGATGCCGTGGAGGTGACCGACACCGACGCCGTGCTGGCCGCCGCCGAGGGCGCAGATCTGGTGCTGCTGGAGTCGCCCACCAATCCCATGCTCGAGGTCGCCGACCTCCCGGAGATCCTGGCGGGCACTCGTCGCCTGGGTGTGCTCAGCTGCGTGGACAGCACCTTCACCACGCCCCTGCTGCAGCGTCCGCTGGCCTGGGGTGCCGACCTCGTCGTGCACTCGGCCACCAAGTACCTGGCGGGGCACTCGGACGTCGTCCTGGGAGCGGCCACCGCCGTGGATCCCGAGCTCCGCCAGCGCCTGCACGCCCATCGCTCCCGCCACGGCGCCATTCCCGGCCCGTTCGAGACCTGGTTGGCCCTGCGGGGGATCCGCACGCTGTCCCTGCGCGTCGAGCGCGCGGGTGCCAGCGCCGCCGAGATCGCCCGTCGCCTGCTCGAGCAGCCCGGCGTGCGCGCCGTGCGCTACCCGGGCCTGACGGAGGACCCCGGCCACGAGCGGGCCGCTCAGCAGCTGCAGGGCGGCTTCGGGGCGATCGTGGGACTGGAGGTCGACGGCGACGCAGCAGCGGCCGATCGTGTCGTCGAGGCCCTGCGCCTGTGGGTGCCGGCGACCTCGCTGGGCGGCGTCGAGTCGCTCGTCGAGCGCCGTCGCCGCCACCCCGAGGAGCCGCGCACGGTCCCGGAGTCGCTGGTGCGCCTGTCCGTGGGCATCGAGGACGTCGAGGACCTCTGGGAGGACCTCGAGCGGGCGCTGGCCGCAGTGGTCGAGCCCGCCGCCCGGTAGGATCGTGGCCATGTCCCTCACCTCCCTCATCCTCCTGGCCGTCGGGGTGGTCGACGTCGCCGTCATGGTGCTGGTGACCGTCCTGGCAGCCATGGCGTTCCTCCACTGCCTGTCCGCCAAGCCCATCCAGTTCCAGCGCGCGTTCAAGCGCACCCGGACCTTCTGGATGCTGGTGACGGGCGCCTGCCTGCTCTTCAGCCTGCTGATGACCGTTCCCGCGGTGATCGCGCTGCTCACCGGCGGCATCCCGCAGATGGGGCAGCTGATCTTCGTGCTGGTCGCGGCAACCGCCTCCGGCGTGTACCTGGCGGATGTCAAGCCCGCTGTCAACGTCGAGTCCTCGGGGCCTTCGGCCTGGTGACGACGCCGGTCGCGGGTCAGCTCGGCACTCGCCCGTCGGTCCCTCAGGTGCGATACTCGGGGCATGGCTACTGAAGCGAAGTACAACCTGATCCTGCTCCGTCACGGGCAGTCCGACTGGAACGAGAAGAACCTCTTCACGGGCTGGGTGGATGTGCCTCTCACGGAGAAGGGCCGCGGCGAGGCGACTCGGGGCGGCGAGCTGCTCAAGGAGCGCGGTCTGCTCCCGGACATCGTGCACACCTCCCTGCTGCGCCGCGCGATCATGACGGCCAACCTGGCCCTGGATGCTGCGGATCGCCACTGGATCCCCGTCAAGCGCTCCTGGCGCCTCAACGAGCGCCACTACGGCGCCCTGCAGGGCAAGGACAAGGCGGAGATCCGCGAGAAGTACGGCGAGGAGCAGTTCATGACCTGGCGCCGCTCCTACGACGTCCCGCCGCCCCCCATCGAGGACGGCGACGAGTACTCGCAGGCCGGCGATCCCCGCTATGAGGACGTCCAGAACCTCCCGCGCACCGAGTGCCTCAAGGACGTTCTCGAGCGCTTCCTCCCGTACTGGGAGGACCAGGTCACGCCGGACCTCAAGGCAGGGCGCACGGTCCTGCTGGCCGCGCACGGCAACTCGCTGCGCGCGCTCGTCAAGCACCTGGACGGCATCTCGGACGATGAGATCACCGGCCTGAACATCCCCACCGGCATCCCGTTGGTCTACGAGCTCGACGCCAACTTCAAGCCGATCACCCCCGGCGGCGAGTACCTGGACCCGGAGGCTGCGGCCGAGTCCATCAAGGCGGTCGCGAACCAGGGCAAGA
This sequence comes from Kocuria palustris, assembly GCF_016907795.1. NCBI lineage: Bacteria > Bacillati > Actinomycetota > Actinomycetes > Micrococcales > Micrococcaceae > Kocuria > Kocuria palustris. Next base: position 2,122,770 of record NZ_JAFBCR010000001.1, read on the forward strand.
AGTGAGGTGAGGCCTGCGTCCCGACCACCGGGGCGCAGGCCGGCAGCAGCGCTTCAGCGCACGGGGCCCGGATGCCATCAGGCATCCGGGCCCCGTCGTCGCTGGGTGCGGTGCTGCTCGCACCGTCCGGCTCAGGCCGGGGGCCCCCACTGCCCGGTCACCAGGTACGAGACCTTGCGGGCCACGGCGATCCCGTGATCGCTCATGCGCTCGAGATAGCGGGCCGAGAGCGTGACATCCACGGTCGTGTGCACCGGGGCGTCCCAGTCCGGTCGGCCCATGGCATCGAGGATCCCGCGGTGCATGGCGCTGACCTGCGCCTTCTGCTCGGCGATCCGCTCGTAGAGGGAGATGTCGCGCGTCTCGAGCATCTCGATGACCCCATCCAGGATGGCCAGGTCAAGCTCGAAGAGCCGCGCGTAGTCGTCGGCCAGACGCTCGGGGATCACGGCCTCCGGGAAGCGGCGGCGGGCATCCTGAGCCAGGTGCCGAGCCAGGTCGCCCATGCGCTCGAGCGAGGTGCTCATCCGCAGCGCGGCCACGAGGGTGCGCAGGTCGGAGGCCACGGGGGACTGGCGGGCCAGGATGTCGATCGAGCGCTCATCGAGCTCGTCCTGCAGCAGGTCGATCCGGGCGTCGTTGGAGATGACGCCCTGGGCGGTCTCGAGCTCGGTCTCCAGAAAGGCTGAGCGGGCCTCGGACAGCGCCTGACGCACGAGCCTGGCGATCGCCACGAGCTCATCGCCCACCTGCTTGAGCTCCGCCTGGAACACCGTGCGCATCCTGCGCCTCCCCTCGGGCGGCCCCTGCGCCCGGATAGGACGCCCGCCTCACTGCAATGATCGAAGAGTCGAGGCTACGCGCGGCGGCTGCAGCGCTGCCGGGCCTGCGGTGAACGGCGGGAGAACGTCCGGTGATCTCCTTGTGGCGCCCAGGCGTCGGCCCGTCCGACAGCCTCGAGGCGCACGCGTCGGCGCCCGGGGTGGCCCTACTCTGGGAGGGTGCAACCCCTGCTTCTCGCGCTCCTGTCGGGGCTGACCGGACTGCTGCTCGGACTCAGCGGTCTCTTCGCCCTGCGCGGGACCTCCCGGCGCAGGATCGAGGCGGCGGAGATCGGCGAGCCCCAGCTGCCGCACGGCGCCGCGGACGTCCTGTCGGTCATGGGCCCCGCCTACGTGGTCGTGGACGGGGTCGACGGAGTCGTGCGCGCCTCACCGGCCGCCTACGCCTTCGGCCTGGTGCGCGGGCATTCGATCGTGCGCGACGAGCTGCTGGGCATGATCCGGGCGGCCCGGGCCTCCGGCGTGACGGAGGAGCGCCGCGTCGAGATCGGCCGCGGGGCGGAGAACACCGGCGTGATCGTGCTCGACGTGCGCGTGGCCGTTCTGGGCGATGAGTTCGTGCTGCTGCTGGCCGAGGACCAGACCGAGATCGTCCGGGCCCAGTCGGTGCGCAGCGACTTCGTGGCCAACGTGTCCCATGAGCTGAAGACCCCGGTGGGCGCCATCCGGCTGCTCGCCGAGGCCATCGAGGACGCCGCCGAGGACGAGGACGCCGTGCGTCACTTCACGTCCCGGCTGCATCGCGAGTCGGAGCGGCTGACCCTGCTGGTGCAGGACATCATCGAGCTCTCGCGCCTGCAGGGCCAGAACGTCGTGACCTCCGGCGGGCCCGTGGAGCTCGGGCGCGTGGTGGCCGAGGCCGTGGACCGCAACCGCATGACGGCGGAGTCCCGGGACATCAGCCTGGTGATCGGCGGCTCCGTCGATGCTCCGGCCTTCGGCGACGCCGACATGCTGACCACCGCAGTGCGCAACCTGATCGACAACGCCATCCGCTACTCGCCTCCGGGCACGCGGGTGGGCGTGGGGCTGCGCCAGCGAGACGGCATGGCCCTGATCGCGGTGACGGACCAGGGCCCGGGCATCCAGCAGAGCGAGCAGGATCGGATCTTCGAGCGGTTCTACCGCGTGGACTCGGCGCGCTCCCGTCAGACCGGAGGCACCGGTCTGGGGCTGAGCATCGTCAAGCACGTGATGCAGCAGCACGGAGGCAGGGTGGACATCTGGTCCGAGGAGGGCCAGGGCTCAACCTTCACGCTCTGCATCCCGCTGATGAGCGAGCAGGGCGGCGGGAAGCAGGGCCAGGAGGACCAGGCCGACGGCGCCGAGGGCGCTGCGGCGAACGATGCAGAGCAGGCCGCTTCCGGCCGCCGGGGCCGTCGCCCCGTGCGCGCCGGGACGGCCCGACGAGAAGGAGGAGAGTCCGCATGACCCGGATCTTGATCGTGGAGGACGAGGAGTCGCTGTCCGAGCCCCTGGCCTACCTCCTGGGCAAGGAGGGATTCGACCCCGAGGTCGTGGCCGACGGCCAGGCCTCGCTGGAGGAGTTCGATCGCGCCGGCGCGGACCTCGTCCTGCTCGATCTCATGCTGCCGGGCCTGTCCGGCACCGAGGTCTGCAAGGCGCTGCGCCAGCGCTCGAACGTCCCGATCATCATGCTCACGGCCAAGGACGCCGAGATCGACAAGGTCCTCGGCCTCGAGCTGGGCGCCGACGACTACGTGACCAAGCCGTACTCGTCGCGCGAGCTCGTGGCGCGCATCCGCGCCGTGCTGCGCCGCCGCTCCGAGCCCGAGGAGCTGGTCTCGGCGACCGTGCAGGCCGGACCCGTGCGCATGGACATCGAGCGCCACGTCGTCACGGTCGAGGGCGAGACGGTGAACATGCCGCTCAAGGAGTTCGAGCTTCTGGAGATGCTGCTGCGCAATGCCGGCCGCGTGCTGACCCGAGGACAGCTCATCGACCGCGTGTGGGGCTCCGACTACGTGGGCGACACCAAGACCCTCGACGTGCACGTCAAGCGGCTGCGCTCCAAGATCGAGCCCGACCCCTCGGATCCGCGCCACCTGGTGACGGTGCGAGGGCTCGGCTACAAGTTCGAGGTCTGAGGCCCCCGCCGCGGCTCCATCGCGGCGGGCAGAGCGACGGCGGGGCGGCGACCTGATGGTCGCCGCCCCGCCGTCGTGTGCGATGCCTGCGCTGCGCCGGACCGGTCAGGGCCCGGTGCGGGGGCCTCAGTGGTGGCCGCCCTCCTCCTCGTCCTCGGGAGCCGGGGTGTTGGAGGGGTTGGCCGGGGTCGACGGCGCACCGCCGGGGATGTACTCGGCGTAGCGCGGGAAGGTGTGATCGAGCACGGGCAGCTCGTGCTCCAGGGTCTCGCCGTCGACGGTGATGGTCACGGGCACCATCAGGCCGGGCTCGGCGCCGGCGGGGACCACGAGCTGCTCGTTCTCGTCGTCCTCGAAGCGGACCTCATCCTTCGGGGGGACGTCCACGGTGATCGGATCGGCGCCCTCGACGGCGATGTCGACCGACATCTCCTCGTCCGACTCGTTGACCAGGGTGCCCAGCAGGCGGCCGTCCGAGTCGGCGGAATCGGCGACGATGAGGAGGTTGTTGATGCTCAGGTCGCCGAGCTGCTCCACGATGCCGTCAGCGGGGGAGTACTGCGATGCCGTCTCCTGGTCGTTGGTCAGCGCAGCGCACCCGGACGTGGTCAGTGCGGCGGCAGCGAAGGCGGCACCCAGGCCGATGGTGCGAAGCCTCTTGCGGGCGGCAGTGGTCACGGCGCGAACTCCTCAGACAGGTCGGTGATGCTCCGGCCATGGTATCCGCTTGGGCACGGATCGTCCGCATCCGCTCCAAGGGTTCTCGAAGGAGGCGATCAGGCTGCTGTGGGCCTCGTGCTAGAATCGACCGGCGGAAAGGGGCACCATACATGGTTTTCGAGGTTGGCGAGACGGTCGTCTATCCCCACCATGGCGCGGCACTGATCGAGGAGATCAAGACCCGCACCATCAAGGGGGAGGAGAAGATGTACCTGAAGCTCAAGGTCACCCAGGGTGACCTCGTGATCGAGGTACCGGCGGAGAACGTCGACCTGGTCGGCGTGCGAGACGTCGTGGATGAGGAGGGCCTCAAGAAGGTCTTCGCCGTCCTGCAGGCCGATGACGTGGAGGAGGCCAGCAACTGGTCGCGCCGCTACAAGGCCAACGTGGAGAAGCTGGCATCGGGTGACGTCCTGAAGGTCGCCGAGGTCGTGCGCGATCTCTGGCGCCGGGACAAGGACCGCGGCCTGTCCGCCGGTGAGAAGCGCATGCTGACCAAGGCCCGCCACATCCTCACCTCCGAGCTGGCCCTGGCCAAGGACATCGACGAGGAAGAGGCCGAGAAGCGCCTCGACGACATCCTGGCCGGCTGAAGGCTCAGCCCGTGGAGTCCTCGGGCCGCACGGCCCCCACGACGGCGCACCCCTCCTCTGGGACGGGGTGCGCCGTCGTCGTCGTCGCAGCGGGCTCGGGGCAGCGCCTGGGCCGCGGCATCCCCAAGGCCCTGGTGGAGCTCGCCGGGCGCACCATCCTCGAGCACAGCCTGCGGGCGGTGCTCGACTCCGGAGTATGCGCCGAGGGCGGGCGGATCGTCGTGACCGTGCCCGCCGGGGACGAGCAGCTCAGCGCCGTGTGCCGCGAGCTGGGCGCGCAGCCCGTCACGGGGGCGCAGACCCGCGCCGCCAGCGTGCGCGCCGCCCTCGATCTCCTGGCCCAGGGCCCCGCCCCGGCCAGTGTGCTCGTCCATGACGCCGCGCGCTGCCTGACCCCCGCCCAGGTCTTCCGGGACGTGGCCGCTGCGCTGCGCGAGCATCGCGCCGTCATCCCCGTGCTGCCGGTCGTGGACACCATGCGCCGGATCGACGCCCAGGACAGGCTCTCGGGCACCGTGGACCGCACTCGGCTGCGCGCCATCCAGACGCCCCAGGGCTTCGACTGGAGGCTGCTGCGCCGCGTCAACGAGCAGGCCGTCGCCGAGGGCGCGGATGAGCTCTCCCTGACCGATGACGCCTCGCTGGTCGAGCGCTGGTCCCAGGAGCGGGTCATCGCCGTGCAGGGCCACGAGGAGTCGTTCAAGATCACCCGACCGCTCGACCTGCTGCTGGCCGAGGCCGTGCTCGCCGAGCGCCGGCAGCGCCTCGAGGCCCGGCCGGAGGCAGAGCACGCAGAGCAGGAGCAGCGCCCGTGACCATGATCCCGCGCACCGGCATCTCGGTGGACGTCCACGCCTTCGCCTCCGATCAGGAGTGCGCCGAGCGCCCGGACGGACTGGTGCCGCTGCACCTGGCCGGCCTGCTGTGGGAGGGCGAGCGGGGCCTGTCCGGGCACTCGGACGGCGACGTCGTGGCCCACGCCGCGGCCGACGCCCTCTTCAGCGCCGCCGGGTGCGGCGACCTCGGCTCCAACTTCGGCACCGACCGCCCGGAGATGGCCGGAGCCTCGGGCGTGCGGATCCTGTCGGAGGCCGCGGCGATCGTGCGCGCTGTCGGCTTCGAGCCGGGCAACGTGGCCGTGCAGCTGATCGGGCAGCGGCCGCGCTTCTCGCCGCGACGACAGGAGGCTGAGGAGGCGCTCAGCCGCGCCGCAGGCTGCCCCGTCTCGGTCGCGGCGACCACGTCGGACCGGCTGGGCTTCACCGGACGTGACGAGGGGCTCGCTGCCATGGCCACGGCTCTCGTCGTGCCGTCTGCCGGGCCTCGGTAGACTTCCGGGCGTGACACTGCGCTTCTACGACACCGCCTCAGCCTCCGTCCGCGACTTCGAACCTGTCGTGCCGGGGGAGGCGAGCCTGTACTACTGCGGCGCCACCGTGCAGAGCGGGCCGCACATCGGGCACGTGCGCTCCGGGCTGGTCTTCGACATCCTCGTCCGCTGGCTGCGCTTCCGCGGTCTGAAGGTCACGGCCGTGCGCAACGTGACGGACATCGACGACAAGATCCTGGAGAAGGCCCGTGCCTCCGAGCAGCCGGGTTTCGACGGAGACCATCCGAACGAGCCCTGGTGGGCCCTGGCCTATCGCTTCGAGGGCGTCTTCCACCAGGCCTACGACGCCCTGGGCATCGGGCGCCCCACGTACGAGCCGCGCGCCACCGGGCACATCCCGCAGATGCACGAGCTGATCGCCGAGCTGATCGAGCGCGGCCACGCCTACCCGGCCCAGGACGGCTCCGGGGACGTCTACTTCGACGTCCGCTCCTGGCCCCGCTACGGGGAGCTGACCCATCAGCGCCTGGACGAGATGCAGGACGCCGCAGACGCGGACCCGCGCGGCAAGCGCGATCCCCGGGACTTCGCGCTGTGGAAGGGCCACAAGGACCAGGACCCGCTCACGGCGTCCTGGGACTCGCCGTGGGGCCGCGGCCGCCCCGGCTGGCACCTGGAGTGCTCGGCCATGGCCGGGCGCTACCTGGGCGATCGCTTCGACTTCCACGGCGGCGGTCTGGACCTGCGCTTCCCGCACCACGAGAACGAGCTGGCCCAGTCGGCGGCGGCAGGGCGGGGCTTCGCGAACTTCTGGCTGCACAACGGGCTGGTGGCCTACCAGGGCGAGAAGATGTCCAAGTCCCTGGGCAACACCGTGGATCCGCAGCAGATGCTCGCCGAGAACCGTCCCCTGGTGGTGCGCTACATGCTCGGGCAGGCCCACTACCGCTCGGTGCTGGACTACCGCCCCACCTCGCTCGAGGAGGCGGCCGCAGCCGTGGAGCGCATCGAGGCCTTCCTGGTCGCGGCCTCGGCGGCGGGCGCGGACCTGGACTGGGAGCCTGCGGACATCCCCGCGGACTTCGTCGCCGTCATGGACGACGACCTCAACGTCCCACGAGCGCTGGGCGTGCTGCACGACCGCGTGCGGGCCGGCAACACCGCTCTGCACGCGGGTACCGAGCAGGCCTCGGAGCTGGCCGCGGCCGCTCGCGCCGTGTCCGGGATGACCGAGATCCTGGGTCTGCGCGCACTGATGGCCCTGGGCGAGGCGGGGGCCGGAGCCCAGGAGCACGAGGCCCTCGACCAGCTGGTGCAGGACCTGCTCGAGCGCCGCGCCGCGGCTCGCGCCGAGAAGGACTGGGCCGAGGCCGACCGGCTGCGCGACACCCTGGCGGAGGCCGGGATCGTCGTGGCCGACGGAGCCGGCGGCTCCACCTGGACGCTGGGCTGAGGCTTCCCGGCCGAAGACCGAAGCGGGCGCGCGGCCCATGGGCCCGCAGCGCCTGCGCACTGGACCACGACCGGCACGACCGGTCACGAGATGAATGGGCGGCACAGCATGTCAGCACCCCGACGGAGCAGCGGAAGCTCCAAGAAGAAGGGGCCCTCCGTGGGCACCGGCGGCCACGGCCGCAAGAAGCTCGAGGGCAAGGGCCCCACCCCGCGCGCGGAGGATCGCCCGTACCACAAGGCCTACAAGCAGAAGAAGGCCGCGGAGCACCGCGCGGCCACCGGCGCCGGCGAGCGCGGGCAGCGCCGCGGTCCCAACCGCCGCGGACCGGGCAAGACCGAGGACCTCGTGACGGGGCGCAACTCCGTGCTGGAGTCCCTGCGCGCCGAGATCCCCGCCAAGGCGGCCTACATCATGGTGCGGATCGAGGCGGATGACCGCATCCGCGAGATCCTCACGCTGTGCAGCCGTCGCGGCATCCCGGTGCTGGAGGCCACCCGCCCCGAGCTCGACCGCCTGACCGAGGACGCCGTGCACCAGGGCATCGCCCTGCAGGTGCCGCCCTATGAGTACCGCGCCGCCGACGACCTGCTGGACGAGGCCATGCGGCGCTGGAAGCGCGATCGCGAGGCGGAGCGCGCTCCGCTGTTCGTCGCCCTGGACGGCATCACCGATCCCCGCAACCTGGGTGCGATCATGCGCAGCGTCTCGGCCTTCGGCGGCGACGGCGTCCTGCTGCCCGAGCGCCGCTCGACCGGGCTGAACGCCACCGCCTGGAAGACCAGCGCCGGCGCCGCAGCCCGTGTCCCCGCGGCCCAGGCCACCAACCTCAACCGCACGGTCGAGTACGCCAAGTCCCGCGGGTACTTCGTCGTCGGGCTCGACGGCGGCGGCTCGGTCGATCTGCCGGGGCTGTCCCTGGCCACGGAGCCCCTGGTCATCGTCGTGGGCTCGGAGGGCAAGGGCCTCTCCCGGCTGATGACGGAGCACTGCGATCAGATCGTCTCCATCCCGATCCAGTCGGAGATGGAGTCGCTGAACGCGTCCATGGCGGTCGGCATCGCCCTCTACGAGACCTCGTGCCGTCGTGCCGCACACTCTGCATAGGCGCCCGACCGCGCCGGGGCCGGCGCGCTCACGGCCCCGTCCGCTCGGGATCTCCCAGGCACTGGGCGGAGAGAACGCCACGAACGTGGCCGTCTGGGCGCCCGGAGTCGATCGCCTCGATCTGGTCTGGCAGGTGCCCGGTGGCCGCTGGCGCCGCCACACGCTGCGTCGGATCGAGGGCGGGATCCACTTCGACCTGGTGCCGGGAGCCGTCGGCGGCGGCTCCGCCATGCCCTTGGGGACCCTCTACGGCTTCGTGGCGGCGGATTCGTCGCTGCTCGACGACGGCTCCACCCCGCTGGACGAGCAGATCCTGCTGGACCCCCACGGTCGGGGGCTGCGGCAGGTCCATCGCGCACCCGGACAGCGCGGGGTCACCCAGCCGGACACCTACGGCAGCCGCTACGTCTCCGAGATCATCGACGACGCCTTCGACTGGGCCGGGGACCTCGCCCCGGACATCCCCTGGCGCGACACCGTGATCTACGAGGCCCATGTCAAGGGCCTGACGATCCACCACCCGGGCATTCCGGAGGAGCTGCGCGGAACGTACGCAGGCCTCGCCCACCCCGTGATGATCGAGCACCTGAGCTCGCTGGGCATCTCCGCCGTCGAGCTGCTGCCGGTGCACGCCCATCTGGACGAGCCTCATCTCACGGCCAGCGGGCTGAGCAACCACTGGGGCTACAACACGCTCTCCTTCTTCGCCCCGCACGGGGCCTACGCCTCCCGCGCCTCGCAGGAGCGCGGACCGCAGGGGGTCATCGACGAGTTCAAGCAGATGGTCAAGGACCTGCACGCAGCGGGCATCGAGGTCATCCTGGACGTCGTCTACAACCACACCGCAGAGGCGGGCATGGGCGAGCAGCCCTACTGCTGGCGCGGGCTGGGGGACCGGCAGTGGTACCGCCACGACGACAGCGGCAACTACCTCGACGTCACGGGCTGCGGCAACACGCTGGACTTCTCCCGCTCCGAGGTCGTGCGCATGGCGCTGGACTCCCTGCGCTACTGGGTCGAGGTCTGCCACGTCGACGGCTTCCGCTTCGATCTGGCACCTGCGCTGGGCCGGGACTCCTCGCACGGCTTCACCGCCCGTCACCCGTTCCTGGTCGCCGCCGTGGCGGATCCCGCGATCGGCGGCTCCAAGCTGATCTCGGAGCCCTGGGACGTGGGCATGGGCGGCTGGCAGACGGGGCACTTCCCTCCCGGCTGGGCCGACTGGAACGACATCTACCGCGACACCGTGCGCGACTTCTGGCTCACCGAGCAGCGCGCCATGTCCGCCGGAGCCCCCGGGGGCGGGCTCTCGCGCATGGCAGACGTGCTCGTGGGCTCGCCGGGGCGCTTCGCGGCCTCCGGACGCACGCCGCTGTCGTCGGTGAACTTCGTGACGGCCCACGACGGCTTCACGCTGCACGACCTGACGACGTACGACCACAAGCACAACGAGGCCAATCGCGAGGACAATCGTGACGGCACGAACGACAACCACTCGTGGAACCACGGCGAAGAGGGGCCCAGCCGCTCAGGCACCGTGCGCAGCGCCCGGGCGCGCACGACGCGCAACCTGATGGCCACGCTGGTGCTCTCGCAGGGGGTGCCCATGATCACCGCCGGTGACGAGATGCTGCGCAGCCAGGGCGGCAACAACAACGCGTACTGCCAGGACGGGCCGATCGGCTACGTGAGCTGGCGGCACACTCCCGCAGAGCGGGCCATGCTGGCGGCCACCAAGGAGGCGCTGCAGGTCCGGCGCCGGTTCATGTCCCTGCAGGCCGAGGACTACATGATGCGCCCGGAGGACATCCGGGTCCTGTGGTTCACCCCTGAGGGCAGGCTCATGCGGGCCGAGGACTGGGAGGCGGAGGGAGCCCGCCCCGTGCAGATGCTGGTGCGCGCCCGCCATGGGGGCGTGGCCGGGCTCGTGGTGCTCAACGGGACCTTGCGCGACATCGAGTTCCGGATCCCGCACCTGTCCGAGTCCCTCTTCACCGAGGACGACCCCCACGCGGTCGCGGCGCGTCTGGAGACGCCGAACCCCGAGGCGGAGGGCCCCGATGCGCCGCAGGGAGAGGCGGAGGCTGCTGAGCGCGCCGTCGAGTTCGTCTTCTCGACCGACGCCGAGCTGCGCAGCTCCTACGGGCGCATCCTGCGCGGGGGAGACGCGCTCGCGCTGCCGGCCATGACGGTGGGCGCGCTGTCGCTCGACTGAAGACCTCGGCACCGGAGCCGAGGACGCCTCGTGCTCAGCCGCTCTCAGCGTCTCAGGCGCTGACCACCAGGCCCAGCTCGGCGCTGGTGGTCAGCCCGTCCCCGTCGGGAAGCACGCGCACCGTGTAGCCGAACGGACCCGATCGGTCGATCGTGAAGGATCCGGTGAAGGCCCAGTCCCCGGAATCGGTGCGCTGGACCTCACTCAGATCCTGGTGCTTGCGCTCGTGGATGTGATCGTTGCCCGAGACCCGGCCGAAGCCGACCTCGACGCGGACGTCCTCGGGGCTCAGCTCGCCGAGACGGACGTAGGCGGTGACCTCGATGGCATCGCCGATCTGCGGCTCGGAGTGCAGCCCCCCGGTGCGCACATGCTCGATCCGCACGCCCGCCCAGCCCTGGCGGACCCGGGCGACCCAGGCCGCCGTGGAGCGGGCCTGGGCGTGATCGGCCGCGGAGGCGGCGCGGCCGGCCCGGGCGGCCGGCAGGTAGAGCTGCTCGACGTAGTCCGCGACCATGCGAGTGGCCGAGACGCTGGGCCCCAGGGTGGTGAGCGTGTGGCGCACCATGGCCAGCCACTGATGGGGGACGCGCTCCGCCCCGGCGTCGTGGATCTCGCTGTAGAACCGGGGCGCCACGTGGTTCTCGATCAGCTCGTAGAGCGCTGCGGCCTCGATGCTGTCCCGCTCATCGTCGGAGGCCCGGTTGTCGGCGGTCGGGATCGCCCAGCCGTTCTGGCCGTCGTAGAGCTCGTCCCACCAGCCGTCGAGCACCGAGAGATTGAGCCCGCCGTTGATCGCGGCCTTCATCCCGGAGGTGCCGCAGGCCTCGAGCGGTCGCAGGGGGTTGTTGAGCCAGACGTCGCAGCCCGGGAACAGGGTGCGCGCCATCGACATGTCGTAGTTCGGCAGGAACACGATGCGGTGGCGGACCTCGGGGTCGTCGGTGAAGCGCACCAGGTCCTGGATCATGCGCTTGCCCATCTCGTCGGCAGGGTGGGACTTGCCGGCGATCACGAGCTGGACGGGGCGCACGGGGTCCAGCAGCAGGCGCTTGAGGCGCTGCGGATCGCGCAGCATCAGGGTCAGGCGCTTGTAGGTGGGCACCCGTCGGGCGAAGCCGATCGTGAGGACCTCCGGATCGAGCACCGAGTCGGTCCAGCTCAGCTCGGCATCAGCGGCGCCGCGCTGCTTCCACGACGCGCGCAGGCGACGACGGACATCGGCCACCAGATCCGCGCGCATCTCGGCGCGCACGCGCCACAGCTGCTCGTCCGGGACCTCGGCCACAGCCCGCCAGCGCGCGCGCAGATCCGGCTGCGACCGGTCCACGGCCAGGGCCTCCATGCGCGGATCGATCCAGGTCGGCACGTGCACGCCGTTGGTCACCGACGAGATGGGGACCTCGTCGGTGTCGAAGCCGTTCCACAGCCCGGAGAACATCTGCCGCGACACCGCGCCGTGCAGCTTGGCCACGCCGTTGGCCCGCTGGGCCAGGCGCAGGCCCATGACGGCCATGTTGAACCGGCTGCCGTCGCCGCCGTCGTGGTCCTCGCGCCCCAGAGCCAGGATCTCCTCGAGAGGGGCGGGCCCGGCCAGCTCGGTGGAGAAGAAGCGCTCGATCATCTCGCGCTCGAAGCGGTCGATGCCGGCCGGGACCGGGGTGTGCGTGGTGAACACAGTCGAGGCGCGCACCGCGGTGAGGGCCTCGAGCCAGGACATGCCCGCGCCGCCGTCGGTGCCGGGGCTCATCAGCTCGGCGATGCGCTCGATTCCGGCGAAGCCCGCGTGGCCCTCGTTGCAGTGGAAGACCTCCGGGTCGGGGGCGCCGGTGAGCCGTGAGAACTCGCGCAGCGCGCGAATGCCGCCCATGCCCAGCAGCAGCTCCTGCTGGAGGCGGTGCTCGCCCCCGCCGCCGTAGAGGCGGTCCGTGACGGCGCGGAAGACGTCGTCGTTCTCGGTGATTAGGGAGTCGAGCAGCAGCAGCGGGACGCGCCCCACGTCGGCACGCCAGATCTGGGCGCCCAGCCGCCCGCCGTCAGGCATGGGCAACCAGATCCTCGCAGGGGAGCCGTCGGGTTCGCGCAGCAGCGTGAGGGGCAGGCCCTGCGGGTCCAGGACGGGGTAGTCCTCGAGCTGCCACCCGTCGCGCGACAGCGACTGGTTGAAGTAGCCGTTCTGGTACAGCAGGCCCACGCCCACCACGGGCACGCCCATGTCGGAGGCGGTCTTGAGGTGATCGCCGGCCAGGATGCCGAGACCGCCCGAGTACTGCGGCAGCACGGAGGTGATGCCGTACTCGGCGGAGAAGTAGGCGATCGAGCGCGCGCCGTCGCGACCGTGCTCGCGCTGGTACCACAGCGGCTCGCTCAGGTAGGTCTCGAGGTCGCGGCCCAGGGCGTCGATGCGCCGGACGAGCTCGTCGTCCTCGGCGATCTGCTGGATCTCCTCGCGGGTCAGCGAGCCCAGGACCTGGACGGGATCCCCGCCGGAGGCCTCCCAGTCCTCCGGGCCGAGATCCCGGAAGAGCTGCTCGGTGGGCCGGTGCCAGGACCAGCGCAGATTGGCGGCCAGTCGGCTCAGCGCACTGATCGACTCGGGGAGGGACGTCCGGACGGTGAACCTTCTGATGGCCTTCACACCTCCGGAGCCTAGCGCCGCAGAGGGCTCCGGACGAGGCCCCCTCGGATTCCACGGCCCTGTCTGCGCAGCGATACGGGCCGTCGCCCGGAAAATCGCTCGTGACTTGCTTCACCATGGACCGCCGGACTGACTACGGTGTGGGGGTGACCTCCAAGAGCATGCCCAAGCCGCCCCGAGACTCCGCCTCCGCTCCCGAGCCCAGCTCGAGCGCGCCGTCCGCCGCGGGGGCCCCTGCTGCCCCGGCTGCCGCCGTCGAGCCCGTCGATCTGTCCGGTCTCGTCTACGGACGCATTCCCATCGAGAACGTGTCCCCGTCCGTGCTGTGCGGGCGCCGTCCCGCCACCGCCCTGCCCGGCGAGGACATCCGCATCGCCGCGACCGTCTACCGCGAGGGCCACGACGCCCTCGGCGTGACCGCCGTGCTGCGTGACCCGCAGGGCCGGGAGCACCAGCGCACTGCCATGAGCCTCAGCGCCCCGGGCACCGATCGCTACGAGGGCTGGGTCCGCCCCGATGCCGAGGGCGAGTGGAGCTTCACCGTCGAGGGCTGGGGCGATCTGTACGAGACCTGGCGCCACGCCGCCGAGATCAAGCTCGGTGTCGGGCAGGACGTCGAGTTGATGATGGACGAGGGCGTGGTCGTCTTCGAGCGCGCCGCCTCGGAGGCCGAGCGCCCCGAGTCGCAGCGCCGCCTGCTGGGCGAGATCGCCGAGCAGCTGAAGGATCGTTCGATCCCCGCCAGCCAGCGATTCGCCCGCGCCGCGGACCGCTCGGTCCTGGAGATCGTCGCCGCCTCGCCGATCCGCAGCCTCGTGACCAGCTCCGAGCCCCTGCCGCTGCGCGTCGAGCGCGATGCCGCCGGTCGCGGCGCCTGGTACGAGTTCTTCCCCCGCTCCGAGGGCGCCGTGCGCGATGAGACCACGGGCGGCTTCCGCTCGGGCACCTTCCGCACCGCGGCCGAGCGCCTGCCCGCCGTCGCGGACATGGGCTTCGACGTCCTCTACATGCCGCCGATCCACCCGATCGGGCACGCGCACCGCAAGGGGCCGAACAACACCCTGCACGCGGGTCCGAACGATCCGGGCTCGCCCTGGGCGATCGGCAGCGAGGACGGCGGCCACGACGCCATCCATCCTGATCTGGGGACCTTCGAGGACTTCGACGACTTCGTCGCCCGCGCCCGGGAGCTGGGTCTCGAGGTCGCCCTGGACCTCGCGCTGCAGGCCTCCCCGGATCACCCCTGGGTCCAGCAGCACCCGGAGTGGTTCACCACGCGCGCCGACGGCACGATCGCGTATGCGGAGAACCCGCCCAAGAAGTACCAGGACATCTATCCGATCAACTTCGACAACGACCCCGAGGGGCTGTGCCGGGAGGTCCTGCGGATCGTGCAGCTGTGGATCTCCCACGGCGTGCGGATCTTCCGCGTGGACAATCCGCACACCAAGCCGCTCTGGTTCTGGGAGTGGCTGCTCGATCGGGTCCGGAAGATCGACGACGGCGTCGTCTTCCTGGCCGAGGCCTTCACCCGCCCGGCCATGATGCAGGGCCTGGCCAAGGCCGGCTTCCAGCAGTCGTACTCGTACTTCACCTGGCGCAACGCCAAGTGGGAGCTCGAGGAGTACCTGGAGGAGGTCGCCCGGGAGACCGCCGCCCAGTACCGTCCGAACTTCTTCGTGAACACCCCGGACATCCTCACGTCCTATTTCGTGGAGGGCGGGCGCCCGGCGTTCAAGATCCGCGCGGCGATCGCGGCCACGGCCTCGCCCCTGTGGGGCATGTACGCCGGCTACGAGCTCTACGAGAACGTCCAGCGCCCGGGCGCCGAGGAGTCGATCGACTCCGAGAAGTTCGAGTACCGCCCGCGCGACTTCAAGGACGCGGAGGTCCGCGGCGATTCGCTGGCGCCCTACGTGCGCCGCCTCAACCAGCTGCGCCACGAGCACCCGGCCCTCGGGGACCTGCAGAACCTGACCCTGCACCCCACCGACGACGACGCCATCCTGTGCTTCTCCAAGACCAAGACGGTCCAGGGGCCGGACGGGGAGCACGAGGACACGCTGATCGTCGTGGCGAACACCGATCCGCATTCGGTGCGCACCGCGAACATCGAGCTCGACCTGGAGGCCCTGCGCCTGGCCCCGCAGGATCGCGCCGAGGACGGGACCTTCGCAGCCGATGAGCTGCTCACGGGAGAGTCCTGGTCCTGGGGCGATCGCGTGTGGGTCCGCCTGGACCCGTTCTACGAGCCCGTCCACATCGTCAGCGTGCGTCGCCGGCGCTGAGCGCGGACGATCCGCGAGCACTACCCGGGCCGGGCGCCCGCCGCGGCGCCCGGCCCGTTCCGCAGCACGAAACCAGCAGCAGGAGATGCACCGCACGTGAATGCCATCAACCCGGCCAGCTTCGGAGTCAACGCCCCGGGGATCTCGCACGATCCGGACTGGTTCCGCAAGGCAGTGTTCTACGAGGTCCTCGTGCGCGCCTTCTCGGATGCCAACGGCGACGGCTCGGGAGACTTCTCGGGTCTGATCGAGAGGCTGGACTACCTCCAGTGGCTCGGCATCGACTGCCTCTGGATCCCGCCGTTCTACGAATCGCCCCTGCGCGACGGCGGCTACGACATCTCGGACTACTACTCGGTGCTCGACGAGTTCGGCACCGTCTCCGACTTCAAGCGCCTGGTCGCCGAGGCCCACGCCCGCGGTCTGCGCGTCATCACGGATCTGCCTCTGAACCACACCTCGGATCAGCACGAGTGGTTCCAGGCCTCCCGCGAGGACCCCGAGGGCCCGTACGGCGACTTCTACGTCTGGTCGGACACGGATGAGCTGTACTCCGAGGCGCGGATCATCTTCGTGGACACCGAGGAGTCGAACTGGACCTTCGACCCGGTGCGCCGGCAGTTCTTCTGGCACCGCTTCTTCTCGCATCAGCCGGATCTGAACTTCGAGAACCCCAAGGTCGTCGAGGCCGTCTACGATGTGGTGCGCTTCTGGCTCGACATGGGCATCGACGGCTTCCGGGCCGATGCCATCCCGTATCTGGTGGAGGAGGAGGGCACCAACTGCGAGAACCTCCCCGGCACCCATGACTTCCTGGTGGCCCTTCGCGAGATGGTCGACCGCGAGTACCCCGGCCGCGTGATCATCGCCGAGGCGAACCAGCCCCCGGAGGAGGTCGTCGAGTACTTCGGCTCGGCGGAGGCCCCGGAGTGCCACATGTGCTTCCACTTCCCGATCATGCCGCGGATCTTCTACGCCCTGCGCGACCAGCGGGCTCAGCCGCTGATCGACACCATGGCGACCACCCCGCGGATCCCCGAGGGCACGCAGTGGGGCACGTTCCTGCGCAACCACGACGAGCTCACGCTCGAGATGGTCACCCCGGAGGAGCGCCAGGCGATGCTCGGCTGGTACGCCCCGGATCCGCGCATGCGCGCCAATGTCGGCATCCGTCGCCGTCTCGCCCCGCTGCTGGACAACTCGCGGGCCGAGATCGAGCTGATCCATGCGCTGCTGCTCGCGCTGCCGGGCAGCCCATTCCTGTACTACGGCGACGAGATCGGCATGGGCGACAACATCTGGCTCGATGACCGCGACGCCTCCCGAACGCCCATGCAGTGGACCCCGGACCGCAATGCCGGCTTCTCGGAGGCGGATCCGGGCAAGCTGTACCTGCCGGTGATCCAGTCGCTCGTGCACCACTACACGCAGACGAACGTCGAGGCGCAGCTGGCCTCGTCGTCGTCGCTGCTGCACTGGCTGCGCCGCATGCTGCTGGTGCGCCGCGAGCACCCGGCCTTCGGCATGGGCGAGTTCCGCTCCGTGGACTCCGGGCACGAGTCGGTCTTCGCCTTCGTCCGGGAGTTCCATCCCCAGGACGAGCGGCACGAGGAGCAGGCGGAGACGCTGGTGTGCATCTTCAACCTGTCGCACACCCCGGCCGCCAGCACGATCGATCTGCCGGAGTTCGCCGGGCGCGGCCTGCGCGAGGTCTTCGGCGGCGAGCCGTTCGGCAAGGTCGACGACGACGGCACCTACCGGGTGACGCTGGGCTCCCAGGACTTCTTCTGGCTGAGGGTCCGCAGCGCGCCCGACGCCTCGGGAGTTCAGCCGCCCACGCAGTCCATGCCGATCATCACCAGCCTCGGCTGAGCTCGTCCTCGCCCGTTCACCCGCACCACCTGCACAGGAGACCTGACATGTCCGCCGTGAACCCGTCGTCGCACCCGGCGCGCAGCCTCGAGGAGGTGCTGCGCGGCTGGCTGCCCTCGCGGCGCTGGTTCCCCTTCGACGGCGATGCCGAGCAGCTGAGCCTCGAGACGGCCGCGGTGATCCCGCTGTCCGAGTCCCCGGCCGGCGCCTCGCCCGAGGACGAGGGCCTGGCGATCCACCTCCTGCGGGCGGGCACCCCGTCCGGGACGCGCATCGTCCAGGTGCCGCTGGAGACCTCCGCCTCGGCCTTCGACCAGCAGATCGGCTCCTTCGAGACCTCCGCAGGGACGCGCCACGTCCGGGAGGCCGTCGATCAGCCGGAGTTCCTGGACGCCGTGCTGGGCCTGCTGCGCAAGGGCTCGCAGATCGGCGGGCGCCGCGCGGCCATGACGGGGGCGGCCAACGACTCGCTGACCCCGGTCTCGGGCGTGAAGGCCGCCGAGCAGGTGCAGGTGATCGCCGGCGAGCAGTCGAACACCTCGGTGGTGCTGCGCCCCGTCGAGCCCGGCGAGGACGCGCTGATCCTCAAGTTCTTCCGCATCCTCGGCGAGGGGGAGAACCCGGACGTCGAGGTCGGACGCGAGCTGACCGACCTCGGCTGCTCCGTGGTGGCACGGACCTGGGGCTGGGCCGAGATCACCTGGCCGGAGACCGGCGACGACGACGGCCAGCGCCAGGCCGTCGGGCAGTCGGTCGTGGCCGCGGAGTTCGTCGACGGCGCCCAGGATGCCTGGCGCCTGGCCGTCGAGGCCGCCGCCGAAGGCCGCTCCTTCGCCGCGGAGGCCCGCGAGCTCGGCCGTGCCACGGCGCGCATGCACCGCGACCTCGCCTCCGCCTTCGGCACGCAGGAGACCCTCGGGCCCCGGCGCGAGGCGCTGCTGGAGTCGCTGTCCGGGCGTCTGGAATGGGCCCGCGATCAGATGGGCGACCGTCCGGGCGGGCTGGAGCAGGAGCTGGACTCGGTCATCGCCCGCGCCCGCGAGGTCGAGCAGCTGCCCGAGCTGCAGCGCATCCACGGCGACTACCACCTGGGCCAGGTGCTGCGCGGTCCCGACGGTGCCTTCCGCATCCTTGATTTCGAGGGCGAGCCGCTGCGCGAGATGTCGGAGCGCTCGGCCGCAGACCTTCCCCTGCGCGACGTCGTGGGGATGCTGCGCTCGCTGGACTACGCCGCAGCGTTCGGGCAGCGCGAGTCCGGGCGCGACACCGAGCAGTGGGGTCAGGCGGCCGCCGAGGCGCTGCTCGAGGGCTGGACCGCCGTGACCCACACGATCGTGGAGCGCCGTGATCCCCTGTTCCAGGCGCTGTGGCTGGACAAGGCCATGTACGAGGTCGTCTACGAGTCGCGCAATCGCCCCGACTGGGTCGACGTCCCGCTCAGGGCCGTGCTCAGCGCGCTCGGCGGCTCCCAGTCTTCGGCCGCCGTCGACCCCGCAGCCGGTGCCGCGGCCGGTGCGCTCTCTGGCGACCAGGAGACGGCCGACGAGCCCTCGGATGTCCGGGGGACGGGGGGCACCGCGTCGGAGGCTTCTGGTGCACCGGTCGAGACCTCGGCCGTCGTGCCGGGCCCGAGCGCGGCTGCTGCGGGCGTACCCTCGCAGTACCAGGCCGATCAGGCCATCCGGGGCGGCGCGGAGCCGACCCCCGACCAGCAGGAAGGCTCCGCCCCGGAGCCCCCCGCCGCAGCACCGCAGGCGGAGACGGACGAGACCAGCGGAAGCGAGCACCACGTGTCCCACACCATCTCCGAGGATGTCCTGGCGGCTGTCGCCGAGGGCCGGTACTACGATCCGCACTGCGTGCTCGGCGCGCATCCGCAGGACGACGGCACCGTCGTGGTCCGCACCCTGCGGCGCTTCGCCCAGAAGGTCGAGGCGATCACCGGAGACGGCTCCGTGCACCTGCTCAGCCACGAGTGGGGCGGCATCTTCACCGGTCGCATCCCCGCGACCTCGGACGGCGGCATCCCCGACTACCGCCTGCGCGTGACCTGGGACGGCGGACACAGCCTCGAGGTCGACGATCCGTACCGCAGCACTCCGACCGTGGGCGAGATGGACCTGCATCTGATCGGCGAGGGCCGGCACGAGGAGCTCTGGAAGGTCCTGGGCGCCCGTGTGCGCAGCTGGCCCTCGAGCTTCGGCGAGACCCGCGGCACGAGCTTCGCCGTCTGGGCCCCCAATGCCCGAGCCGTGCGCGTCATCGGCGACTTCAACGGCTGGGACGGCACCGAGCACGCCATGCGCTCGCTCGGCGGCAGCGGCGTCTGGGAGCTCTTCGTCCCGGGCGTCGGCCACGGTGCCATCTACAAGTTCCGCATCATGGGCCCGGGCGGGCAGTGGAAGGACAAGGCGGACCCCATGGCCCGCTGGAGCGAGGTGCCGCCGCTGACCGGCTCCCGCGTCCTCGACAGCGAATACACGTTCGGCGACGACGAGTGGATGGAGCGCCGCGCGCAGACGGACCCGCACAGCGGTCCCATGAGCGTCTACGAGGTCCACATCGGCTCGTGGCGCCAGGGGCTGAGCTACCGGGACCTGGCCACCGAGCTCGTCGACTACGTCAAGGCCCACGGGTTCACCCACGTGGAGTTCATGCCGGTGGCCGAGCACCCGTTCGGCGGCTCGTGGGGCTACCAGGTCACGGGCTACTACGCCCCCACGTCGCGCTTCGGCGATCCCGATGACTTCAAGCACCTCGTCGACGCCCTCCACCAGGCCGGCATCGGCGTGCTCGTCGACTGGGTCCCCGGGCACTTCCCCAAGGACGACTTCGCCCTGGCCCGCTTCGACGGTGCACCGCTCTACGAGCACCCGGATCCCCGCCGCGGCGAGCACAAGGACTGGGGCACTCTGATCTTCGACTACGGGCGCACCGAGGTCCGCAACTTCCTCGTGGCCAACGCCCTGTACTGGCTCGAGGAGTTCCACGTCGACGGCCTGCGCGTGGACGCCGTGGCTTCGATGCTCTACCTGGACTACTCGCGCGAGCACGGCGAGTGGGAGCCGAACCAGTTCGGAGGGCGGGAGAACCTGGAGGCCATCTCGTTCCTGCAGGAGGCCACCGCCACGGCCTACCGCCGCAGCCCCGGCACGGTGATGATCGCCGAGGAGTCCACGGCATTCCCGGGAGTCACTCGTCCCACCAGCGGCAACGGTCTGGGCTTCGGCATCAAGTGGAACATGGGCTGGATGCACGACTCGCTCGAGTACATGGGCGAGGACCCTGTGAACCGCAGCTACCACCACGGCAAGCTGACGTTCTCCATGGTGTACGCGTACTCCGAGAACTTCATCCTCCCGATCTCGCACGACGAGGTCGTCTACGGCAAGGGCTCCCTGCTGCGCAAGATGCCGGGAGACCGCTGGCAGCAGCTCGCCAACGTCCGGGCCTACCTCGCGTACATGTGGGCGCATCCCGGCAAGCAGCTGATCTTCATGGGCACCGAGTTCGCGCAGGACGCCGAGTGGGACAACGACAAGTCGCTGGACTGGTGGCTCGCGGAGACGGAGCCGCACCAGGGCATCCAGCGCCTGGTCGTGGAGCTGAACGAGATCTACAAGCAGACTCCGGCGCTGTGGGCGCAGGACAACGCGCCGGAGGGCTTCACCTGGCTGGATGCCAACGACAGCCAGGGCTGCACCATGTCGTTCGTGCGATGGGACACCGCCGGCGAGCCGCTGGTCTGCGCGGTCAACTTCGCGGGCATGCCCCACAACGGCTTCCATCTGCCGCTGCCTCGCGGCGGGCAGTGGGAGGAGGTCCTGAACACGGACGACCTCCGCTTCGGCGGCTCGGGCGTGGTGAACGGATCGGTCACGGCCGTGGATGAGCCCCAGTACGCGCAGCCGGCCCACGCGGTGCTGGACCTGCCGCCGCTGGGTGCGGTCTGGCTCCGGCCGACGAACTGACTGGCCGGCGGCGGGCGCGCAGCTCGCAGTGGCGACAGGCCGTCGCAGGCTCGGTGCCGGAGACAGCAGCCGACTGAGCAGGGAAGGAGCCCGTCCTCGCGCACGCAACGCGGGGGCGGGCCCCTTCTCGTTTGCGCGCAGCGGGGGACGTGTGTAGTGTTCTTCTTCGTCGCTCCGGCAGTCCGGACGGCACGGAGCAGCCGGAAGGCCTCCTGTCACGGACTGCATGCAACGCGTCGCAGGATTTCTGAGAGTTCAACCGCCGGAGACGGCGAGTTGACCTGAGGGAGGGCGACGGGTAATGTAGCGGAGTGCTTCGGACGGGTGCTGAAGCTGCGGATGACGCAGCGGCACGGTCCAGCAAGGAACTGATCTTCGCGGGCCTGGTGAAACGGGCTGGTTGATCGTCTGTTGTTTGAGAACTCGATAGTGTGCCAAATTGTCTGTTGATACCAGTTCAAGCAATTTTTTGTTTGGTTGGATCAGCTGATGCGTCAGTGCGTCTCGTTCCCGTGACGTGCTGGCGATCTTATTTTGATTCCAGCCAGGTATGGTTTTTCGTTTTTCAACGGAGAGTTTGATCCTGGCTCAGGACGAACGCTGGCGGCGTGCTTAACACATGCAAGTCGAACGCTGAAGCACCAGCTTGCTGGTGTGGATGAGTGGCGAACGGGTGAGTAATACGTGAGTAACCTGCCCTTGACTCTGGGATAAGCCCGGGAAACTGGGTCTAATACTGGATGCTACATGTCACCGCATGGTGGTGTGTGGAAAGGGTTTACTGGTCTTGGATGGGCTCACGGCCTATCAGCTTGTTGGTGAGGTAATGGCTCACCAAGGCGACGACGGGTAGCCGGCCTGAGAGGGTGACCGGCCACACTGGGACTGAGACACGGCCCAGACTCCTACGGGAGGCAGCAGTGGGGAATATTGCACAATGGGCGAAAGCCTGATGCAGCGACGCCGCGTGAGGGATGACGGCCTTCGGGTTGTAAACCTCTTTCAGCAGGGAAGAAGCCACAAGTGACGGTACCTGCAGAAGAAGCGCCGGCTAACTACGTGCCAGCAGCCGCGGTAATACGTAGGGCGCAAGCGTTGTCCGGAATTATTGGGCGTAAAGAGCTCGTAGGCGGTTTGTCGCGTCTGCTGTGAAAGCCCGGGGCTTAACCCCGGGTGTGCAGTGGGTACGGGCAGACTAGAGTGCAGTAGGGGAGACTGGAATTCCTGGTGTAGCGGTGGAATGCGCAGATATCAGGAGGAACACCGATGGCGAAGGCAGGTCTCTGGGCTGTTACTGACGCTGAGGAGCGAAAGCATGGGGAGCGAACAGGATTAGATACCCTGGTAGTCCATGCCGTAAACGTTGGGCACTAGGTGTGGGGGACATTCCACGTTTTCCGCGCCGTAGCTAACGCATTAAGTGCCCCGCCTGGGGAGTACGGCCGCAAGGCTAAAACTCAAAGGAATTGACGGGGGCCCGCACAAGCGGCGGAGCATGCGGATTAATTCGATGCAACGCGAAGAACCTTACCAAGGCTTGACATATACCGGATCGTTCCAGAGATGGTTCTTCCCCTTTGGGGTCGGTATACAGGTGGTGCATGGTTGTCGTCAGCTCGTGTCGTGAGATGTTGGGTTAAGTCCCGCAACGAGCGCAACCCTCGTTCCATGTTGCCAGCACGTGATGGTGGGGACTCATGGGAGACTGCCGGGGTCAACTCGGAGGAAGGTGGGGATGACGTCAAATCATCATGCCCCTTATGTCTTGGGCTTCACGCATGCTACAATGGCCGGTACAAAGGGTTGCGATACTGTGAGGTGGAGCTAATCCCAAAAAGCCGGTCTCAGTTCGGATTGAGGTCTGCAACTCGACCTCATGAAGTCGGAGTCGCTAGTAATCGCAGATCAGCAACGCTGCGGTGAATACGTTCCCGGGCCTTGTACACACCGCCCGTCAAGTCACGAAAGTCGGTAACACCCGAAGCCGGTGGCCCAACCCTTGTGGAGGGAGCCGTCGAAGGTGGGACTGGCGATTGGGACTAAGTCGTAACAAGGTAGCCGTACCGGAAGGTGCGGCTGGATCACCTCCTTTCTAAGGAGCTTCACTTTGGTCGCCGTGTGGCGGCCCGCCCGCACACCGCTTACTTGGTGTGGGGGTTGTTTTGGTGAGACCCGCTGCACCTGGCCCGTTTCGAGGGCTGGGTGGTGGGTTCGTGCTCATGGGTGGAATATCAGCGGACGAGGCAGCCGGTGCGACCTTCGGGTTGTGGTGGGTGTCTGATCACTGTCTGGTGTCTGCGTGCTTGCTTGGTGCGTGGGTGCTGTTGACGGTTGGTGGTTTGGTGCACTGTCGGGTCCTGGAACAACAGGCCCCGTCACCGTGGTCCCTGTCCCTTTGTGGGTGGGGGTGTGGTGGTTGGGTGTGTGTTCTGTGGCTTGCTTCAGGTAGTTGCGCACGGTGTGTGTGGTGAGGGGGGCGGCTGGTGTTGTTTGAGAACTGTATAGTGGACGCGAGCATCTTATTCTTTATGTGAGAATATTTTTGTGTGTCTGTTTGAAGATTACTAAGGGCGCACGGTGGATGCCTTGGCATCAGGAGCCGATGAAGGACGTGGCAATCTGCGATATGCCTCGGGGAGCCGATAAGCGGGCTGTGATCCGAGGATTTCCGAATGGGGAAACCCCGTCGTCTGTGAGGGCGATGACCTGTATCTGAATACATAGGGTGCAGGGGGGAACGCGGGGAAGTGAAACATCTCAGTACCCGCAGGAAGAGAAAACAACAGTGATTCCGTGAGTAGTGGCGAGCGAAAGCGGAAGTGGCTAAACCGTCTGTGTGTGATACCCGGCAGGGGTTGCATGGGCGGGGTTGTGGGAGCATCAGTGCCCGGTCTGCCGGCTGGGTCGTGTGAGTGCAGCGTGATAGTCGAATCATCTTGAGTGGTGTGCCGTAGAGGGTGTGAGTCCCGTAGACGAAATCATTGCTGCCGCGCGTGGTGTTTCCCGAGTAGCACGGAGCCCGTGAAACTTCGTGTGAATCTGCCAGGACCACCTGGTAAGCCTGAATACTACCTGATGACCGATAGCGGACCAGTACCGTGAGGGAAAGGTGAAAAGCACCCCGGGAGGGGAGTGAAATAGTACCTGAAACCGTGTGCCTACAAGCCGTCGGAGCCTTTTGGGGTGACGGCGTGCCTTTTGAAGAATGAGCCTGCGAGTTAGTGTCATGTCGCGAGGTTAACCCGTGTGGGGTAGTCGTAGCGAAAGCGAGTCTGAATAGGGCGTTGAGTGGCGTGATCTAGACCCGAAGCGAAGTGATCTACCCATGGCCAGGTTGAAGCGCGTGTAAGAGCGCGTGGAGGACCGAACCCACTTCAGTTGAAAATGGAGGGGATGAGCTGTGGGTAGGGGTGAAAGGCCAATCAAACTTCGTGATAGCTGGTTCTCCCCGAAATGCATTTAGGTGCAGCGTCGTGTGTTTCTTGCCAGAGGTAGAGCTACTGGATGGCTGATGGGCCCCAACGGGTTACTGACGTCAACCAAACTCCGAATGCTGGTAAGTGAGAGCACGGCAGTGAGACTGTGGGGGATAAGCTTCATAGTCGAAAGGGAAACAGCCCAGACCACCGACTAAGGCCCCTAAGCGTGTGCTAAGTGGGAAAGGATGTGGAGTTGCTCAGACAACCAGGAGGTTGGCTTAGAAGCAGCCATCCTTGAAAGAGTGCGTAATAGCTCACTGGTCAAGTGATTCCGCGCCGATAATGTAGCGGGGCTCAAGTACACCGCCGAAGTCGTGGCAATGCACATTTCCGTGCACCACTCGTGGCCGGGACACCTTTGGTGTTGTGGTTCGGGTGCTGTGTGGTGACTGTAATGGTTTTGTGTGTGTTGGGTAGGGGAGCGTCGAGCGGGTGGTGAAGCTGCCGGGTGACCGAGTGGTGGAGCCTGTTCGAGTGAGAATGCAGGCATGAGTAGCGAATGACGGGTGAGAAACCCGTCCGCCGAATGATCAAGGGTTCCGGGGTCAAGCTAATCTGCCCCGGGTGAGTCGGGACCTAAGGCGAGGCCGACAGGCGTAGTCGATGGACAACGGGTTGATATTCCCGTACCGGCGAAGAACCGCCCATACTGAACTGGGGATACTAACCACCGGTTCCACCCGTTTCTCATGCGCCACTTTGTGGTGTGTGGTTGTGGTGGGATGCGTGGGACCTGATCCAGGGAGGTAAGCGTGTTAACAGGTGTGACGCAGGAAGGTAGCCGAGCCAGGCGATGGTAGTCCTGGTCTAAGCGTGTAGGGCGAGTCATTGGTAAATCCGTGGCTCATATAGCTTGAGACGTGATGGGACCCCTTTGGTGGGGGATTCGGTGATCCTATGCTGCCGAGAAAAGCATCGACGTGAGGTTCTAGCCGCCCGTACCCCAAACCGACACAGGTGATCAGGTAGAGAATACTAAGGCGTTCGAGAGAATCATGGTTAAGGAACTCGGCAAAATGCCCCCGTAACTTCGGGAGAAGGGGGGCCCGGACCCTGACATGCCCTTGCGGTGTGGAGGGGGTAAGGGTCGCAGAGACCAGGGGGAAGCGACTGTTTATCAAAAACACAGGTCCGTGCGAAGTCGTAAGACGATGTATACGGACTGACTCCTGCCCGGTGCTGGAAGGTTAAGAGGACCTGTTAGACGCAAGTCGAAGCGGAGAATTTAAGCCCCAGTAAACGGCGGTGGTAACTATAACCATCCTAAGGTAGCGAAATTCCTTGTCGGGTAAGTTCCGACCTGCACGAATGGAGTAACGACTTCCCCGCTGTCTCAACCATGAACTCGGCGAAATTGCAGTACGAGTAAAGATGCTCGTTACGCGCAGCAGGACGGAAAGACCCCGAGACCTTTACTATAGTTTGGTATTGGTGTTCGGTGCGGCTTGTGTAGGATAGGTGGGAGACTGTGAAGCGGACACGCCAGTGTTCGTGGAGTCGTTGTTGAAATACCACTCTGGTCGCTCTGGATATCTAACTTCGGCCCGTGATCCGGGTCAGGGACAGTGCCTGATGGGTAGTTTAACTGGGGCGGTTGCCTCCTAAAGAGTAACGGAGGCGCCCAAAGGTTCCCTCAGCCTGGTTGGCAATCAGGTGTTGAGTGCAAGTGCACAAGGGAGCTTGACTGTGAGAGTGACGGCTCGAGCAGGGACGAAAGTCGGGACTAGTGATCCGGCGGTACATTGTGGAATGGCCGTCGCTCAACGGATAAAAGGTACCTCGGGGATAACAGGCTGATCTTGCCCAAGAGTCCATATCGACGGCATGGTTTGGCACCTCGATGTCGGCTCGTCGCATCCTGGGGCTGGAGTTGGTCCCAAGGGTTGGGCTGTTCGCCCATTAAAGCGGCACGCGAGCTGGGTTCAGAACGTCGTGAGACAGTTCGGTCCCTATCCGCTGCGCGCGTTGGAAATTTGAGAAGGTCTGTCCTTAGTACGAGAGGACCGGGACGGACGAACCTCTGGTATGTCAGTTGTACCGCCAGGTGCATGGCTGATTGGCTACGTTCGGGAGAGATAACCGCTGAAAGCATCTAAGCGGGAAGCTTGCTTCGAGATGAGATTTCCTTCCTCCTTTGTGGGGGTGAGGCTCCCAGGAGACTACTGGGTTGATAGGCTGGATGTGGTAGCGAGGACTGACGACTCGTGGAGCTGACCAGTACTAATAAGCCGATGATCTTCACACACACAACATGTCTTGCAGCCCTTTTGGGGGTGTGAATAGCAGCGTGTTTCGCGTCCACTGTACGGTTTTGGAACAACACTGTCCCACAACCATCTGGTTCCCGTTAGCGGGGTTGGCGGTGGTGGGTGGTAGGTTCGTGAACAGGTTTCCACGCGCACTGCGGTGTGTGGTGGTGGCAGGTTTGCGGTGGTTATAGCGTGAGGGAAACGCCCGGTCCCATCCCGAACCCGGAAGCTAAGGCTCACAGCGCCGATGGTACTGCACTCTGATGGGTGTGGGAGAGTAGGTCGCCGCCGCAATTATTTGTACGGAGAGAGGCTGATCGCTGACTCCTCGTCTTCACCGTGAGGGTGAGGATGGGTCGAGTCGCGGTCGGCCTCTTTTCGCATGCCCAGATGCTTTTTGCCCCCTCCTGCTGAGTGGATACCTGGTTGCACTATGAGGGCCTTTAGCGCAATTGGGGATCCACTCGGCCTACGGGGCTCTTCCTCCCCGCGCCGAGTGGATAGTTGATTGCGCTATGGGGGTCCTCAACGCAACTGGGGATCCACTCGCGCAAAGGGAGAGGGCGGTTATCACTGCAGAGCCCCTCCTGGCTCTGTCTGCCGGCTCTTCGGGCTCACTAGCGATGTAGGCGGAAGGGCAGCAGGTCAGAGTGCGAGATCCGCCATGGCCGCGCGGGCGGCCCAGGCGCCTGGCATGCCGTGGACGCCGGCACCCGGAGGGGCGGAGGAGGAGGCCAGGTACAGTCCCCGCGGTGCGAGCCGATACGGGTCGAGGCTCGGGCGCGGTCGCAGCACCGACTGCAGTCCCGTCATGGCACCGCCGGCCACGTCGCCGCCGATGAGGTTGGGGTTCCACCGCTCGAGGGCTGCGGGGTGCGTGCTGCGGCGTTCGAGGATGCGGTCGCGGAACCCGGGGGCGAAGCGCTCGATCTGGGACGCGATGCGCTCGGCGACCTCACCGGGGCGCCGCTCCACGTATCCCGCCGGCACATGGGCATAGGCCCACAGGACCACGCGTCCCTCGGCTGGGCCGTGCGCGCGCGACGGATCGGCCGCCTGCTGCTGGCACACCAATACGAACGGTCGTTCTGGTAGCCGTTCCCGGAAGACCTCGGACTCCGCGCGCACCAGCTCCTGAGCGGTGCCCGCGACGTGGACGGTGGTGGCCTCCGCGACGCGCGGATCGCTCCACGGCACTGGCCCGTCGAGGAGGAAGTCGACCTTGTGGGCGGCCGCCCCGTAGCGCCACCGGCCCAGCTGATTCCGCACACGCGGCGGGATCTCCTCGGCGCCCGGCCCGCTCAGGCGCAGCACCTGCGAGGGCGTGAGGTTCAACAGGACGGCATCGGACTGCGGCAGCTCGCGCAGATCGGTGACCCAGTGACCGGTATGCACGCGGCCGCCGTGCGCTTCCAGAACGCTGAGCAGCGCCGCGACGATCGAGCCGGTGCCTCCGCGTGCCACCGGCCAGCCGCGCGTCATGCCCAGCGCCCCGAACAGGGTCCCGAACGCACCGGTGAGCGGCTGTCCCAGCGGCGTGATCGCATGAGCGGCCGAGCCCAGGAAGAGGGTGCGCGCGGCGTCGTCGCGGAACAGCGCGCGTGCCATCGCAGCGGCAGGGGGCGCAGAGCGCAGCCCGAAGCGCGCCATAGCCAGCGGGTGCTTCGGCCAGCGCAGCATGGGCCCCAGGATGTTCTTCAGGTGGGCGTCGAGGCCCTCGACGACGGGGGCGTGCAGAGCGCGCCAGGCGCGGGCGTCGCGTCCCAGGCCCTCAGCCGTGGAGGCGAGGTCCTGGTGGAGCAGCGCGGCCGGAGCGCCTTCAGCCGGATGCGCCATGGGATAGGCGCTGCGGACCCACTGAAGGCCGTGCTGCTCCAGGCGCAGGTCCCGGAACACCGGGCTGGCGACGCCGAAGGGGTGCCCGGCGGCGCCCAGATCAACGATCGTGCCCTCGCCGAGCAGCGGGGCGGAGACCGCCGCGCCGCCGGGATGCTCGCCGCCCTCGTAGACGTCGACCTCCCAGCTCTCACGGGCGAGCAGTGCGGCGGCCGTGAGGCCGTTGGGCCCCGAGCCCACGACAACGGCGCGCGGCGCAGCGTTGCTGCTGTGCCGATGGGCGGTCATGCCTCTCACCTCCGGTGGCGATCCGCAGGATGCGCGGGACCTGCTGTCCCTGGACCGCGATGTCCCTCGACTATGGCCCACCGGAATGAAAGCCCGATGAGCGCGCAGCGCGAGGGCGAGATGCCGACGGCCGGGTGCCGATCGCTGCCGGTGAGGGCGCGCCCGGCACCCGGCCGTCGGTGCAGGGTGCTGGAGCCCCTGACCTGCTCCGACGCCGCGCGGACGAGGAGCGGGTCAGGGGTGGGGATCAGGCGAAGGGCTGGGAGGCCTCGTTCAGCGCCGTGACCTCCGCATCCGTGAGCTCGAGCTCGGCGGCTGCGATCAGCGCCGGGAGCTGCTCGACCCGGGAGGCCGAGGCGATCGGGGCGGTGATGCCGCGGGCCAGCAGCCAGGCCAGGGCCACGGTGGGCATCTCGACGCCGCGAGCAGCGGCGATGCGCTCCACGGCCTCGACCACGCGCAGGCCGTCCTCGGAGAAGTAGCCTTCGGCCATCCCGCCGCGCTGGGCACCCTCGAGATCGGCCTTCGTGCGGTACTTGCCGGTGAGGAAGCCCGCGGCCAGCGAGAAGTACGGGAACACGGCCGCGCCGTACTCCCGGGCGATGGGGGAGTAGTCCTGCTCGTACTCCCTGCGGAAGACCAGGCTGTACTGCGGCTGGATCGCCACCGGGGCGGTGAGGCCCTCGCGGCGGGCGGTCTCGAAGAACTCGCGCATGCGCTGCGGCGAGTAGTTGGACAGCCCGTAGGCCGTGACCTTGCCGGACTGCACGAGATCGTGGAAGGTGCGGACCTGGTCGGCGATCGCGATCGCCTCGTCGTCGTAGTGCGCGTAGTACAGGTCGATCCGGTCGGTCTGCAGCCGCTGCAGGGAGGCCTCGAGGGAGGCCTTGACGGTCTCGTCGGCCAGGCCGGTGAACTCCGGGTGCCGACCGGTCTTGGTCGCGATCAGCATGTCCTCGCGGTTGCCGCGGGCGGCCAGCCAGCGGCCCAGGACGGTCTCGGACTCGCCGCCGGTGTGGCCGTCGGCCCAGACCGAGTACATGTCTGCGGTGTCGATGAAGGTGCCGCCGGCCGCGACGAAGCCGTCCAGGACCTCGAAGGAGGTCTGCTCGTCCGACGTCCAGCCGAAGGTGTTGCCGCCGAGGTTCAGCGGGAGGAACTGCGTGTCGATGCCGGGGATGCGTGCGGATGCTGCCATGGGGTGCTCCTTGATCGAGGATCCGGGCCGCAGGATTCTTCGAGGGCCCGAAAGAGGTTCCACCCGTCTCAGCACCTCAGGGCCCGGGGCTTATTCCGATGGCGGCGCGGCGGCGACGGGAGGAGGCTGCGGCCCGGACGCAGAACGGCCCCCGTCGGCAGAGCCTGCCGACGGGGGCCGTGCGAGCCGATCAGGAGGCTCAGCCCTGCTGCTGACGGTGCTGCTCCAGCACCCGGGTCTGGGTGTCGGGGGAGTCGATGACCTTGCCGGGGTTGAAGTTCTCGCCGGGATCGGCCGAGCGGAACAGCCCGCGCAGGACCTCGACGCCCTCTTCGGAGACGTCCTGGTCCATCCAGGGGCTGTGCTCCGCACCGACGCCGTGGTGATGCGACAGAGTGCCGCCGGCGTCGATGAAGGCCTGCTGGATCCGCGTCTTGACCAGGGCGTACTCGTAGTCGACGTTCTCGTCGGTGAAGGGGAACGCGAACGTGAAGTAGAGGCAGGCCCCCGTGTGGTACGAGTGCGACATGTGGCTCATGATCCAGCCCTTGACGCCGAGCTCGTCGAAGGCGGACTGGGCGGCCTGGTATGCGGCCTTGTGCACCGAGATCAGCCGCGACCAGGGCGCGGCCGTCTCGGAGACGTCGCCGATGATCTGCTGCTCGAGCAGGAAGTCGCGCAGGTACGGGGTGTCGAACTTCTTCTGGTCGTAGAGCGCTCCGGGTCCGGAGCCCAGCACGATCGCGCCGTTCGACTTGGCGATGCCGGCGACCGCCTTGCGGTGGCGGGCGACGTCCGCCTTGGCGCCCTCGAAGCAGACGTAGGCGATGCACATGGCCTGGGTGTCCCAGCCGCGCTTGCGCATGAACGCCCACAGCGCCTCCTGGCCCTTGGCGGCGATCTCCGACTTCCGGGAGGTGGGCGCCTTCTGCGTGGCCAGGGAGAACTCGGTCTCGCCGGCATCCGAGATGCGGGCGAAGGTCGTGGGGATCTCCGCCTCCTTGATCTGCCGGATCCCGGTCAGCCCCTGCTCCCACGTGGGGAACATGTAGGCGATGACCTGGCGCTCGGGGGCGATGCGGTGGACCTGGACCCACAGCTCGGTGATGATGCCCAGCCGGCCCTCGGAGCCGATGAACATCTCCCGCAGGGACGGCCCGGTCGAGGTGGAGGGCAGCGGGCGCAGCCGCACGGTGCCGCCGGGGCGCACGACGTCCATGCCGCGGATGATGTCCGCGATGTCGCCGTACTTGTCCGACTGCATGCCCGACGAGCGCGTGGCCGCCCAGCCGCCGACGGTCGAGTGGGTGAAGGAGTCCGGGAAGTGGCCCAGGGTCCAGCCGCGGGCGTTGAGCTGCTCCTCCATGTCCGGGCCCAGCGTGCCGGCCTGGATGCGGGCGATGCAGGAGGTCTCGTCGATCTCGAGGACCCTGTTCATGCGGCCCAGGTCCACGGAGACGACCGTCCGGGTCTCCTCCGGGCGGGGCTGCAGGCTGCGCGAGATGCTGGTGCCTCCGCCGAACGGGATCAGCACCAGGTCGCGCTCGACGGCCAGTCGGGTCACCGCGGCGACCTGCTGCTCGTCCGCCGGGTAGACGACGACGTCGGGCAGGCGCTCGAAGCGGTTCTGCAGCGTCTTGACGATGTCCATGACGGCCTTGCCGGCCCAGTGCACGACGCGGTCGTGGTCGTCGGTCACCGTGTGCTCGGCGCCGAGGATCGCGATGAGCTCGGAGCGCAGATCGTCCGGCAGGCGGGACTCGGGGACCCGGGCGGTGGCGAAGTCGACCGTGTCGACCTCGCGCGGGCGAAGGTCGACGCCCACGGCCCGGCGCACGATCGGGGCGAAGGCCGGCTTGTTCTGCCAGTTGAAGAAGACGCCCTCTTCTCCCCAGCCCCACCACTTCATGTGCTTGACGTTCGGCATCGCTGCTCGTGCTCCTTCTGCTCGTGTGGTGCCTATCATCCTCCGTCGGGCGCTGCCGCGTCCGTCAGGGGCGGCGCGCGGCGGGCCCTGCTGCCGGGCTCAGGCGGCGTCGGGATCGTCGATCAGGGGCCGGTTCTGCGCGTACAGCGACCGGACCGTGGCCTGGATCCGCTCGTTGAACGACGGAACGGACTCGTTCGGGCGGTGCCGCATGGGCTCGCCCAGGGCCACGACGACCGGCGGGCGGCCCCAGCGCGGCCACGAGGAGCCCTTGGGCATGGCCTCGTGGGCGCCGATCAGGGCGACCGGCAGGACGGGGACCTCGAGGGACTGGGACAGCGCGGCCGCGCCCATCTTGAAGTCGCGCATGCGCCCGTCCTTGGAGCGGGTGCCCTCGGGGAAGATCAGCACGGGGATCCCGGCGGCGATCAGCTTCTTGGTCAGCCCGCGGTTGGCCCCGCTGCCCTTGCGGTCGACGGGGAATGCGTTGAAGACCAGCTGCGTGAACAGCCGCTTGTGCCAGGCGGTGAAGAAGTAGTCGGCTGCCACGCCGGTGGCGACCTCGTGGCGCAGGTTGGGCGGCAGCGAGCTCATGATCATGGGGGCGTCGAGGTGGCTCGAGTGGTTGCACACCACCACGCACCCGCCGCTCAGCTGCTCCGCTCCCGGGGCGCGCACCACTCGACGACGGACCACACGGTCGACCAGACCCCGGAAGAAGATGGTCTGCGCGATCGTGCGCGCCCGCCGACGGGACTGCCCGGTGAAGTCGGCGAGGCTGATGTGCGCCGAGGCCGCCGGGGGAGCCACGGGATCGGGGTCGCTGCGCTCCTCGCGCTGACCGTGGGAGTCGATGCTCTCCAGGACCGGCTCGTGCTCCGGATGCGTCCAGCCGTCCAGGCGCTGGCGCAGCTCGCGCGCCTCCCGGCTGGCGCGCTCCTGCGCGGCGCCCCACGGGGTGCTGCGCTGCCCGGCCTCGGCGGGATGCTGCGGCTCCTCGGCCGCCTGGCCTGCCTCGGACTCTGATGCGCGCCGGTCGTGGTCCTGAGTGCTCATGCGTGCTTCCCCTGTCCAGCGCGGCGTCGGGAGGTGGAGCCGGAGGCCGCGGGCTCGGCCAGCGGAGTCTCATTGGCGCGAGAGCCCATCAGCATGCCCGAGCACTTGCGCACCACAGCGCGCGGGGCGAGCTTGGCTCCGAGCATGATCGCCTTGTAGCGCAGCGTGGGGATCGACACCACGCGGCCGCGGGCCAGGTCCTTGAGGGCCTCCTCGACCAGGTCGTCGGCCTGCAGCCAGAGGAAGTCGGGTATGGAGGAGCCGCTGATGCCCGCCCGGGCGTGGAACTCGGTGCGCACCCAGCCGGGCAGCAGCGCCATCACGCGCACGCCCGTGCCCTCCAGCTCCACGGCCAGGGACTCGGTGTAGGTGGTGCACCAGGCCTTGAGCGCGGAGTAGGGGCCCATGGTGACCTCGCCGGAGGTCGAGGAGACGTTGAGGATCCACCCCTCGCCGCGGGCGGTCATGGCGCGGGCGGCGGCCGAGGAGAGATCCAGGACGGCCTTGGCCATGACGTCGATGCCGCGGTGGTGCAGGTCCAGGCCCTCGGCCTGGTAGGTGCGCTTGACCGAGAAGCCGGCGTTGTTGACCAGCATGTCGATCGGTGCGCGCGGGTCCTCGATGCGCTCGGCGACGCGGGCGACGTCGTCGGCGTCGCTGAGATCGGCCTCGAGGGTCTCGACCTCGACCGCGTACTCCGCGCTCAGCCGCGAGGCGGTGGACTCGAGGCGCTCGGCGCCGCGGGCGACCAGGACGAGGCTGAATCCGCGGCGCGCCAGCGCCTCCGCGAACGCAGATCCGATGCCGGAGGTTCCGCCGGTGATCAGAGCAGTCATCATGGTGGACAGGCTACACTACGGTGAGCGTAGCGATTCAGAAGAGACGAGGCAGTCCCCTTGGCAGCAGCCGCAGCCCAGCCCCCGCTCGGATACCTGGCCCAGCACCGTTCCGGCAGGCTCTACAGCACCCCCGGGCAGCAGGGGGTCCTGTCCACGGACTTCTCCGTGCGGGAGTTCTTCCGGCGCGAGCGCGGAGCCTTCTCCTCGGATCTCGGGCTGGAGGAGTTCGAGCAGCGTCGACTGGATGACGACGTCCTGGAAGCCGTGCGCCACCTGTGGGACCTGCAGCGCTCGACCACCGGCCGGCTGCGCGACCTGTTCGCCGGGTGGACCTCCAAGGAGGCTCGGATCGACGCCTTCCTGACCACCTGGGCCTACGAGAAGTTCTGGATCGCCGATGCCCTCAAGCGCGTGCTGCGTGCCCACGGAGCCCCCACTCCGCCCGAGGTCGAGCCGGACGACGACCTCCGCGGCCGCCTGGGTCGGCTCCTGGACCACGTCTATCCGATGACCGACTCCGTGTGGACGAACCTGCGCGGCGAGCGGATCGTGGCAGGGCAGATGGCCCGCGAGCTGTCCCGGGAGTCCACGGCGGCAGCACTGCTGCAGCGCCTGGGCGAGGTGGCCGATCACCCGGTCATCGACCGGCTGTGCCGGGAGTCCCTCGAGCGCACCGACGACTACATCGCGTTCTTCCGCGAGGAGGCCCGGACCCGGCTGCTGGCAGACGCCTCGGCCGCAGCGCCCGCCAGGCGCGCGCTCGGAATCGGCTACTCGCCGCTGGTGGCGCCGCGGATGTCGGCCCGCCGGGCTCGACGCGCCCTCGAGGTCCTGGCCCCGGGGGTGCGCGAGCGCCGGCAGCTGAGCAGCCGGGCCGATGCCCCGGTCCACTCCCTCCCCGGCCTGCGCGGGCCCGAGCCGCTGGCGGCGGCGCTGCGCAGCGGCCGGTGAGCCCTCGGCGGCCTGCGTGCCGAGCTGAGATGCCCATCACGAGGCCCGCGACTGTGCCTGTGACGTCCCCGTCGTCCGGCACACTGGTAGCTCCCAAGCCCCGTCCCTGACATCGCGCGGCAGGCGCCGCGCCCCTCGAGGCGGCCGACAGGCCGCCCCTGCACAAGGAGTCCTCTTGAGCGAGACCACCACCAAGCGCGTGCTGCTGACCGGAGCCACCGGCTTCCTCGGCCAGGCGGTCCTCGAGCGCCTGCTCTCCTCCGGAGCGGACGTGCACGTCACCGCCGTCATCCGACCCAAGGGCGAGATCACCGCACAGACCCGGCTCGGGCAGCTCTTCCGCAAGCCCGTCTTCAAGAACTGGCGCGCTGCCGTCGGCGACGACGAGGCCCGTCGGATCTTCGAGGAGCGCACCGATGTGCTCTCCGGCGATCTCTCCGCACTGAGCGAGATCCGCGAGCCGTTCGACGTCGTGATCCACTCGGCCTCGACCGTCTCGTTCGATCCGCCGATCGACGACGCCTTCAAGACCAACGTGGGCGGTGCGCTGAGCCTCTACGAGGCCCTGCGCGCCTCGGGCCAGGACCCCCACGTCATCCACGTCTCGACCTGCTACGTGGGCGGCATCGCCAAGGGCCTGCGCCCGGAGACGGCCGTGGACCACGACGTCGACTGGCGCCTGGAGCTCGACCACGCGATCGCCTCGCGCGCCGAGGCCGAGGCGGCCTCTCGGACCCCGGAGCAGCTGCACGCGTTCGTGGAGTCCGCGACCCGCACCGAGGGCAAGCAGGGCCCCAAGTCGGTGGCCGGCTCGGCGGAGGCCAGCCGCACCGGCTGGATCACCCAGCGCCTGGTGGATCTGGGCCGCACCCGCGCGCAGTCGCTGGGCTGGACCGACGTCTACACCTTCACCAAGGCCATGGGCGAGCGCGTGGCCGAGGACCT
Source organism: Kocuria palustris (assembly GCF_016907795.1). Taxonomy (NCBI): domain Bacteria; kingdom Bacillati; phylum Actinomycetota; class Actinomycetes; order Micrococcales; family Micrococcaceae; genus Kocuria; species Kocuria palustris. The sequence goes on from NZ_JAFBCR010000001.1 coordinate 2,158,675, forward strand.
GTGGGCCGGTGACGGGCACCGCCTCTCGGTCGTGCGCCCGGCCATCATCGAGTCCTCCCTGCGCCACCCCTTCCCGGGCTGGATCGACGGCTACAAGGTCGCCGATCCGCTGATCATGGCCTACGCCAAGGGCGCGCTGCCCGAGTTCCCGGGCCTGCCGGACTCCGTGCTGGACGTGACCCCGGTGGACTTCGTGGTCAACGCGATCGTGACCCTCGCCCTGCAGGGCCACCGAGGGGAGGCCGAGGGGGAGCGCTCCCGGGCCGGGTACTACCAGATCTGCACGGGCGCCTCGAACCCGCTGCCGTTCCACAAGATGTACGAGTACGTCCGCGAGTACTTCCTCGAGCACCCGGTCGAGGGACCCGACGGCAAGCCCGTGGTCGTCCCGGAATGGAAGTTCCCGGCCAACAACGGCGTGGAGAGCTCCCTGGCCGTGCGCGAGCGGCTGGTCGATCTGGGCGGGCGGCTCAACGAGCTGCTGCCCTCGACCAAGCGCACCCTGCAGTGGGCGAATCAGCTGCACAAGGCCCAGTCCGGGCTGGGCTCGCTGCGCACCTACGTGGATCTCTACCAGAACTACACGCGCACCGAGATGATCTTCGACGACACCAACACGCGTGCGCTCAACGCCCAGCGGCCGCAGGATGCGCCGGAGGACTCGTCCTTCGACCCCCGCGACATCGAGTGGCGCACCTACTGGCAGCAGATCCACCTGCCTGCCCTCACGGAGATGACCAAGGCGTACTCGCGGGCCTCGGCAGCCCGGCGAAAGCGCACCGAGCGCCCGCGCCGGGAGCTCAAGCCGGGCACCGACGTCCTGGCGCTGTTCGACCTCGAGGGCACCGTGCTCGACTCGACCGTGGTCTCCCAGTACCTGGCCGTGCAGCGCAGGGTCGCACCGTCGCGCATTCCGAGCGACATCCTGGGCATGGTGCGCACCGTGCCCACCTATCTCAAGGCCGAGCGGCGCGATCGCGGCGAGTTCCTGCGCTCGTTCCTTCGCCGCTATGAAGGCCTCCCGGAGTCCTCGATCCGCGAGGCGGTCGACGGCCCCCTGGGCGAGCAGATGCTCGAGCGGCTGAACCCGGGTGCCCTGGCCCGCCTCGAGGAGCACCGCGCAGCAGGGCACCGCACGGTGCTCGTGACGGGCAGCCCGGAGTTGCTCGTCTCACCGGTCGCGGATCTGTTCGACGAGGTCGTCGCCTCCCGGATGGGTGTGCGTGCCGGCGTGCTGACCGGCTACCTCGACACCCCGCCTCTGGTCGATGAGGCCCGGGCCCAGTGGCTCAAGCGCTACGCGCAGGATCACGGCCTGGACCTGTCCCGCTCCTTCGGCTACGGCGACTCCGTGGCCGATGCGGCGTGGCTCGGTCTGGTCGGGCACCCGGCCGCCGTGAATCCGGACATCCCCCTGTATCGCCTGGCCAAGCGCTCCCACTGGCCGATCGAAGACTGGAAGAGGCACTGATCGCATGGCATTCGACATCGACCGCTTCGCCGAGACCTCCCACCGCGTCGCGTGGGAGGACCTCGACATGGACAGCTTCCGCAGGGACCCCCTGCCGGAGTCGTCGCTGCGGGTGCTGCGCTACATGTGCGATGTCGAGTTCCACACCGTCTGCTACCTGCGCGATCTGCTGATCACCCCGTCGCACCACGACGAGGACGTCTCCGCGTTCATGACCATGTGGAACCGCGAGGAGTTCTGGCACGGCGAGGCGCTGGCGGAGGTGCTGGGGCTGCACGGAATCGTCGTGGACTACGACGAGATCAAGGCCAAGCGCGTGAAGCTGGGCTGGGCGGAGGCGCTCAAGCCGCTGAAGCAGTCGCTGCTGTCCACGCTGATCGGCCATGATTTCGTGGCCACGCACATGACCTGGGGAGCGGCGAACGAGTATTCGGCGGTGGCGGCCTACAAGCGGATGGCAGCGATCGAGAAGCACCCCGTGCTCTCGGAGCTGCTCGTGCGCATCGCCCGTCAGGAGTCGCGCCACGTGGCCTTCTACTCCACGCAGGCCCGGCAGCGCCTGGGTGACTCCGTCAAGGCCCAGCGCATCACCCGGCTCGCGCTGCGCAGCGCCTGGCGCCCGGTGGGCTCCGGCGTGATGAGCGATGAGGAGGTCCGCCACGTGATGGGCCACCTCTTCGCGGGCGAGGAGGGGCGTGCGGAGATGCGCAAGCTCGACGCCAACATCGCCCGCCTGCCGGGCATGGAGGGGCTCACCCTGTTCCAGAATGTCATCGGGCATGCCGAGCCCGCAGATCAGGAGACCGCCGGGCCCGGCGAGGCGGAGTCTGTCCAGCGGCAGGTCGCATGAGCTCGCAGCGGCAGGAGGCCTCGGCAGGGCCGGCGCGGGGGCGCGCTGCCACGACGGATCGCAAGATCGTCGCGGCAGTCCTGTCGCTGCTCGTGCATGAGGGCCCGGGACGGGTCTCCATCGAATCGGTCGCGGCCGAGTCCGGGGTGGCCAAGACCTCGATCTACCGCCGCTACGCCAATACCGAGGCCATGGTCGAGGACGTCCTGGAGCGCAGCGGCGACAGCCTCGCACCGCGGCCCCTGGAGATCCCCCAGGACGGGCAGTGGACCCAGCGCCAGTGGACCGAGGCTCTCGATGCCGCGGTGCGATCGCTGGTCCTCGATCTCGGGACGGGCACGGCAGTCGCACTGCTGTCCCAGCCGACCTCCGAGGTGGCCCGGATCCTGCGATTGCACCTGGTGCGGCCCAGGATCGAGCAGCTGCACCGGCTGCTGCAGCTGCAGGTCGAGGCGGGGCGGCTGCGCTCCGATCTCGATCTGGAGGTCGTGATCGACTTCGTGCTGGGCTCCGCCTATGCGCGTCTGGCGCGGGAAGGGGAGCTCGGCGCCGACTGGGCGCAGCGGGTGCGCGATGCGCTACTGGGCCAGCTCGGACAGGACTGAGCACCCGCGGATCCGGGAGGCCTCAGAGCCTCATCTGCTCATCGGGCCTGCGCCGCAGCTGCGACTCCAGGTAGTCCTTCGTGGCGACCTCGGTCGGGACGTCGGACTTCTGCCGCTCGGACATGAACCAGCGGTGCTCGAGCACCTCGTGGACGATCTCGGCGGGCTCGCGCTTGGCGCGCAGCTCCGCGGGGACCGCCTGCATCATGGGCGAGAAGACCTCCTGCTTCCACAGGCTGGCGGTCATGTCGTCGGGAAGCCCCGGGTACAGGGCACGGCCGAACTGGCGGATGTCCGTGAGGATGCGCCGCGCCTGGTTCTCCCGGGCGTGCAGACCGGTCAGGTTCAGCAGCTCCCGGGTGTGGTGCCCCGGCTCGACCACGCGGGGGATCAGGCGCACCACGCCGTCGTCGTCGGTGTCCAGGGAGGCCTCCTCCACATCGAAGCCGAGGTCCTGGAGGCGCTGCACGCGCTCCGCCACGCGCCACTTCTGCTCGTGAGGGAAGCGCTCCTCTCCGGTGAGCTCCTCCCACAAGGAGTCGTAGGTCTCCGAGAGCCGTCGCGCCGTGGTGAAAGGGTCCACCGGGACTGAGGCCGTGGCCTCCGCGGGCAGCACCGACAGCGCCTGGGTGGCGGCCGCCGGCTCGTAGCCGGGCCCGGAGTGCGTGCCGCGGTCCTCGGGGTCGATCTGATCGTCGCCGCGCAGGTCCTCATGGATGTCTGCGGGGTCCTGGTCCTGCTCGAAGGCCGCCAGCAGGTCCATGAGCTCCCCGGCCACGTTGGTCGTGGCCAGCTCCAGGTCGTAGTGGCGCTGCCCGTCGGTCAGGCGGGGGTGCAGCTCGCCGGTCTCGGCATCCACCAGGTAGGCGGCGAACGCCCCGGCGTCGCGCAGGAAGAGGGTGTTCGACAGGGAGGCGTCCCCCCAGTAGAAGCCGGCCAGGTGCAGCTGGACCAGCAGCAGCGCCAGGGCATCCACGAGCTTGTCCGCGATCTCGGCGTCCGGATTGTCCGAGAACAGCACCCGGTAGGGCAGGGAGAAGGCCAGATGCTCCGTGAGCAGCACCGCAGGCAGCTCGGTGCCGTCCGGCGCACGTCGATCGGTGACCACGGCGACCGGCACGACCGACGGCGTGCCCATGTGCCGCAGTTGGCGCAGGACCTCGTACTCCCGCGAGGCATTGCGGGCCGTGGTCTCCTTGGCGGCCAGGACGCGCTCGCCCACCCGGGCGAAGCGCACGACGTGACGGGAGATGCCCCGGGGGTAGGCCACCAGGACGTCCTCGGGCCACTCGGCCAGCGGTACCTGCCACGGCAGATCCAGCAGCTCGGGCTGGGGGAAGCCGGTCTGGATGGATACGCGGCGCCCGTGGCGATGCGTCTCGGGCGGGGCGGTGGGGGACTCCGTCATGGGACAAAAGCCTACTGGTCAAGCGGCAGCCGGTGAGATGACGCCGGCGCTGCGCACATCACCTGGTCTGAGCGTGTCGCGCGTCACATAGTGGGCTGAGCATTTAGCCTGGGGCTCCTGCAGCCTGGATTCGGGTATGCAACGTCCCAGATCGGACCGGAGATCACTGTGGAGCGAACGCCGTACCCGAGACACCGGGCTGCGACTGGACAGCGTCCTGACCGACATCTGACGCGCCGGGCCCTGCTGGGCGGAGGCCTGGGTCTGGGTGCTCTCGGGGCGCTGAGCGCCTGCACCGAATCGGGCGCCGGTCTGGGACTCGGTGCAGGAACGCTGAAGATCCAGGCAGGTGACGACGAGATCCCCGGCCTGAGGCGCATCGCCGAGGGATTTATGCAGCAGACGGGCGTGAACGTCGAGTACATCCAGCGTGAGATCAACGCCGACTCGATCTCGGACTTCATCGCGCAGTCGCCCATGGGCCAGGCGCCGGACATCATCATCTCCCCGCATGACAGTCTCGGACAGCTGGCCACGAACGGCGTCGTGGCATCGGTCGAGCTGGGCGACCGAGCGCAGGACTTCACGGACAACGCTCTGACCGCCGTCGTCTTCGACGGGGTGTCCTACGGGGTGCCCTATGCCGTGGAGTGCGTGGCGCTGATCCGCAACGATCAGATCACCGACGCGCAGCCGGAGTCCTTCGACGAGCTGCGGCGGATCGGCCGGCAGCTGATGCAGGAGCAGGGGCTGAGCTATCCGCTGGCGGTCTCCCAATCGCCCACCTCGGGAGATCCGTACCACCTCTACCCGCTGCAGACCTCATTCGGCGCGGAGGTCTTCCTCCGGACCGAGGACGGCGAATACCTGCCCGAACTGGCCATGGGCGGCTCGGAGGGCGAGGCCTTCGCCGACTACCTGGCCGAGCTCGGGGAGGCGGGCGATGTGCAGACCTCGATGACTCCCGACATCGCCTCTGAGGCGTTCCTCAACGGAGAGTCGCCCTTCCTGATCGGAGGGCCGTGGGAGCTCGCGGCGATCGAGGCGGCCGGGATGAGGTGCACCGTGCTCCCCGTGCCGCCAGCCGGTGACCAGCCCGCTCGGCCGTTCGCCGGAGTCCAGGCGCTGTTCGTCAACGCCCACGCGGCGAATCCGGTCGCCGCACATGACTTCGTGACCAACTGGCTGCCCACCACCGAGGCGCAGACCGCCCTCTACGAATCCACAGGGCGGCCTCCTGCCTCCATCACCGCCGTGGAGGCGATGGACGACGATCCCCTGCGCACCGAGTACGCCAGGATCGCCGACGAGCTGGCGCTGCCCATGCCGTCGATCCCGGCCATGGGAGCGGTGTGGAGCTTCTGGGGCACCACGGAGAACGCCATCCTGGACGGACGCGCGGAGCCCGGGCCCCAGTGGCAGTCCATGATCGAGAGCATCGAGGGGCAGATCTGATGACTGAGCAGGTGAAGGCTCCGGAGATGGGCTCCGAGCTGGATTCGAAGCCCCCGCGACGCTCCCACACCCGGGGCTTCGGCGCCGGATTCCTGGTCAAGCTCGCCCTGATGGGGCTGGTCAACGCGTTCGGCCTCTATGGGATCGTGGCCTCGGCCACGGTCGGCAGCTGGGCGATCTGCCTCTTCCTGGTTCTCGCGCTGGTCATCGCCGACCTGATCTACTTCGTCCCCTCCCGGCGGATGCTCCCGGGCAAGTACCTGTTCCCCGGGCTGCTGATGCTCGTGGTCTTCCAGGTCTTCGTCATCCTCTACACGGGCATGACTGCGTTCACGAACTACGGCGACGGGCACAACGGCACCAAGGACGAGGCGATCGCACAGCTGACCCGCACCTACGAGCAGCGTGTGGAGGGCTCGCCCGAACGTGCTGTGACCGTGCTGCGCAGCGACGACGGCGACCTCGCCCTGGCGGCTGTCGAGGACGAGGAGGTGCTGATCGGCACGGCCGATCAGCCGCTGGCTGCTGAGGACTCTGCCCAGACGGACGGGGATAGGGTCACAGCTGCGGATGGCTACGAGGTGCTGGACTACGCGGGCGTCGTCTCGGCCTCGGAGGACCTGGAGCAGCTTCGCGTCCCGGTCTCGGGTGATCCGGATGACGGCTCGCTGCGGACCGAGGACGGGCGGACCGCCTATGCCTGGGAGCCGACGCTGAGCTATGACGAGGACACAGGCTCCATGGTCGCCGAGGACGGCACGGTGTACAGCGACTCCGGTGAGGGCTCGTTCGTCTCGGAGGCGGGCGAGGAGCTGCGTCCGGGCTGGCGGGAGTTCGTGGGATTCGCGAACTTCGCGGCGATCTTCGACCCCGAGATCCTGGGCGGGCCGTTCGTATCCGTGACGCTGTGGACCTTCGCCTTCGCCATCCTGTCGGTCGCGCTCACCTTCTTCCTGGGGCTGCTGCTGGCGATGCTGCTCAACGACCCCCAGCTGCGCGGACGCGGCTTCTACCGGGCGATCCTCTTCCTTCCCTATGCGTTCCCCATGTTCCTCTCGGCACTGATCTGGGCCGGACTGCTGAACACCGACTACGGATGGATCAACCAGGTGCTGCTCGGGGGCGCAGGGGTGCCCTGGCTGGAGAACGCCTGGCTGGCGCGAGGCTCGGTCCTGCTGGTGAACCTGTGGCTGGGCTTCCCGTACATGTTCCTGATCTGCTCCGGTGCCCTTCAGGCGATCCCCTCCGAGATCTACGAATCGGCGTCGACCGACGGTGCGGGCCCGGTGCGTCGCTTCCGCTCGATCACGCTGCCGATGCTCATGGTGGCGGTGGGCCCGCTGCTGATCGCCTCCTTCGCCATGAACTTCAACAACTTCAACGTGATCTACCTGCTCACCGGCGGCGGGCCCGTGGACCTCGAATCCACAACGGGGGTCGGCGGGACGGACATCCTGATCACGTTCGTCTACAAGATCGCGTTCGCGGGCGGCACCAATGACTACGGTCTGGCGGCGGCCCTGTCGATCCTGATCTTCCTCATGGTCGCGCTCATCTCGCTGCTGACCTTCCGTCGCTCCCAGGCTCTCGAGGAGATCAACTGACATGGCCAGCACCGCAGGGTCTCGCACCCCTCGTCGTCGTCGCAGCGCCCGTGCACGCTCGAATGCCTGGTGGCGCCATCTCGCCGCCGTGGTCATGTGCGTGTTCGCGCTGTTCCCGCTCGTCTACGCCCTGTCCGCCTCGCTGTCGGCTTCGGGGTCGCTGGTGGGCTCGAATCAGCTGTTCGCCACCGTCACCGATGCGAACTACAGGCAGCTGTTCTCCGATCCGCAGAATCCGTTCCCGCGCTGGTTCCTCAATTCCATGATGGTCTCCACGATCACAGCGATCGGCACGGTGCTCATGGGGGCGGCGGCGGCCTATGCGTTCTCCCGGTTCCGCTTCCGGGGCAGACGCCAGGGGCTCATGGCCCTGCTCATCATCCAGATGTTCCCTCAGCTGCTGGCCTTCGTGGCGATCTTCCTGCTCCTGTTCGCGATCTCCGAGGTCTATCCGGTCCTGGGACTGAACTCCCGATTCGGCCTGATCGCTGTGTACCTGGGCGGGGCTCTGGGAGCGAACACGTTCCTGATGTTCGGGTTCTTCAACACCATCCCGCGGGACCTCGACGAAGCCGCGACGCTGGATGGGGCGAGCCATGCCCAGATCTACTGGCGGATGATCCTGCCGCTCGTGACGCCGATCATCGTGGTCGTCGGCATGCTCTCCTTCATCGCGTCGTTCTCGGACTTCCTGCTGGCGCAGATCGTCCTGCAGGATCCTCGCCAATACACGCTCGCGGTGGGTCTCTACCAGTTCGTCTCGGTCGAGTTCGGGGCGGACTGGGGAGTCTTCACAGCAGGAGCCGTGCTCTCGGCGCTGCCAGTCGTGCTGCTGTTCCTCTTCCTGCAGCGCTACATCGTGGCCGGACTCACCGGCGGGGCCGTCAAGGGCTGAGCAGATCTCGGATCCGCTCAGCCCAGGGCGTCCGCCCGCAGCTGCGCGAACTGCGTCAGCAGCCGCCCCAGGGCCTCGGGGGAGGCCACGCGGAACGGCGCGACCGTCTCCTTGTCGCCGACCTTCAGGCCGACGTCCTGGGGGCGCAGCGCCCGCATGCCGTCCTCGTCGGTGACGTCGTCGCCCACGAACAGCGCCGCATCCGCGCCCGTGGCCCGGATCAGCGCCTCGACGCCCTCGCCCTTGGTCGCCGAGAGCACCGAGCACTCCATGACCTGCTGGCCCGGGGTGATGCGCAGCCCGTCCAGGGCCTCGAAGCGCCCGAGCATCTCGGCCAGCGCCTGATCCGACAGGGACTGGTCCTCCATGGGACGGGTGTGCAGACAGACCCCGGCCGGCTTGAGCTCGGCCTTGGCCCCGGGATACCGGTCCACGACCTCGCGCACGGCGTCGACGGCGCGGTCGAGTGCCACGAGCTGCTCCCCGGACAGGCGGATGGCCGTGTCGCCGGCGTCGGGCCCGAGCGGATGCAGGTCCAGCTCGGCCCCGTGGGACCCGCTGAGCAGCTTGGTGCGGTCCTTGTTCACGACGGAGCGCAGGAAGCCGAGGTCCCGCCCGGAGATGATGCCCACGTGAGTGCGCTCCATGGCCGCCAGCCGGTCGAGCGCCTCCTGGGACTCGGGCAGCGCCCGGGAGTCCTGCGGGTCCACGGTGAAGGGGGCCAGGGTGCCGTCGAAGTCGAAGGCGGCCAGCAGGACGGGCGCCTTCGCCAGACGCCGCAGGGCCTCGAGAAGCTCAGGAGAGAGGGCGTCGTCGGGAGAGGACATGGGCTCAGGACTCCTGGGCATCGTCGTTGCGGCGGCGGAGGGCGGCGAGGTCGTTGAGGAACGCCTCCTGCCAGGCGTCGACGTCGTGGGTCAGCACCTGCCGGCGCATGGCGCGCATGCGCTTGCGGGCCTCGTCGTCCGGCATGGCCTTGGCCGCGAGCATGAGCAGCTTGAGGTCGTCGATGTCGTGCGGGTTGACCAGGATCGCCTGCTTGAGCTGATCCGCCGCCCCCGTGAACTCGGAGAGCACGAGCCGTCCGCTGCCGTCGGCCTTGGCCGCCACGAACTCCTTGGCCACCAGGTTCATCCCATCGCGCAGGGAGGTCACGAGCATGACGTCGGTGGCCAGGTAGAGCGCGACCATCTCCTCGAACGGATAGCCGTGGTGGAGGTAGCGGATCGCGGTGTGGCCCATGGTGTCGTACTGGCCGTTGAGGTGCCCGACCATGCCCTCGACCTGCTCGCGCAGCACCTTGTAGGACTCCACGCGCTCGCGCGACGGGGAGGCGACCTGGACCAGGATGTCGTGATCGACGTCGAGATCGCCGTCTGCCAGCAGCTCGCCGTAGGCCTTGATCCGATGGCGGATGCCCTTGGTGTAGTCCAGGCGGTCCACGCCCAGGAACACCGTCTCGGGATCGCCGAGCTCGCGGCGGATCTGCCGCGCGCGCTCCTTCGTCTCCTTCCGGGCGGCCATCTCCCTGATGCCCTCGACGTCGATCGAGATCGGGTACGGACCGGCCTTCAGGGTCCACGACGGACCGGCCGCGGCGTCCGCGCCCGTGAAGTCGAAGGCGGTGGAGGTGGTCTGCGCGGTGATCTCGGCCTCGCCGCGGCGGAAAGAGACTCCCATGAACCGGCGGACGCAGTTCTGGAAGTTCTGGGCGTCGCCGGGGCGCTGGAAGCCGACCAGATCCGCACCGGTGAGGCCCTCGAGCACCGAGCGCCGCCAGGGCAGCTGGGCGAAGATCTCGACCGGCGGGAACGGGATGTGATCGAAGAACCCGATGGTCAGATCGGGACGCATCTGCCGCAGCATCCTGGGCACGAGCTGCAGCTGGTAGTCCTGCACCCACACGGTCGCGCCCTCAGAGGCAGCCGTTGCGGCGGCCTCGGCGAAGCGCCGGTTCACGTCCTTGTACGCGTTCCACCAGGTGCGGTGGTAGCTCGGCGGGGCGATGACGTCGTGGTACAGCGGCCACAGGGTGCCGTTGGAGAAGCCCTCGTAGTAGCGCTCGACCTCCCGGGCGGAGAGCTCGACCGGGACCAGGTGGAAGACGTCGTGGTCGAAGGGCTCGAGCTGCTCGTCCGGGCTGCCGGCCCAGCCGACCCAGGCGCCGTCGTTGCTGGCCATGACCGGGGCGAGCGCGGAGACCAGCCCGCCAGGGGAGCGGTGCCAGGAGCTGCTGCCGTTCTCGTCGACGGCGCGGTCCACCGGCAGGCGGTTGGCGACGACGATGAAGTCCCGGCCCTGCCCGTCCCCAGTGGATGTCTGATCGGTGCTCGCGGATGCGGACTGGCTCACGGTGCACTCTCCTCCATCGGGTGATCTGCTGGATCCAGTCTAGGTCGCCGCGCCTGGCCCGGCCCCGGGGCGTCTGCACGTCGGCTGGACGGTCCCTGATCGCGGAGGCGGGCGCGGTCACCGCTATCCTGGCGCGTGAGACCACTCGAGCCCGCGAAACGCCCCGGGCACCGCGGTGCCGTCACCCCCGACCTTCACGCAGAAGAGGATCCATGGCCTCCCACCAGGACAAGGACGACTTCCGGGCTCAGGCCCGGGGGATCGCCGAGAAGCACGCCCAGGCCGACCAGCGGCAGAAGCGCCTCCTCCAGGGCGGCATCGCGCTGCTCGTGGTCGCGATCCTGGTGATCGCAGCGCTCGTGGTCTGGCAGGTGCGCTCCCAGCGCATCCCCGATTCCGGGCCCGTTCCCGCCAGCGCCAACCAGTGGGGCGGGATCGAGATGACCGCCGACGGCATCACGAAGGACTCCGCCGAATCGGACGAGGTCTCCGCCGACGATGCCGGCGACCCGCCCGAGACCCCGCCGGAGACCCCGGAGGCCGAGGGCATCGTCGAGCCGGGAACGGCCGCCGAGTCCGATGAGCCCGTGCAGATCGTGATCTGGCAAGACTTCGACTGCGTGCACTGCGCGGAGTTCGAGGAGGCCCACGCGGAGGACCTCGCGAAGGTCGTGGACTCGGGCGAGGCCACCGTCGAGTACCGCACGGTGAACTACCTGGACAACGCCACGTACTACTCCTCCCGCTCCGCGGCCGCCTTCTACGAGGTCGCGAACCAGGTGGGCACCGACGAGGCGCTCGCCTTCCAGGAGGAGATGTTCACGCACCAGGGCACCGGCGGGCTCGACGACGACGAGATCGTCGAGATCGCCTCCAAGCACGGCGCCGACATCGAGCAGGCCATGGACGATCAGGACTGGCGCCCGATGGTCGACTACACCTCCGCCACGGCGCAGGCCGACGGCGTGAACGGCACCCCCACCGCCATGGTCGACGGCGTGGTCTGGGAGCAGGGCTCGAGCCTCTCCGAGGCCGTCAAGGCCGCCGCCGAGGGCAAGGACCCGAACGACGCCGGCGGCGAGGCCTCGGACTCGGCTTCGGCCAGGGCCACGGAGTCGGCGTCCGCCTCCGCGTCGGGCTCCTCGACTGCCTCGGCGGAGCCCACCGAAGGCTGATTCCCCCTCGGACCGCGCGACCACGGCGCCCGTCGAGCCCAGGGCTCGACGGGCGCCGTCGTGTCATCCGGGTGCTCCCCGCTAGGATGGCAGGGTCCTTCAGCAGAGGACGCGCCTCCTTAGCTCAGTCGGCAGAGCAGCTGCCTTGTAAACAGCAGGTCGTCGGTTCGATTCCGACAGGGGGCTCCGCTTGTGCCAGCATGTGGCTCATGATCCTGGCAGCGCTGGACATGATGGTCCCCACCCACCAGAGCACGGGGCTGTGGCGCCATCCTCGCGCTCAGCCGGAGCAGTACCGGGACCTGAGGTTCTGGACCGCCCACGCACAGATGCTCGAGCGCGCCGGCTTCGACGCCCTGTTCCTGGCCGATGCCGCCGGGGTCTACGACGTCTTCGACGGCTCCGGGCGCACCGCCATCCGCTCCGGGATGCAGTACCCGGCGCTGGATCCCCTGACGGCCGTCAGCGCGCTCGCCGCAGCCACCACCACCCTCGGCTTCGGCGTGACGGCCTCGGTGAGCTACGAGCAGCCGTATCTGCTGGCGCGCCGCTTCGCGAGCCTGGACCACCTCACGGACGGGCGCATCGGCTGGAACATCGTGACCGGCTATCAGGAATCCGCCATGCGCAACCTCGGCGCCGGAGGCCAGCTGCCCCATGACGCCCGCTACGACCGGGCCGATGAGTTCATGGACGTGGTCTGCGCGCTGTGGGAGGGCACGTTCGAGCCGGGGGTGCTGCGCGCCGACGCCGAGTCCGGGATCTATCTCGACCCGGACCTCGTCCACGGGGCGGGTCATGAGGGCGAGCACTTCAGCGTCCCCGGACCCGCGCTCGTGGCGCCGGGCCCGCAGCGCACTCCATACCTCTTCCAGGCGGGCTCCTCGCCGCGCGGGATGGCCTTCGCCGCCCGGCATGCCGAGGCCATGTTCTTCTCCGGGACCTCGACAGCATCCGTCCGTCGACTCACGGACGCCGCGCGAGCCGGGTTGGAGCGGGAGGGCCGCGGGGCGGATGCTGCGCACATGCTGATGTCGATCACGGTGATCGCCGACAGCACCGACGCGGAGGCGGCCGAGCGCGCGGCATCCTACGCCCAGTTCGCCGACCGGCAGGCTGCCCTGGCGCTGTTCGCGGGCTGGACCGGGCTCGACCTGGCGCCGTTCGACCCGCAGACCCCCTTGGCGCAGGCGGTCGCGCAGCTGACTGGCGACGGCGCCATCGAGGGCAACCGCTCAGCGCTGCAGTCCTTCCTGGAGCTGGACCCTGACCGGGACTGGACGGTGGGGGAAGTGGCTGCGCACATGTGCCTGGGCGCTCGCGGCCCCGTCGTGATCGGCTCGGGCGCCACGGTCGCCGAGGAGCTCGAGCGCTGGATGGCCGAGGCCGGCGTGGACGGCTTCAACATCGACTACGGCCTGCGCGACGTGGATATGACGGCCTTCGCTGAGCACGTGAGCCCCGAGCTGCGCCGCCGCGGGCACCTGCCCGGGGGCGCCCGGCCAGGCTCGACGCTGCGCGGGAGGCTCACCGGCGCCGATCACCTGCCGAGCACCCACCCCGGGGCGGCGTTCCGGCGCTGAGGTGCCGCACAGCACGGAAGCGGCCCCCGACCATCCGGTCGGGGGCCGCTGGGGATCGAGGCGGGATCACTCGTCGGTGATCGCGACCTCCGCCTGCTCGCGGCGGCCGAAGGCCCACAGCAGCAGCTCGGACGGGGTGCCGCGCACGATGCGCACCGTCGTGGTCTTGGCCTTGCCCCCGGTCACGGAGCCGTAGCCGTTGGCCACCAGCAGGACGGAATCCTGCTCGGGACGCAGCAGAGCCTTGCCCATGAGCTTGAGGGCGGCCCAGAGGTCCCGCTCCTCCTCCTGCAGCAGCTGACGGCGGTGCCAGGTCTCCTGGGCTCGGCGCACGTCCTCGTGGTGGACGAAGAACTCGGCGGTGTTCATGCGCTTGTCCAGCGGGCCCAGTCGGGCTGGGGAGTAGAGGGCAGGCTTCTCGACCTTGGACACCAGCTCGCCCCAGTCCTGGCGGCGCAGCTGGGCGTCGGCCTCCTGGGCCCGCTTGCTCAGCACGGGGATCTTGGGCAGGACGGTGCCCGCGATGAGATCAGGGCGGGAGTCGCGCTCGATCAGGTGGACCGCGAGGTCACGGGTGACCCAGCCCTCGCACAGGGTGGGGGCATCCGGCCCCACGCGGCGCAGCAGGGCTGCCAGGTGACGGCGCTCGACGACGGCGAAATTGGTCACTTCATCTCCTCCCGGCGCGCTCCGGGTCGCCGGAGGCGCTCATGCGATGACTGATGCGATGCCTTCCTCCCCAACGTATCCGCGCACGCCGAGGGGAGGAACCGCACTCGTCGCATCGGCTCGAATGCACAGGACATTCCCACGGGGATCCGCCGCGGGACCGCCGAGCACCTGGCCCGGGCACGACGAAGGCCCTCCTCGATGGGCACTGCGCACCGAGGAGGGCCTTCGCGGCTCGACCCGGCTCAGACGTCCTTGCGGGTGCGGCTGACCACCTTGGCGCGGATGGACAGGAGCAGGATCACGGCGAGCAGCCCGTAGAGCACCCAGGTGATGGGGCCGTCGATCAGCACGGAGGGATCACCGGCGGAGGACACCAGCGCATCCCGCAGGGAGGTCTCGGCCAGCGGCCCGAGGACCATGCCGATGATCAGCGGCGCCATGGGGAAGTCGTTGAGCCGCATGACGAACGCGATCAGTCCGAGCACCAGCAGCAGGCCCAGGTCGAACAGGGCGCTCGACGACGCGTAGATGCCCAGCGCGCAGAAGACCATGATCCCGCCGTAGAGATACGGGGCGGGGATCAGCAGCAGCTTGGCCCAGACCTGTGCGAACGGCAGGTTGATGATCAGCAGGACCACCATGGCCACGAAGAAGCTGGCCAGCAGCGCCCAGACCAGGTCCGAGGAGCGCTCGAACAGCAGCGGGCCGGGCTGCAGGCCGTACTGCCGGAAGGCCGCCAGCATGATGGCCGCGGTGGCGGAGACCGGCAGGCCCAGGGCCAGCAGAGCGCCCATGGCCATGCCGGTGGTCGAGTTGCCGGCGGCCTCGGGTGCGGCCAGGCCGCGGATGGCCCCCTTGCCGAACTGGGGGTCCTTGCGGCGTCGATCCAGCGATCGCTCGGTGCCATAGGCCAGGAAGGTGGGGATCTCGGCGCCGCCGGCGGGGATCACGCCGAAGGGCAGGCCGATGGCGGTGCCGCGGCCCCAGGCCGGGGCCGCCTCCCGGAACTCCTTGCCCGACAGCCACGGACGGCCCTTGGAGGCGACCATGGTCCCCTGCGGGGTGTGCCGGGTGACGGTGGCGTAGTGGAAGACCTCGCCGAGAGCCAGCACGGCCACGGTGACGGTGACCAGCGAGATGCCGTCGAAGAGGTTCTGGGAATCGGCGGTGAAGCGAGGGATGCCGGTGACGGAGTCGATGCCGATCACCGCGATGCCCAGGCCGAGCAGCAGCGACAGCAGGCCCTTGACCGCCGAGTCGGTGACGACGGAGGACGTGGCCATGAAGGCGAACAGGGCCAGGGCGAAGTACTCGGCCGGTCCGAAGCTGGAGGAGAACCTGGCCAGCCAGGGCGCGACGAACACCAGCAGGATCGAGGCCGTGAAGCCGCCGACGAACGCGCCGATCGCGGCCGTGGCCAGGGCCTGGGGCGCTCTGCCGTCCTTGGCCATGCGATGGCCCTCGAATGTGGAGGCGATCGCCGATCCCTGCCCCGGAGTGTTCATGAGGATGCCCATGGTGGAGTCGCCGAACAGGCCGCCGAAGTAGACGCCCGAGAACATGATGAACGCGGCGGTGGGCTCGAGGGCGAAGGTCACGGGCAGCAGCAGCGCCACGGCCATGGAGGAGCCGAGCCCGGGGATGACGCCCACAGCGGTGCCCAGAAGGCACCCGGCGACGACCCAGAAGAGGTTGCTCAGCGTCAGGGCTCCGGCGAAGCCGTCGGCCAGAAGGGACAGGGATTCCATCAGAACGCACCTCCCAGGATGCCGGAGGGCAGGTTCAGGCCCAGCCCCATGTCGAAGCCGATGTAGGCCAGCGAGCTGACCGTCAGGCCCACCGCGAGCGAGGTCAGCGGGCTGCGGTTGCCGAACCCGCGGGCCACGAACCAGAAGAGCAGCGCCGCGGCCAGGACCCAGCCGAGCAGCCGCAGGGTGAGGATGAACAGGATGAACCCGCCGACGGTCCAGACCAGTGCGGGCCAGTCGAACGGCGCGGCCGACTCGGCGGCGGCCGCGGGCGCGGGGCCGCGACGGGAGCGGTTCCGGGCGATGCTCAGCAGCTCCAGGGCCGTCAGCGCGTAGATCAGCCCGGCGATGATCGCGGGGAAGAACCGGGGGCCCGGGAAGTCGGTGGAGTCCGTGACCTCGATCAGGAACAGGTTCACCGTCAGATAGGTCGCGAACGCGAGCAGGATCAGCGGAGTGAGCAGATCGCGGATCAGCGTGGTGCGCACCTCGGGCTCGGCGGAGGAGCTCGAAGGCGCTGCGGGGTCGCGGGGCTCGTCGGAGCCGTCGGCCCAGGGGGTCTCGGCGGCGGATGCTGAGGTGCTCATGAGCCCATCTCCTCGTACAGGCCGGAGATGCGCTCGCGCTCGGTCTCCAGGAAGTCGGTCAGCTCGTCGCCGAAGATCCGGTTCTCGGACCAGTGGTAGCGCTCCACGGCCTCGGCCCATTCGGGGGCGTCGATGGTCTCGAGGATCACGTCCTCCAGCTCGGCCTTCTCCTCTTCCGTGATTCCCGGAGGGGCTGCGAGCAGGCGCCAATTGGTCAGCGAGACGTCGTATCCCTGCTCCACGGCGGTGGGGATGTCGATGCCCTCGACCGGCTCGGGGGCCACCAGCGCCAGCGCGCGCAGGTTCCCGGCCTCGATCTGATCCACGTTGTCCGGGTAGCCGCCCGTGGCCGCCTTGGCGGTGCCGTTGAGCAGCGCCTGGATGGCCTCGCCGCCGCCGTCGGAGGACACGAACTGGAAGTTCGCCAGGTCCACCCCGGCCTTCAGCGCCAGATCGGTGATCACGAGCTCGTCGAACGAGCCGCCGCCGGTCCACGGGAGGGCCCCCGGGTCGTCCTTCCACGCCTTCACGAGGTCGTCGAGGCTCTCGTAGGGGGAGTCTCCGGGCACGACGATCACGCCGTACTCCTCGACCACGACGGCCAGAGGGGTGACGTCGTCGAGGGTCGCCTCCGTCTCGTACTGGATGGTCGCCGCGAGCTGGCCGGTGCCGCCGACCATCAGGGTCTGCGGGTCGCCCTCCATGTTGATGAGGTTGCTCAGCGCGATCGTGCCGCCGGCACCGGGCTGATTGACCACCTGGGTGTTGTTGATGATCTGGTTCTCGCGCTGGACCATCTGCATCTCACGGGCGATGGTGTCCCATCCGCCGCCGGCCGCGGCCGGGGCGATGATCGTGAGGTTCGAGCGAAGATCGGTTCCGGAGGTGCGCGAGGTGATCGAGCCGTAGGCCGCGGTCCCGAACGACCCGAGCGCCACGACCGCGCCCAGTCCCTTCAGAACGGCCCGACGGCCCGGGGGACCTGTCTGCGGTGTTTCCTGTGCTTCCACGGGAGGGCTCCTGCTGGTGCGTGGCGCAGCCGCAGGTCAGAGGTGGTGGCATCCCGACCCGCGGCTGATGATGTGCGCCATGCTACATGTGAACTCGCCCACAATCGCATCTGAGCCGAGCCCCCGCAGCGGCCGCGATCACAGCTGATCGAGCGAGCCGGTGAGGGCCTCGGGCTCCTCGGGAGGCTCCTCGCTGAACTGGCTCTCGTAGAGCGCCCGATAGGCCCCGGGGCGGGACATCAGCTCGTCGTGGGAGCCCTGCTCGATGATCCGGCCGCCGCTCATCACCAGGATCGTGTCCGCGTCGCGGATGGTGGAGAGGCGGTGGGCGATCACGAACGATGTGCGGCCACGGCGCAGCGCGGCCATGGCCTTCTGCACCGCGACCTCCGTGCGGGTGTCCACCGACGAGGTCGCCTCGTCCAGGATCAGCAGGGCCGGTGCTGCCAGGAAGGCGCGCGCGATCGTGATCAGCTGGCGCTCGCCGGCGGAGATGCTGCCGCCGTCGTTGTCCAGCACAGTCTCGTAGCCGTCGGGCAGGGAGCGCACGAACCGGTCCACCGAGGTGGCGCGGGCCGCCTCCTCGACCTCCTCGTCGGTGGCCTCGAGGCGCCCGTAGCGGATGTTCTCGCGGATGGTCCCGGTGAACAGCCACGCGTCCTGCAGCACCATGCCCACCTGCGAGCGCAGCTGCGCACGGGTCATCTCCCGGATGTCGGTGCCGTCCAGGGTGATGCGCCCGGAGTCGATCTCGTAGAAGCGCATCACCAGGTTGACCAGTGTGGTCTTGCCCGCGCCGGTGGGGCCCACGATCGCGACCGTGCGCCCCGGCTCGGCGGTGAAGGAGAGGTCCTCGATCAGCGGCTCGTCGGGCTGGTAGGAGAAGTCCACGTGCTCGAACTGCACGCGGCCCTCGATGCGCTCGGGCATCTGCGCCGGAGCGGACTCGGGCTCCTGCTCCGGGGCGTCCAGCAGCTCGAAGACGCGCTCGGCCGAGGCTACGCCCGACTGGATCTGGGTGGCCATCGAGGCGACCTGCGACAGGGGCTGGTTGAACTCACGCGAGTACTGGATGAAGGCCGTGGCCGCACCCAGCGTCATGGACCCCGACACCACGCGCATCCCGCCGACCACGGCGATGCCCACGTAGGACAGCCAGGAGACGAACTGCATGATCGGCATGATCGTCCCGGAGACGAACTGGGCGGAGAAGGCCGAGCGGTAGAGGTCGTCGTTGCGGCGATCGAAGTCCCGGGCCATGTCGTCCTCGCGCCCGAAGACGGTCACGAGCTGGTGGCCGGTGAAGTCCTCCTCGATCTGGCCGTTGAGGGCTCCGGTGGCCGCCCACTGCTTCCCGAAGTGCTTCTGGGCACGAGAGCCCACGATCCCGGCCGCGGCGGCGGACAGCGGCAGCGCGATCAGCGCCACGAGCGCCAGCTGCCAGGACAGCACGAACATCATGATCAGGATGCCGAGCACCCGCATGATGTTTTCGAGCAGTGACGAGAAGGTCTGCTGCAGCGCCGTCTGGACGTTGTCGACGTCGTTGGTCACCCGCGACATCACATCCCCGCGGCGGCGGGTGTCGAAGTAGCTCAGCGGGATCCGGTGCAGCTTGTCCTCGACCTGGGCGCGCAGGTCCCGGATGATCCGCACGGAGATCGTGTTGAGGATCCGGCCCTGGGCCCACTGCAGGACCGAGGCCACCAGGTACATGGCCAGCACGAGCATGATCAGCTGGCCCAGCCGACCGAAGTCCACTCCGGAGCCTGGGTCCAGCGTCATGGTCGAGAAGACGTCGGCCAGGGAGTCGCGCCCGTCGGCGCGCAGGCCGTCGACGACCTCCTGCTGCGTGGCATCCGGCGGGAGGTCCCGGGACAGCACACCGGCGAAGACGACGTTCGTGGCCTGGCCGAGCAGCATGGGCGCCAGCACGGAGAGCAGGACGGATCCCGTGATGAACACCAGCACCACGGCCAGCCCCGCCTTGAAGTCCATCATGAGGCCGCCGAGCCGGTGCACCGAGGGCCAGAAGCTGCGCGGCTTGCGCGCGGGAGCGCCGCCGCCCCAGCCGTCGTCAGCGGGAGCGTCATCCAGGTCGATCTCGGGGGAGATCAGGGAATCGTCCTTCAGGGCCTCGTCCCCGGCCGCGGCTTCGGCGTCGGCGCGTCCGCGGCGACGTGCAGAGGAGGTGCTGGGGCTCACCGGGCGGCCTCCGCTTCCGTGTCGGCCGAGGGATCCTCGGGACTGAGCTGGGAGTCCACGATCTCCCGGTAGGTGGCCGAGGACTCAAGCAGCTCGGCGTGGGTGCCGCGGGCGGTGATCCGGCCGTCGTCGAGCACGAGGATCTGATCGGCATCGAGCACGGTGGCCACGCGCTGGGCGACCACGATCTGGGTGACGTCGCGGGTCACGGGACGCAGCGCCGCCCGCAGCGCGGCATCCGTGGTGACGTCCAGGGCCGAGAACGAGTCGTCGAACAGGTGGACCACGGGATCCGCGATCAGCGCCCGTGCGATGGACAGGCGCTGGCGCTGCCCGCCCGAGACGGTCGTTCCGCCCTGGGACACGTTCGTCTCGAGCTGCTCGGGCATCCGGCGCACGAAATCGGCGGCCTGCGCGGTCTCCAGGGCCTCCCACAGCTGCTCGTCGGTGGCCTCGGGGCGCCCGAAGCGCAGGTTGGAGGCGATCGTCCCGGAGAACAGGTAGGGCTTCTGCGGCACGAGCGCCACGCGGCGCACGATCTCGCTGCGGGCCAGGCGCGAGGTCTCCGCCCCGTCGAGCAGGACCTGCCCGTGCGTGGGGTCGTCCAGGCGCGGGATGAGGTGCAGCAGCGTGGTCTTCCCGGCGCCCGTGGAGCCGATGATCGCGGTGGTGGTGCCCGGGCGGGCCGTGAAGCTGATGCCCTCCAGCACCGGGGCCTCCGCGCCGGGGTAGGAGTAGGAGACGTCCCGGAACTCGACGACGCCCTCGAGGCGCTGCGGGGCCTGCGGCTGCAGCGGTTCGTGGAGGCTCGTCTCCGTGCGCAG
The DNA here is from genome assembly GCF_016907795.1 of Kocuria palustris. Classification (NCBI taxonomy): domain Bacteria; kingdom Bacillati; phylum Actinomycetota; class Actinomycetes; order Micrococcales; family Micrococcaceae; genus Kocuria; species Kocuria palustris. The sequence goes on from NZ_JAFBCR010000001.1 coordinate 2,179,119, forward strand.
GACCTCTCCGATGCGCTCGGCGCTGACCATGGCCCGGGGGACCATCATCATCATGAACACGCCCATCATCAGGGCCATGAGGATCTGCAGCAGGTACTGCGTGAACGCCGTCATCTGCCCGACCTCGAGCAGCCCCTCATCCACGCGGTGGCCGCCGAACCACAGCACCGCGGCGGTGGCCAGGTGCAGGATCATCATGATCAGGGGGAACATCAGCACGAACAGCTGCCCGATGCGCAGGGAGATCCCGGAGAGCTCGTCGTTCACACCGGCGAAGCGCTGGCGCTCGTGATCCTCGCGCACGAAGGCCCGCACCACGCGCATGCCGACCACCTGCTCGCGCAGCACGCCGTTGATGTCGTCGATCCGGCCCTGCATGGAGCGGAACAGGGGCATGAGCCTGCGCATGATCAGCAGCAGCAGCACCACGAGCAGCGGGATCGCGACCCAGACCAGCCAGGACAGGCCGGGGTCCGTGCGCAGGGCCATGGCCAGGCCGCCGATGCTCATCAGCGGCGCGGTGATCATCATGGTCAGGCCCATCAGGGTCAGCATCTGGATCTGCTGGACGTCGTTCGTCCCGCGCGTGATCAGCGACGGTGTGCCGAAGCGGTCCATCTCGCGCCCGGAGAAGCGGGCGACCCGGCGCTGGACGGCGTGGCGCAGGTCGCGTCCGGTGCCCATGGCCACGCGCGCGCCGCAGTACACGGCCGCCACGGCAGTCACTGCCTGCAGCAGCGTCACACCGAGCATGACCAGACCCGTGGAGACGATCACCCCGGTGCGGCCCTGGGCCACCCCGCCGTCGATGATGCGCGCGTTGAGCGCGGGCAGCAGGAGGATCGTCATGGTCGCGGCCAGCTGCAGGACGACCGTTCCCAGGATCCAGCCGGGGTAGCGGCCCGCGTAGTCGCGGATCAGGCGCAGGAGCAAGCGGTGCCTCCAAGGGGGCGGACGAGGGGCGCAGGGGATGGGCGCGTCCGTCATCGATGACGGGGTGCGCGGAAGGGGCAGGGGCCCGGAAGCCGGGCCCGGCCGGAGACAGGATAGACCTTCGGACAGGGAGGCTCCCGATAGTCTCGGGGGCGACGCCCCGGGTCGCAGCGGCCCTGTCTCGGCTGCCGCGAAAGGACCGCGCACCGAGGAGGGGGCGAGGCACGGACTCGGGTCCCAGGAGGAATCGGCACATGTTCGCACAGGAGCGGCAGGCGGAGATCGCCGAGCTGGTCAGCACATCCCGTCGGGTCAGCGGCGCCGACCTGTCCCGGCGATTCGATGTGGCCATGGAGACCGTGCGCCGGGATCTGGCCGCGCTCGAGGCCGCGGGCAGGCTGCGTCGAGTGCACGGCGGGGCGGTCTCCCTCGACCGGCCGGCCTCCGTCGAGGCAGCGATCGCAGGGCGCGAGGCGCCGAAGTCCCCGGCCAAGCGGCGCATCGCCGCGGCTGCCGTGCGCCTGCTCGAGGCCGAGGGCGCGGTCACCGTCGTCCTGGATGCGGGCACCACGGTGGAGGCGGTGGCCGATGAGCTCGCGAACTGGCGGTCCGATGACTCCGAGCAGCCGCTGCAGGTGCTGACCCACGCGCTGCACGTGGCCGGGCGGCTGGCCGATCACCCGGACATCGAGCTCGACATGGTCGGCGGCGCTGTGCGCAAGCTCACCTGGGCGGCCGCCGGAGCCCGCACCGCCGGGCACTACTCCGACCACCGGGTGGACCTGGCGATCCTGGGCTGCTCGGGGGTCTCGGAGGGCTTCGGATTCTCCACGCCGCACGCGCCAGAGGCCGCGGTCAAGGCGGCGATCGCAGGGGCCGCCCGCCGGGTGGTCGTGGTCTGCGACGCCGAGAAGCACGGCCACGAGACGTTCTCGCGCTACGCCCATCTGAGCGAGATCGACGTCATGATCACCGACGCCGAGCCGCCGTCAGGGCTCGCCCGCGCCCTGGAGCGCGCCGGTGTGGAGGTCGTCATCGCCTGAAGGACGCGCAGGGGCGGTGCCGGGGTCCGAGCAGGGATCACCCGGTACGGTGGGAGGCCGAGACCCCTGTCCGCGAGCCCGGGCGGCGCGGGCCTGCTGTCGGCCCCCGTCCCGTCCTCGCCGAGACAGCCCCCGAGCGATCGTCCCGGGGCATGACCCGAAAGGAGCACCGTGCGCGCTTTCACCGCACGCTTCGCCACGACCCAGGAGATCGACGCCTGGGATGAGCATGTGCAGTCCAACCCGCGCGGAGGGGACCTGCTGCAGGCGTCCTCGTACGCCGACGTCAAGAAGGATCACGGCTGGCGGCCCGTGCACCTGGTCCACGAGCCGCGCGACGGATCGCAGCCGGTGTTCACGCTCGTGCTGGAGAAGGTCGTTCCGGGGCTGGGCACCCTCTGGTACATGGCCAAGGGCCCGTCGGTCGAGGCCGGCGAGGACCTGGTCGGCTTCGCCGAGGCTACGGAGGAGCTGATCCGCCGCAAGCGCCTGGGCGTCTTCATGGTCAAGATGGAGCCGGTGCTGCTGGATGACCCCGAGCTCACGTCCACCCTGGAGGACGCCGGCCTGGTGCATTCCTTCCCGATCCAGTCCAACGACTCGACCGCGCTGCTGGACACCGACCGCAGCGAGGACGAGGTCTTCAAGGCCCTGCACTCCCGCGGCCGCAACGCGGTGCGCCGCGCGATCCGGGAGGAGGCGCGCGTCGAGCGCGTGCCCGTCACGGAGGAGAACATGCAGGCCATGTTCGGGCTGATGCAGACCATCGGACAGGGCCACGCCAGCGTCATGCTGCGTCCGTACGAGTACTACCAGCGGTTCTGGACGAACTTCGACCAGGCCGGGCAGGGACGCCTGTACTTCGCCTACGAGGACGGCGAGCCCTCCGTCGGCGCCTTCGTGGTGGCCTTCGGGAGGCACGGCTTCTACAAGGACGGCGGGTCGAAGCCCCGGCGCAAGCAGTACGGCGATTCGCACCTGGTGCAGTGGACCGCGCTGACGGATCTCATGAAGGACCACGGGATCATCGACTACGACTTCGTGGGCACCCCGCCCAAGGACCGGGTCAAGGACAAGGAGCACCCGTTCCACGGGCTGGGGCTGTTCAAGACGTCGTTCACCAAGACCGTCATCGACTACACCGGCGTGTGGGATCAGCAGATCTCCCCCTGCCGGGCCCGCCTGTGGAACACCGTGATCGAGAAGGTCATGCGACGGCTGTGGGTCCGCTCCCGCAACGAGGCGTTCTACTGAGCCGACGACCGGCCCCCTGCCCGGCCTGCCCGGGTGCCCGTGCCGGATGACGCCGCACGGCGGCATCCGGCCCGATGCATGTCGGAACACACCATGGAGGAGAGTCCGCGGTGCCCCCAGCCACGCTCACCGGTTCCCTGACCAGCCTGACGGACGCATCCGAGCCGTCGGCTCTGCAGCCCTTCGGCCAGGAGGTCCGCCCCGGCTCCTATCCGAGCTCGGGATGGACGGACCTCGAGCAGCTGCCCGCGGATCCCTTCGGGCCGGACGCCCAGCTGAGCCTGCATCAGTTGCTCAGCGACGACGACCTGGCGCCGATCCGGGCCACCGAGGCCCAGGCCGGACGCGCCCAGGCCCTGGCGGACGGTCAGCTCGGCGATGTGCTGGCACCGCGCGTCGAGGCGCTTCCAGTGCTCACGACCGAGGCCATCGAGCGCGACCGGCTGCAGCGGCAGTCGCCCGCCCAGACCGTCCCGATCGCCACGACGAGCCGTCGGCGCGCCTCACAGGAGTCCACGGGCCCGGTCTCGCGCCCGGACACCTCGATGCTGCCGGCCGTCGAGCCGACGGGTCTCGGCAGCCAGCCGACCACGCAGATGCAGACGGCGGCCTACCCGTCGTCGAGCTCCGCAGCGACGGCACCGCAGCCGCGGCGCTCGCGTCGCGTGCTCGAGTCGATCATGAAGCGCGACGCAGGGATGACCGCCGCCATGCCCATGGTCGAGCGGCTCACGGCCAGCCCGTTCGCGGGCCTGCGCCGGTACGCGAGCTCGGATGACCGAGAGGCCCGGCGCACCCTGAATTTCGCCCTGCGCCTGGCGGAGACGATGTTCCACTACGGCGCCGACGCACTGGACGTCGAGAACGCGGTCGTGGCCGTGTGCGCGACCTACGGCGTGGAGAACATCGAGGTCGACATCACCAACCAGTCGGTCACGATCAACTACGTCGCAGACGTCTCCGGCCTCGATGCCTCCGCGACCCGCGAGGACGTGTTCAACCACGCCGACACCACGAGCCACACCGTCATGCGCGTGGTGCGCTCGTCGTCGGACAACTACTCCGGTCTGGCGGACACGCACCGGCTGGTCACGGAGATCAGCCGAGGGAGGATGTCGCGCGAGGAGGCCCGCGAGCGGCTCCAGGCCATCAACTCCCGGCCCAAGCCCTACCCCAACTGGGTGGTCTCCCTGGCCACCATGGCTGCGGCATTCGCCATCACCCTGGGCATCGGCGGCGGCCTCACGGGCGCCACGATCTCGATGCTCTCGGCCGGCATGGTGGGCAAGATCGGGGCCGTGATGGGCCGACGCCGCGTGCCGGAGTTCTTCACCATGGTGGTCTCGGCCTTCGTCATCACCGTCATGGCGCTGCTGGGCTCCCAGATCGGCATCGAGATGTCGCCCCCGAAGGTGATCGCGGCCGGTCTGATCATGCTGATGCCCACCACCAGGTTCATGTCGACCATGCACGACGCGATCTCGGGCTTCCCCGTCACGGCCGCAGGGCGCGCGCTGTCCACGGGCATGGCCTTCGCAGGGATCGTCGCGGGGATCTACACGGGCATCGCGGTCATGGGGCTGATGGGCCAGGGAGGGCTGGACATCTCCCAGACGCAGTTCGAGCCGGCGGCGCCCTACTTCAACATCATCTGCATGACGCTGGCAGCCGGGCTGATCGCGATCAGCCTGCAGGCCTCGGCGCGGCACCTGCTGCCCGCCATGGTCGCCGGGCTCGGTGGCCTGCTGGCCTATCACCTGGTGGGGTGGGTCGGACTCGACGCGCGCCTGCAGGTGGTCTTCGGGGCCACGATGACGGGCGTGATCGGCGCCTACATCGCCGGGCGGCACCGCATCCCGTCCCTGGTGCTCGCGGTGCCGGGCATGACGTTCCTGCTGCCCGGGCTGTCGTTCTTCCGCGGCATGTACGCAGTGACGATCGAGGCCGAGACCACGGGCCACGGCGTCGTGTCGCTGGTGACGGCCATGACCACGATCCTGTCGATGGCCGCCGGGCTGGTCCTGGGCCAGCTGCTGATGCGCCCGTTCGTGCTCTCGGAGGACGCCCGGATCGGCATGCGCCGCAACCGCCGCCGCTGACCGACCCCGCCTGCGCAGACGACGACGGCCGCGCACCCTCGCATGAGCAGGTGCGCGGCCGTCGTGCTGTGCGAGGGGAAGGGGATCAGACCTTGCCGACCGGGGTCTTCTTCTCGGCCTGGAAGGCGTCCTCGTCGCGGCCGCGGGCCCAGTAGCCCGACAGCGAGACCTGCGCCCGGTCCAGGCCGTGCTCCTCGAACAGGACGGGTCGGAGGGCCTTCATGGCCTCGCGCTCGCCGTGGGCGAAGACCTGGATGCCGTCCGTCGTGCCGGGCCACTGCGCCGTGCGCGCGGCCTCGACCAGGGCGGGGAAGCCGGCGGGGGCCTCGGCGCGGTGGATCCAGCGCAGGCTCCAGCCCGAGGGCACCTGGATGTCCAGGTGGTGATCGGCGTCCTGGACCTCGAGCAGGATCTCTCCGCGGGCGTCCTCCGGCATGGCCTCGACGTTGGCGAGCACCGCGGGGATCGCGGCCTCGTCGCCGAGCATGAGGCTCCAGGAGGCCTGTGGGTCGGGGATCCACTTGCCGCCGGGACCCACAGCGACGATCGTGTCGCCGGGCTGCGCTCCGGCCGCCCACGGCCCGGCCCAGCCGGAGTCGCCGTGCAGCGCGACGTCGATCCACAGCTGCCCGGCCTCGAGGTCCACGTGGCGCAGCGTCATGTGCCGGGTCACGGGAAGGTGCTCGCGCGGAAGCGTCTCGCGCAGGCTCCAGTAGTCGGGATGATCTCCCAGGCCCAGCTCGGGATCGAAGAACACGAGCTTGCAGTACTTCTCCGGCGGCTCGATGTCCCGGAAGGAGCTCGGATCGCCGATCGAGGCCACGATGCGCACCATCGACGGGGAGAGCTCCAGGCGCTGCACGACGGTCAGGTCGATCTGCGCCTTCGGCGGCTTTGCGGGAGCGGGCTGGTGCTGGGCGGGGTCGTCAGTCATGAGGCTCACCTTACCGACCAGTCGATCGGAGCCGCCCCCTGCTCCTCGAGCAGACGGTTGACCTGGGAGAACGGCCGCGAACCGAAGAAGCCGCGGGAGGCGGACAGGGGAGAGGGGTGCGTGGACTCCACGGTCGGGGCCGGGGCGAGCCAGGGGGCGCACTGGCGTGCGGGGCGTCCCCACAGCAGGCCCACGAGCGGGCCGCCGCGGGCCGCCAGGGCCCGGACCGCGCATTCGGTGACGGCCTCCCACCCCTTGCCGTGGTGGGAGGCAGGCACTCCGTCGCGCACCGTGAGGCACCTGTTGAGCAGCATGACACCCTGGCGGCTCCATGCGCTGAGGTCCCCGTTCTCGGCCGGGGCGATCCCCAGGTCGTCGTGCAGCTCGCGGTAGATGTTCTGCAGGGACCGCGGCAGGGGGCGGACGTCCGGACGCACCGAGAACGACAGCCCCATGGCGTGGCCCGGGGTGGGGTACGGGTCCTGGCCCAGGACCAGCACGCGGACCTCGGCCATCGGCTCCTGGAAGGCCCGCAGGATCTCCGGGCCCGGCGGGAAGGTGCGCTGGCCCTGCGCATGCTCCTGGCGCAGGAAGTCGCCCATCCCGTGGATCGCGTCCTCCACGGGGCGCAGGGCCTCGGCCCAGTCCTCGGCCATGATCTCGGCGAGCTCGGGGCGGTCTGCGGAATCGGTGCTGGTCATGCGGACCACTCTAGGGACCGCCGCCCACGACGCCGGGGGGCGCCCCGCTGCGCTGTCGTGGCCGCGTTCTACAGTGGCGGCATGAGCGAGTCGAGCATGCCCACCGATCAGCGTCCCCTCGCCCTCGTCACCGGTGCCACCGGCGGCATCGGCCGGGCGGTCGTCGAGTCCCTGGCGGTCGATCACCGGGTCCTGGCCGTGGGCCGCGATGAGCACGCCCTGGCGCAGCTGCCGGAGGGGGCCGAGCCCGTGCGCGCCGAGCTCACGGACTTCCAGGCCCTGCCCGAGCTCGTGGACGGGCTCGAGCGGCTTGATGTCCTGGTCCACTGCGCCGCCCTGGGCCACCGGCTCTCGGTCGAGGACTCCCGCCCCCAGGACTGGCAGGCGCAGCTGGAGCTCAACGTCATGGTCCCCGCCGAGCTGACCCGGCTGGCCCTGCCCGCGCTGCGCCGCGCGCAGGGAACCGTGGTGCTCGTGAACTCCGGCGCCGGCTTCACCGCCAGCGGCGGCAACGCGGTCTACGCGGCCTCCAAGTTCGCGCTGAGGGCGCTGGCGGACTCGCTGCGCCAGGAGCTCGAACCGGACCTCGTGCGGGTGGCCTCGGTGCACCCCGGCCCCACGGACACCGAGATGCTGCGGGGGATCCACGACTCGATCGGGAAGCAGCACCGCCCGGAGGAGTACATCCTCCCCGAGTCGGTGGGCCGGGCCGTGCGTGCGGTCGTAGATGCCTCCCCGGATGTGCAGCTCACCTCGGTCTCGGTGCGCCCGCGCCAGGAGCAGCGCTGATGGGCGCGCAGGCGGGGGAGCTGGACGAGCAGCAGCGGGCGATCCTCGACCTGGAGAAGCGGCGCTTCAAGTACCAGGGGGCCAAGGAGCGGGCCATCGGCGCGCAGCTCGGGATGCCCGTGACGGAGTACTACCAGCGGCTCAACGCGCTGCTGGACACGGAGGCCGCCTGGGCGGCCGAGCCCGTCCTGGTGCGGCGGCTGCGCGAGCTGAGGGACTCGTGAGCGCGGTCCCGGCGGCTCGTCGCGGCGCATGAACGGGCTCCCGGATGGAAGGATGGCGCGCATGAGCGAACAGCCCCCGTGGTCCGATCCCGACCTGCATCCCCGCGACGTCTTCGACGACGTCCCGGAGGGCGGCCCTCGGCAGGGCGCGCACCGGCCCCGGGAGGCCGCAGCCCCCAAGACACCCGGGAGCCTGAAGGCCATGGTCATCGTGGGCTCCCTCGGCCTGCTGCTGGGCGCCTGCGCCTACGTCTTCTCGACCGTGAACCAGGACCGCGGCTCGAGCGCCGTCCAGGGCTCCGAGGACCAGGTCGCCGAGGATCCGAGCGGGTCGGCCGGGGCGGAGGACGGGGCGAGCGCCTCCGCCGCTCCCGAGGACGCCGAGCAGGTGGGCATCTTCAACGCCACCGACCTCGACGGCGTGGCCGGCGCTGCCAGTGAGGACCTCACGGCGCTGGACTGGGAGGTCATCGCCACCGGCAACTGGGGCATGCCCGTGGACGAGAGCGTGGTCTACTACGCGAGCGACGGCGTCACCGGGGACACCGAGGAGCAGGCCCGGCTCGTGGCCGATGCCCTGGGGATCGAGCAGGTCCAGGCCGACGACGCCATCGCCTATCCGCTGGTGGCAGTGATCGGAGACGACCTCGGCGAGGAGCTGGTGGGCGCAGGCCAGGAGCAGTCCTCCGCGCAGGGCGCCGCCGAGCTCCCGCAGGAAGGCGCCGGCGCCCAGGCGCTGGCGGCCGATCCGGCGGAGGCCCTCCGATGAGCGCGGCGGGGAACTCGCGCGCTGTCGAGCCGCTGGCCGTCGAGGGCCGGCGCGTGCGCCTGCGCGACTGGCGCGCCGATGACCTCCCCGTCTACGAGCGGTGGATCATGCCCCCGCCCGGCGGCGGCGAGCACGAGTGGCAGCGCACGGACGGGCCCTTCTACCCCAACTTCACCGCAGAATCGGCCCAGCGCTGGCTCGGGAAGCTGACGGAGCGGGTGCGCCAGGGCGACTGGCCCGCAGTGCGCGACACCGCGGTGATCGCCGAGCAGGGCACCGACCGGTTCCTGGGGCAGGTCTCCTGGTATCACGCGGAGGCCCCCACGGAGGATCCGGGTACGGGCACGCATCTGCTGCCGCTGCACTCGATCGGCGTGGCGATCTACCCGCCGGAGTACTGGTCCGGTGGGTACGGCTCGGAGGCCCTGCGCCTGTGGGTCGACCTGCTGTTCCGGACCAGCGGCGCCGACCGCGTCGACCTGGAGACCTGGAGCGGCAATCGCGGCATGTGCCGGGTGGCCCGGAAGCTCGGCTTCACCGAGGAGGCGCGGATCCGCAGGGCTCGTAAGGTGGCGGGGGAGCACTACGACCGGATGATCTACGGCATTCTGCGCGAGGAGTGGGAGCAGGTGCCGTGGCACGGGGCGTCCGCCCACGGTGAACCCTGAGCCGAACGCGCTCAGGGGTTTGCACTCGCAGGGGCCGAGTGCCAATAATGGACTTGGCACTCAGTCGAGCAGACTGCCAGCCGGCCCCGCTGCGGTCGGCGCAGCCGCTCGACCACGAAGTGGAAGCCACCGTCTCTCTGAGGGGCAGGCTCGGCGGGCAGATCCCGCAGGAGCCGGCGCCCCGTCCGTCGCGGGCAGCGGGTCGGTGGGAGTCAGACTGAACGTCCAGGAGGGACGAACACATGGCAAAGCTCATCGCATTCGACGAGGAGGCCCGCCGCGGTCTCGAGCGCGGCCTCAACACCCTGGCTGACGCCGTCAAGGTCACGCTCGGCCCGCGCGGCCGCAACGTCGTCCTGGAGAAGTCCTGGGGCGCTCCCACGATCACCAACGACGGCGTGTCCATCGCCAAGGAGATCGAGCTCGAGGACCCCTACGAGAAGATCGGCGCCGAGCTCGTCAAGGAGGTCGCCAAGAAGACCGATGACGTCGCCGGCGACGGCACCACCACCGCCACCGTGCTCGCCCAGGCGCTCGTGCGCGAGGGCCTGCGCAACGTGGCTGCCGGTGCTGACCCGCTCTCGCTCAAGCGCGGCATCGAGAAGGCCGTCGAGGCCGTCACCGCCGAGCTGCTCAGCTCCGCCAAGGAGATCGAGACCGAGGAGCAGATCGCGGCCACCGCGTCCATCTCGGCCGCGGATCCGGAGATCGGCCGCCTCATCGCCCAGGCCATGGAGAAGGTCGGCAAGGAGGGCGTGATCACGGTCGAGGAGTCCAACACCTTCGGGCTGGACCTCGAGCTGACCGAGGGCATGCGCTTCGACAAGGGCTACCTCTCCGGCTACTTCGTCACGGACGCCGACCGCCAGGAGGCCGTCCTCGAAGATCCCTACATCCTCATCGTCAACTCGAAGATCTCGGCCGTGAAGGATCTCGTCCCGGTCCTGGAGAAGGTCATCCAGTCGGGCAAGCCGCTGATGATCATCGCCGAGGACGTCGAGGGCGAGGCGCTGGCCATGCTGGTGCTGAACAAGATGCGCGGCTCCGTGAAGTCCGTGGCCGTCAAGGCTCCGGGCTTCGGCGACCGCCGCAAGGCCCAGCTGGCGGACATCGCCATCCTGACCGGCGGCCAGGTCATCACCGAGGAGGTCGGCCTCTCGCTCGAGACCGCCACCCTGGACCTGCTGGGCACCGCCCGCAAGGTCGTCGTGACCAAGGACGAGACCACCATCGTCGACGGCGCCGGCTCCGCCGAGGAGATCGAGGGCCGCGTGGCCCAGATCCGCGCCGAGATCGAGAACTCGGACTCGGACTACGACCGCGAGAAGCTGCAGGAGCGCCTGGCCAAGCTGGCCGGCGGCGTCGCCGTGCTGAAGGCCGGCGCGGCCACCGAGGTCGAGCTCAAGGAGCGCAAGCACCGCATCGAGGACGCTGTGCGCAACGCCAAGGCCGCTGTGGAGGAGGGCATCGTCGCCGGCGGCGGCGTCGCCCTGATCCAGGCCGGCGAGACCGCCTTCGGCCAGCTGCAGCTCAGCGGCGACGAGGCCACCGGCGCGAACATCGTGAAGGTCGCCATCGACGCTCCGCTCAAGCAGATCGCCTTCAACGCCGGGCTCGAGCCGGGCGTCGTGGCGGCCAAGGTGCGCGGCCTCGAGAAGGGCTGGGGCCTCAACGCGGCCACCGGCGAGTACGAGGACCTCTTGGCCGCGGGCATCAACGACCCGGTCAAGGTCACCCGCTCCGCCCTGCAGAACGCCGGCTCGATCGCCGGTCTGTTCCTCACCACCGAGGCCGTCGTGGCGGACAAGCCGGAGCCGGCCGGTGCCGGCGGCGGCGAGGACCCCATGGGCGGCATGGGCGGCATGATGTGATGACGCCTCGGCGTCATCGCTGAACGCGCCTGAGCGCAGCCCAGCGAGTCCGACGGGCCCCGTCTCCCACCTCGGGAGGCGGGGCCCGTCGTCATGTCCGGGGGTGGACCCGACGAGCGTCTGCGCTGCCGGCCGGTGCCGCAGGCGTCCCAGGGTGCGGTGCGACCGCCCTGCCGACGGGAGCCTGTCGGGGCAGCCCGAGCCGCGGCGCCGGACGGGGCCGTGCTGTCGGTGGGACGTGCCACAGTGTTCGGCATGACGATCATCGCTGCCGCCGACGGCTCCGCCCTGGGCAATCCCGGCCCGGCCGGCTGGGCCTGGTACATCGACGACTCCAACTGGCGCAGCGGGGGCTGGCCGCATGGCACGAACAACATGGGCGAGCTCCAGGCCGTGCTGGACCTGCTCGAGTCCACGCAGGAGCTCGGCGAGCCCCTGCGGGTGCTGTGCGACAGCCAGTACGTCATCAACTCGATCACCAAGTGGATGAAGGGCTGGAAGAAGAAGGGCTGGAAGAAGAGCGACGGCAAGCCGGTGCTCAACGTCGAGCTCATGAAGGCGCTGGACGCCGCCATGCAGGGCCGGGACGTGACTTTCGAATGGGTCAAGGGCCACGCGGGCCACGAGCTGAACGAGGCCGCCGATGCCCGGGCCAACGCCGCCGCCAAGGCCTTTCAGGCCGGCCGCGCGCCGGAGGAGGGGCCGGGGCTGGCGCTGGGCTCGGACGCGGCCGCGCCCTCAGCTGCTGCGGCGCCGGCAGGCCCTGCGGCTTCTGCCGAGCCCGCGGCCGCCACAGGCGCCGCAGCGGGGAACCAGGCCGGTCCCGCAGGCAGCGGCGCAGCCGATCCCCGTGCGGAGGCAGAGGAGCAGGTGGGGGACCCGGATCCCGATCTGCTCTCGAGCCTGGAGGATCAGTCGGAGGACCTGGCCGCCGCTCCGAGCCCCGCGCAGGAGGTCTTCGGCCTGGAGCGCGGACGCATCCGCGAGGGCCTGCCGTCCGCGACCCTCCACCCGGAGGCGGTGCTCATCGACTCGGACGGGCGCCCCGGCGATCCCGCGAGCGTCTCCCGGGGCGACGACTCCGCCGACCTGCATCTGGTGGACCTGCTGGCCCTGAGCGGGCGCGCTGTGCAGACCACGATCCATGTCCTGGGCTCCACGGGCTCGGCGGTGCACACCGCGCTGTGGACGCGCGAGGACTCCCGCAGCGAACTGGGACAATGGCTGCTGCGCCACCTCCAGGTGACGCTCGAGTCCTGAACAGCCCCGCGGCGCACCTGCCGGCGGCGGGGTCCCTGCCCTTCCCCGTCTCAGGAGCCCCCGTCCGCATGAGCTCACCGTCCGCCCAGGCCTCGCCCTCGCCGCTGCAGCGCCAGTCCGTGCTGTGGAGCCTGCGCTCGCCGCGAGCCCTGCGCACCGAGCTGCTGGCGGGACTCGTCGTGGGCCTGGCGCTGATCCCGGAGGCGATCGCCTTCTCCGTGATCGCCGGGGTCGATCCGCGGGTGGGGCTCTTCGCCTCCTTCACCATGGCGGTGACCATCTCGATCGTCGGCGGCCGACCCGCCATGATCTCGGCGGCCACCGGTGCCGTCGCCCTGGTCGTCGCGCCCCTGGTGGCCTCCCACGGGGTCGAGCACCTGATCGCATGCGTGATCCTCGCCGGGATCCTGCAGGTGCTCCTGGCGCTGGTCGGACTGCCCAAGCTCATGCGCTTCGTGCCGCGGCAGGTCATGGTGGGCTTCGTCAACGGGCTGGCGATCATCGTCTTCACGTCCCAGCTACCCGAGCTGCTCGGCGTGCCGTGGATGGTCTACCCGCTCGTGGCCCTGGGCCTGCTGATCACCTTCGGTCTGCCGCGGCTGAGCCGGGCGGTGCCGTCCCCGCTCGCGGCGGTCGTCGTGGTGACCCTCCTGGCGGTGCTGGCCTCGATCGCCGTGCCGACCGTGGGGGACAAGGGCGAGCTGCCGCGCGAGCTGCCGGTACTGGGACTGCCGGAGGTCCCCTGGACGTTCGAGACGCTGCAGGTGATCTTCCCGTACGCCCTGTCCATGGCGGTCGTGGGGCTGCTCGAGTCGCTGCTGACCGCCAAGCTAGTGGACGACATCACCGACACCCCGTCCTCCAAGACCCGCGAGACCTGGGGGCAGGGCGCTGCGAACATCGTGACGGGGCTCTTCGGCGGGATGGGGGGCTGCGCGGTGATCGGGCAGACCATGATGAACGTCAACGCCTCGGGCGCCCGCACGCGGATCTCCACGGCCTCGGCGGGCATCTTCCTGCTGGTGCTCGTGATCGCACTGGGAGACGTCGTGGCCGTGATCCCCATGGCCGCACTCGCCGCGGTGATGATCTACGTGGCGCTGACCTCGTTCGACTGGCACAGCATCCACCCGCGTACCCTTCGCACGCTGCCGCGCAGCGAGGTCGCGGTCATGGTCATCACGACCGTGGTCATCGTGGTCTCGCACAATCTTGCGATCGGCGTGGGCGCCGGAGTGCTGGCTGCCATGGTCCTGTTCAGCCGCCGCGTGGCCCACACCGTGCGCGTCCACCGCTTCCCGGGCCGGGTGGGCGAGGACCTCGTCACCACGGCCCCCAGCGAGGACATGGTCACCTACGTGGTGGACGGCGAGCTGTTCTTCGCCTCCTCGAACGACCTCTACACGCAGTTCGGCTACGCCCGGGACCCGCAGCACGTGCGCATCGACCTGAGCCGGGCGCACATCTGGGATGCCTCCACGGTCGCCGCGCTGGATTCGATCCGGGAGAAGTACGACCGCCACGGCGTGCAGGTGGAGATCGTGGGCCTGGATCGGCTCAGCTCCGGGCTGCACGACCGGCTGACCCGCCGTCCCCGCGGCTGAGCTGACGCCCCCGCGACCGAGCCGTCGTCTCTCTGCCCGGCCGGCGGCCGCGAGGACCTCTCGGGCCATGCTCGCCCTCGGAAGCGGTCTGCGCCGGTCGCTCTGCGAGCCGTGGACGGACCCTCAGCTGTGCGAGGAGCCGCCGCTGCGGTCGTCGCGCGGTGCCCCGGGATCTGGGCCGGACAGATCCGGCAGCTCGCCGGTCTCGTCGATGATGCTGGGATCGTCCTCGTCGATCTCGGGGATCGGAGGCAGGCCGTCGTCGCCGAACGGGGCGTCGTCTCGGGTCTCGCGTCCAGCAGTGCCTGCTTCGGCATCTGCGGCGCGGGCGGGCTGAGCCTGCTCGGCCGGCGACGCCCCCGCAGCCGTCGAGGCGCGAGCGGAATCTCCCGCCTCGAAGCCGTCGGCATCGGACGCGCCGGCACCGGTGGCCTCGGCTGCCGAACCGGGCTCGACCGGGGAGTCTCCGGCCGAGGGCACTGTCGTCTCGCCGCGGCGGGCGGCACGGCGCATCCGACGACCGCTCGAGGCCGAAGCGGGACCGGATTCCTCGGCGGCCTGGCGCTGCCGTTCGAGCTGCTCCTCGGTGGGTGCGCTGCGCCGCCTGGAGGGGGTCCACGCACCGCGCGAGAACCAGGTCCCCGACTCCCCGCGGGAGGCCCTGGAAGCCTCAGCGCCGCTGGAGCGCAGGGCCTGGTCCGCGGGGTCGTCGGCGTCGGCCGCGCGCTCGATCGCGGCCTCGGCGGACTCTCCGCCGGGCAGGGTGACCACGAATGTCGCGCCGCCGCCGGGGGTCTCCTCGAGGGTGACCACTCCGCCGTGCTGGCCCACCACCGAGGCCACGATCGACAGGCCCAGCCCGGTGCCGCCGGTCTCGCGGGTGCGGGAGGTGTCCGCGCGGTAGAAGCGCTCGAAGATCCGAGTGCGGTCGGGGCCCTTGATGCCGGGACCGTGGTCGCGGATCTTCAGCTGCGCCAGCCAGGTCGGCGCGGACTCGTCATCCGGGACGGCGGGCTGCTGCTCCTGCGGCACGGCGTCGAACGAGGGGTTCTCCACGATGATCTCGAGGTCTGTTCCCTGCGGCGTGTAGCGCACGGCGTTGGTCATCAGGTTGACCACGACCTGGCGCAGACGGGCGTCATCGCCGCGGGTCCACACCGGCGCGGCGGCGCTGTCGTCCGGGCCGAGCACCGTGATGCGGCGATCCGGCCAGGCCGCCGCGAAGTCGGCGGCGGCATCGTGGGCCAGGACCAGCAGGTCGACGTCGGTGATCTCGAGGGCTCGGCCGTTGTCCACCCGGGCCAGCGAGAGGAGGTCCTCGACCAGCTGGGTCATGCGCGTGGCCTCGGATTCGATGCGCCCCATGGCCTGAGAGACCTTCTCGTCATCGTCCAGGGCGCCGTGGCGGTAGAGCTCGGAGTATCCGCGGATCGACACGAGGGGAGTGCGCAGCTCGTGGGAGGCATCGGCCACGAACTGGCGCAGCCGGTTCTCGGAGTGGGTCCGGGCGTCGAAGGCGTCCTCGATCTGCCCGAGCATGCGGTTCAGCGACATCGACAGCTGACCGACCTCGGTCGCGGAGCTGTAGCCGGAGATGCGCTGGGACAGGTCGCCGGCGGCGATCGCGGCAGCGGTGGCCTCGACCCGCTTCAGCGGTGTGAACGCCCGCGTGATGAGGATCCAGCCGACCGTCAGGGCCACCAGGAGGGTGGCCACCCCGAAGCTCAGGGTCAGCAGCGTCACCGCCGAGATCATGCCGTTGGCCCAGCCCAGCGGCTCGGCCGTCACGACGGTGTAGTCCGAATCGGCCTGGGGGGCTGCCACCACGCGCCAGGAGCCGTCCTCGCCGTCGGCGGAGCGCACCGTCATCCCGGACTGCTCCGTCTGCAGGACGAGCTCGCGGGTGAAGCTGGAGAGGTCCGGCTCGCCCGGGTCGACCGGGCCGGGGGCGGTGGAGCCCACCTGGGCGACGATCTCGCCGTCGGAGTCGAGCAGGTAGCCCCGCTTGGACACGTTGACGGTGGGCGATCCGATCATGTCCGACATCAGCGCGGTCGACACGGTGCCCAGCGACTCGCGCAGCTCGTTGTCGATCGAGTTGACGAGCGAGTCGCGCACCACGGAGATCGACACGAAGCTCGTCAGCAGGATCGACGGCATCAGCAGCAGGCCGGTGAGGACCATCAGCTGGGTCCGCAGCGACGACGAGCGCCACCGCGCTGTGAGCTTCTCCACGGTTCAGACCTCCGTCGACGGCAGGCGGACGACGGTCATCTTGTCAGGACGACGGGCGGCGCCGCCGGAGGCGGACACCGCCCGGTGAGGGCTGCAGATGGGCTCAGCCGTTCTTGTGGGCCGTGCGCAGCAGGTATCCGACGCCGCGCTTGGTGTGGATCAGCGGGGGAAGATCCGGATCGTTGTCGATCTTGCGGCGCAGGTAGGAGATGTAGGACTCGACGATCGAGGCGTCTCCGTTGAAGTCGTACTCCCACACGTGATCCAGGATCTGGGCCTTGGACAGCACGCGGTTGGGATTGAGCATCAGATAGCGCAGCAGCTTGAACTCGGTGGGCGACAGATCGACCTCGCGCTCGCCGCGGAAGACCTCGTGGGCGTCGTCGTCGAGGACCAGGTCGTCCACGCGCAGGCGCGAGTCGTCCTCCTCGGCCGGGGCCGAGCGGCGCAGGACGGCGCGGATGCGGGCCACGACCTCGTCCAGGCTGAACGGCTTGGTGACGTAGTCGTCGCCGCCGACGGTCAGGCCCTGGACCTTGTCCTCGGTGTCGTCCTTGGCGGTCAGGAAGACGATGGGGAAGGTGCGGCCCTCGGCGCGCAGCTTCCGCGTGACGGCGAAGCCGTCCAGATCCGGGAGCATGACGTCCAGGACGGCCAGATCGGGGCTCTCCTCCTGGGCGCGGGTGATGGCATCGCGGCCATTGGCGGCGGTGACGACCTCGAAGCCCGCGAACTTCAGCGAGGTGGCGAGGAGTTCGAGGATGTTGGGCTCGTCGTCGACGACCAGGAGCTTTGCTTCAGGGTTGCTGTTGTTCACGCGACCCAGTGTCTCGGAGTCTCCTGGACGTCCTCTGGATGCTTTGAGGACGTTTCATGGAAGTCGTGGGCCGTGGGGCAGGGCTCAGCCCAGCTGCCCGCCGCTGCGCTCGAGGTAGCAGGAGGCGCACAGGGACTCGTAGGCCACCTCACCGTCGATTGCGACCTGCTCTCCGTCCAGCACCATGCCGCCGTCCGAGGTGCGGGCGTTGAACATCGCCTTGCGGCCGCAGCGGCAGATGGTCTTGAGCTCCTCGAGCGTGTGCGCGATCTCCATCAGCCTCCCCGAACCGGGGAAGGAGCGGGTGCGGAAGTCGCCGCGGATCCCGTAGGCCAGCACCGGCACGGAATCGAGTACGGCGATGCGCAGCAGGTCGTCCACCTGCTGCGGGCTCAGGAACTGGGCCTCGTCCACGAGCAGGCACGCCACGGGCGGGAGCTCGACGGTTGCCAGCAGGGCCTCCGGGTCGCGGCCCGCGGCGGCCTGGCGGAAGCGGGCGCGGACGTCGTCGTGGGGTCCGAGCAGGAGGTCGACGGAGCGGGCGAGGCCCAGCCTGGAGGTGATGGTGGACTCGCCCTTCGTGTCCACGGAGGGCTTGGCCAGCAGCACGCGCTGGTCGCGCTCCTCGTAGTTGAAAGCCGCCTGCAGCAGCGCGGTGGACTTGCCGGAGTTCATGGCCCCGTAGCGGAAGTACAGCTTGGCCATCTCAGCTCCGGTGCAGCAGCGGCAGGCTCGTGCTCACGACGTCAGCTGCGGGCACGGCGGATCGCGTTGCGCACCAGCAGCACGAACAGCAGGACGACCGACAGCGGGAAGGCGACCAGGGCGTAGCGGGTGAACCAGGGCCAGATCTCGCCGCCGCCCACGATCCACTTGGTGATCAGCATGGCGGCCATGGCCGCCCCGGAGCTCACCGCCAGCACGACCGTGGCCCAGGCCAGCGCATCCATGCCTCCGGGCTGCCTGCCGGCGGCGGAGGATGCGGTGCCGGAACGGGCAGGGGGAATCGAAGGGGAGGACTCGGCGGGCATGGACCCAGGGTACAGCCGAGCCCGACAGGGGCGCCGAGGCACCGGCTGGAGTACGATGGGACGTTCTGCCGGTCCCCGAGCAGAGCGCGCCCGCCGGGGCCCGAGCCGCCTGCTCGAGCAGCGGGCCGCCGCAGGGACCGCGCAGGCGTCGTGCCCTGTCCGGAAGGGATCTCCGCGGCCGAGCACGCACCCGGAACACCCCGCGAGGCCGCTGCCTCGCCACGAGAAGCAGAGGATGTGCACAGTGCCCACCGGCAAGGTGAAGTGGTTCAACCAGGAGAAGGGCTTCGGGTTCCTGGCCGACGACGACGGCGGCGAGGTCTTCCTCCACGTCTCGGCGCTGCCCGAGGGCATGGACACCGTCGCGCCCGGGACCCGCATGGAGTTCGGCGTGGCCGAAGGCCGTCGCGGAGCCCAGGCCCTGCAGGCCACCGTGCTGGGCAGGACCCCGTCCGTGGCCCGGAACAATCGCATGCCGGCCGCGCAGATGGCCGAGATCAGCCAGGACCTGGTGACGCTGCTGGACGGGATCTCGGAGGGGTTGCAGCACGGCCGCTATCCGGATCGCGCCCACGGGCAGAAGATCGCCAAGATCCTGCGCACGGTCGCGGATAATCTGGAGGCCTGAGACCTCCTGCGGCGGGCCGCTCGCGCCTGGCGCCTGCCCGCCGCAGGAGGCAGCACACGGAACACGACGACTAGGGGCATCGGTGACCGATCAGTCCACCACCACTCACGACCAGGGCCCCGAGCACAGCCCGGACGTCCAGCTCGCCGCTCGCCGGGATCTCGCCCTGGCGGCTCTGCGCGCGATCGTGCCGGCCGATGAGATCGGCGAGGGCCACCGCGTGCGCGCCGACGGCGAGCTGCTGGTCACGCACCTCTTCCCCGCCACGGCCCGGGGCAGCCGCGGCTGGGAGTGGTACGTCACGCTGACCCGTGTGCCCGGCTCCGAGGAGGCCACGGTCTGCGAATCCGGCATGCTGCCCGGTGAGGACGCCCTCCTGGCCCCGGCCTGGGTCCCCTGGTCCGAGCGCGTGCTCGACAGCGACCACGACGAGGATCGAGAGGGCGAGCCTGGGGCCGAGGCCGACGGCACCGACGAGACCGAGGAGTCCGACGGGTCGGAGGAGTCCGACAGCGCTGACGGCTCCGACCAGAAGGAGCCCGAGGACTCGGAGTCCGAGGACCAGGAGCGCCCCGACCCGCAGGAGCGGGACCCCGATCGCGACGCGGCCCAGGCCGACTCCCGTGATCGCGGGCAGGACGGCTCGGAGCAGCGCCCGGGGATCGATCCCGCTCCGTGAGCGAGGCACCCGCGACCGGCGCGTTCCGGTCGCTGCGCGTGCCCAACTACCGCCGCTGGTACGCGGGCTCCCTGCTGTCGAACACCGGCACGTGGATGCAGCGCACGGCGCAGTCCTGGCTCGTGTTCGACGAGCTGACCGACCATGACGCGAGAGCCATGGGGCTGGTGCTCGCCCTGCAGTTCCTGCCGCAGCTGCTGATCTCGCCGTGGGCCGGGCTGCACGCCGACCGCGCGGACAGCCGCCGGGTCCTGCTGGTCACGCAGACGCTGATGGGCGTCCTGGCGCTGGGCCTGGGCGCGCTGGTGCTCTCCGGCGCGGTCACGCTGGGCTGGGTGATGGCCTTCGCCCTGGCCTTGGGCATCACCACGACCTTCAGCGCCCCGGTGCGCCAGACCTTCGTAGCCAGCCTGGTCGGGGACCGCGACCTGTCCAATGCGGTGGCGCTGAACTCGACGGCCTTCAACGCGGCCCGTCTGCTCGGCCCAGCCGCCGCCGGGGTGCTCATCGCGCAGGTGGGCACGGGATGGGTCTTCCTGCTCAACAGCCTGACCTTCGCCGCCATGATCACCGCCATCCTTCGCCTGGATCGGGATCGGCTGCATCCACGGGAGCGCACGCCCAAGGGCCCCGGCCAGATCCGGGAGGGCTTCCGCTACGTCCGGCAGCGCCCGGATCTGCTGGCCGTGCTGCTCACCGTCTTCCTGCTGGGCACGCTCGGGTTGAACTACGCGATCTTCCTGGCGGCCATGACCGGCACGGTCTTCGGGCTCGGGTCCCAGGCCTTCGGCCTCCTGAACTCCGTGCTCGCGGTGGGGACCCTGCTGGGGGCTCTGCTGGCGGCGCGCCGTCCCCGCGCCAGGCTGAGGACGCTTTATGCCGGTGCGGCGATATTCGCGCTGAGCTCGCTGCTGGCCGCGCTGGCACCCACGCCGCTGCTGTTCGGCCTGTGCCTGATCCCGCTGGGCATGGCGTCGCTGACCATGACGACGACGGCCAACGCCTATGTCCAGACCACGACGGAGCCGCGCTTCCGCGGGCGGGTCATGAGCCTGTACACGGCGATCCTCATGGGCGGCACCCCGATCGGAGCGCCGCTGATCGGGTGGGTCATCGACACGGCCGGCCCGCGTTGGGGGCTGGGCGCCGCCGTCCTGGCAGGGGCTGCCGGGGCCTGCGTGGGCCTGCTCCACCGGCGGCGCCTGCGCGCCGAGCCGGGCGGCTGATCAGGGACTCAGAGCTGTTCGATCAGCACGTCCAGGCAGGCCAGCAGCTTCTGGACGTCCGAGGGCTCGACCGCGGTGAAGGTGGCGATCCGCAGCTGGTTGCGGCCCAGCTTCCGGTACGGCTCCACATCCACGACGCCGTGGGCGCGCAGCGCCGAGCTGAGCACCGAGGCGTCGATACTGTCGTCGAAGTCCACGGTCACGACTACGGGGGAGCGGTCCTCGACGGCTGCGGCGAAGGGCGCGGCATGGGGGTGCGCCTCGGCCCAGTCGTAGATCAGCCCGGAGCTGCGCGCCGTGCGCTCGGCGGCCCAGTCCATGCCGCCCTGGTCGTTGAGCCAGCGCACCTGCTCGTCGAGCATCACGAGCGTGGCAAGGGCCGGGGTGTTGTACGTCTGGTCCTTGCGCGAGTTCTCCAGGGCCGCCCCCAGGGACAGGAAGGCCGGTATCCAGCGCTCGGAGGCGGCCACGGACTCGATCCGCTCGATCGCCGCCGGCGAGAACGCGCCGAACCACAGTCCGCCGTCCGAGGCGAAGTTCTTCTGCGGCGAGAAGTAGTAGACGTCCGTCTCGGAGAGGTCCACGGCCATGCCCCCGGCGGCCGAGGTGGCATCGACCACGACCAGCGGATCCGCCGCGCTGCGTGCCGGGGCCAGGCCCTCGGGGCGCACGACGGGGGCGGCCACGCCCGTGGAGGTCTCGTTCTGCGGCCAGGCGTAGACGTCGATCCCGTCCTCGAGCTGCACGGAGGTGCGCGTGCCGGGCTCCGCACGGCGGATCGACGACGGCTGCAGGAACGGGGCGCCGTCGGTGACCTCGGCGAACTTGGCGCCGAACTCCCCGAAGGCCGCGTGCTGTGCGCGCTCGCGCACCAGGCCCAGGGCCGCGGCATCCCAGAAGGCGGAGGCTCCGCCCATGCCCAGCAGGATCTCGTAGCCGTCAGGGACGCGGAGGAACTCGCCCAGGCCCTCGCGCAGGCCGCCCACCAGGCCGCGCACCGGGGCCTGGCGGTGGGATGTGCCCATGAGCTGACGATGGGCTCGGGCGACCGCTCCCATCTGCTCCTCGCGGACCTTGGAGGGTCCGGCGCCGAAGCGCCCGTCGACGGGCAGCAGGCTGTCGGGGATCGTGAGGCGGTCGGTCACGGGCGGTGCTCCTGGGACGAGGGATCGGGCGGAGGGCCGGCAGGACCCTCCGTCCGGCCATTGTGCCGCACGGAGCCGATGCGCTGTCGGGGGATCTGCGTAGACTCCTGCGATGAACCGGCATGCGCCGCCCAGCCGCGGCCACGTCCCCAGATGTCTGCTCGCCCCCTGCTCAGGAGCTGTCACATGACCGAACTGATCGACACCACGGAGATGTACCTGCGCACGGTCCTCGAGCTCGAGGAGGAGGGGATCCCTCCCATGCGCGCCCGTATCGTGGAGCGCCTCGATCACTCCGGGCCCACCGTCTCCCAGACCGTCTCCCGCATGGAGCGCGACGGCCTGCTGACCGTGCAGCCGGATCGCCGGCTGGCCCTCACGGAGGCGGGGCGGGAGACCGCGGTCAAGGTCATGCGCAAGCACCGCCTGGCCGAGCGCCTGCTCGCCGACGTCATCGGCCTGGATCTCTCGGTCGTCCACGACGAGGCCTGCCGCTGGGAGCACGTCATGAGCGAGGCTGTGGAGGAGCGACTCGTGGATCTGCTGCACAACCCGCAGATCTCGCCCTACGGCATGCCGATCCCGGGCCTGGCGGGCCTGGGCGCGGCCTCGGAGGAGGCCGCTCACCAGGCTCTGCTGCAGCCGCTGCAGTCCCTTCCCGGCACCGACCAGATCCTCTCGGAGGCCGCCCCGAGCGAGCTCGGCGGGCGCTTCGTGCTCAGGGGCATCCCGGAGGTCGTGCAGACGCATCCGGAGGTGCTGAGCCTCCTGGGTCGCTGCGGGCTGCTGGCCGGTGGACCGTTCGCGGCGCGCAAGGAGGAGAGCGGTGAGGTCGTCGTGCGGGCTCTGGAGCCTGCCGAGGGCGTGGAGGCGGAGGACATCCGCATCCCGGAGGCCTCCGCCCACTCCATCGTGGTGGGGCAGGGCTGAGCCGCCCGCTGCTGAAGCGCTTCTGACGGCACCGCCGGCGACACGATCGCCGGCGGTGCCGTCGTCTGCGCGGGTCGGTTGCGCACCCGCGGCTCCACAGGCGCAGCCCCCAGCGGATCATGTCGCGGCAGAGGAGCGGTCCCCGCTGCTCAGCGCTCTCGGGAGTCTCAATGCGGCGAAGGGCAGCAGGCGCGCGGCGGCACGGGGCATAGCGTGCGCGGGCATCGCCGTCGTCGATGCCCGCCGCCGCACGCTTCCCGTGAGAGGTTCCGCCATGAACGCCGTCGCCCTCCGATCCGCCGATCCCGTCCGGGAGACATGGGCCTTCGACGCCCGTGACCTCGCAGGCCTCCGATCCGCTCCCGCTCTGCGACCCCTGGCAGGTCAGATCGAGCCCATGCTCTCGGCCCGGGCCATGCACCCTTCAGGTGGAGCCGCGAGCCGGGTCCTCAGCGGTGGCCGCACGGTTCGGGCTCCCGCGCCGCTGGCGGGTGCTGCGGGGCTCGGGCTCGTGGGGGCGGCGCTTCTGGGAGCAGCCCCGGCGCAGGCCGCTGCGATCGAGTTCCCCGCCTGGGTCACGGTCACCGGGACCGTCCCCGACGACGCCGGGCTGGATCGCGCGGCCGCCGAGGCCAATGACTGGACCTTATCCTGGTCCACGGACGCCGACGGCGTGGTGAGCTTCGCCTACGCCGACGGCAGCCGCTCCACCTCGCTGGACCCCACGGCCCGCCATGCGGCCCCGCCCACGGCAGCAGACACCGCCGGTGGTGATCAGCTGGGCGTCCACCAGAGCCTCCAGGACACTCTGTGGGAGTCGGACCCCGCCCAGCCGGCGGCGGATCCCGGGCTCGACGACCTGGCCTCAGCGGCCACGGCCCCGTTCGAGCGCAGTCCGGGCGCCGAGACGCTCTCGGCAGGACCTCAGGCAGCCCTTGCGGCCCCTGCCGCTCCTGCTCATGCGCCGACGACCGAGCAGGCCACGACCAGCGCCGCGGACACAGGCGGCGGGGTCTCGGACGAGGAGATCCTGGCCACCGCTCGGCTCGGGCTCGGCGGGCAGTACGTCTGGGGCGGCACCGATTTCAAGGCCTGGGACTGCTCCGCGTTCGTGCAGTGGGTCTACGCGCAGCACGGCCTCGAGCTGCCGCGGGTCACGTGGGAGCAGTTCGCCGCCGCCGAGCCCACGGCGGACCCCCGCCCGGGCGACCTCGTCTCGCAGAACGGAGGATCGCACGTGGGGATCTACCTGGGCGGTGATCGGATGATCTCCGCGCTGAACCCCCAGCAGGGCACGATCGAGCACTCGGTGCACGACATGGCCCTGGACGGCTTCTACACCGTGCGCTGAGGCCACCGGCCGCGACGGCCCACCGTCTCGGCGCGGATAGGCTGGAGCCATGGCACAGGACCCTCGAGGACAGCAGCGACCCCCGGCGGACTACAGCGCGGCCGCGCGCACCGGCAGCGACCAGGAGTACACCTACCTGGCCGCGGGCATGGTGGCCGGAGCGGTCCCCGGAGTCATCGCGGGGCTGCTGGTGTCGCTGGCGATCGGGCACGCGGCCATGTGGGTCTCGGTCATCGGCGGCGTGGGCATCATCATCGGGCTCGTGACGGCCAGCATCCTGTGGCGCCGGCGCCGGACCCGTCTGCAGGCCGAGCAGGCAGAGCAGGCCCAGGGGCAGCAGCCTCCCAGGAGCTGAGCGCCGTCGCGCCGCGCAGTGTCGCCGAGCGGTTGTTCACCGCGGACCGGCGCTGAAGAACCGCGGATCCCGGCGGCGCAGCAGCGGGATGACCTGGCGGCGCACCAGCGGGGCCAGGGACGGCTCGGCCTCGGCGACCGCCTCCGGTCGCAGGTCCAGCGGACGCAGCTCCTCGATCTCCGCCTGCGGACGGGGCTGCTGCGCCTGCTCGTCCAGATCGACCGTGAAGACGGTCGAGGAGACCCAGGTGTCCGCCTCGTTGGCCGCCGGCGAGTGGAAGCGGCCCAGCAGCTGCAGGTCCTCCGCGCTGATCACGGCCCCGACCTCCTCGGCGACCTCGCGCTCAGCGGCCTGCTCGGCCGTCTCACCGGGCTCGAGCTTGCCGCCGACCAGCATGAACTTCTGCGTGCCGCGCTTGCGGACGGTCAGCAGACGACCCTCGCGCAGGAAGCACACGCCCACGATCGTGAGCACGTCCAGGCCCTCCGGCACCTGGATCTCCCGCAGGGACTCCAGGCGCAGGTCGTCGATCTCGACGGCGAGGTTCTCCGCCGCCTGCTTGGCCCACAGCTGCTGCCCCTTGGGCGTGCGGTAGAGCTCGGCCGCGGAGAGCTGCTCCAGGATCTGCAGCCGCCCCCGCACGAAGTCCGGCCGCGGCACCGAGGCGTACTCCTCGGACACCCTGCGGACGTAGTCGGCGTACACGGCCGGGGCGCCGCCCAGCACCGCCAGATCGGCATCGCACAGCAGCTGCCCCGCGTCGTCGTCGGGCCGGGGACGGTGGGAGGCGGTGAGGCGGACCAGGCGGGCGACTTCGGCGACCTCCGAGGCCTGGAAGCCGGCCTCCGGCAACAGGCGCTCGGCCAGCTCGGCGGAGGCCTCCTCATCGGCGCCGGGGCGGCCGTCGTAGACGGCGTCGTGGAACCAGGCGGCCAGCACGACGGGCCGCGGCGGGGCATCGTCGGTGAGCAGATCCAGCGCCCTCAGCACGGCCAGCAGGTGGGTGCGGTCGTGGTAGCGGCGGTGGGGCTCGCCCCAGCGCTCGAGCAGCTCGGCGGGCAGGCCGCGCAGCTCGGGGTCGATCCCGATGCCGCTGTCCCAGCGCGAGCGCAGCGCGTACTCGGCACGCTCGCTGCGACGCGCAGCCGGGATCCTCAGCCCGGACTGCACCAGGCGCCGGGCCAGCTCCTTGCCGTCGACCTCGATCGCGCCTTCGGCCACGGCCTTGTCGTAGTGGGCCACTGCGACGTCGTAGTGATCGCCGTCGAAGGCCCGGGGGCTCACGCCGATCCGCCGAGCCATCTCGTGCAGCTCGTCCAGGGAGCTGTCGGAGACCAGGTGCGAGAAGACGGTGCCATGGGCAGGCCAGCGCGCGGGATCGATGTAGACAGCCATGCGCGTCAATCTATCGCCCGGCACCGACCCCGCCCGGCACTCGCGCTGCCGCCCGCTGTTCGGAGCGGCAGGCTGCGGGCCCTATGATGGTCGCCGTCGCCCCCGTAGCTCAGGGGATAGAGCACGGCTCTCCTAAAGCCGGTGTCGCGCGTTCGAATCGCGCCGGGGGCACCCCTTCTTCCTTCTTCCTTCTTCCGCGCTCGCACGCGGTCCTGCACCGGGCCGCCGGCTCAGGCCTGCTGGTCCTGGCGCCCGCGCTGCGCCATCTCGCCGGCGATCCGACGCACCGAGCGCAGCATGGCCCACACCAGCAGTGCGACCATGCCCAGCAGCAGCGCCCCGCGCAGGTTCATCAGCAGCGAGGCCATGCCCACCAGGGTCTCGTCCTGCGGATCGGCCACGGCGCGGTCCAGGACCGAGCTGCCGAGCAGGTAGACGATCGTGAACAGCGCCACCACGCCCAGGCCGGCCCAGCGGAACAGCGCCGCGCCCCTGGACTGCAGGAGCACGAAGGCCGCCCAGCCCACGGTCATGCCCAGCGGGGCGATCAGCGCCGTGGAGCGGTGGATGGAGCGGTAGGCCTCGGCGGCGCCGTCGTCCATGGCGTCCGTGAAGCCCCGGAACCACTCGGCGTCGAATCCCAGCAGGCGCAGCTCGGGGACGCCGTGGCCGCCTGCCATGGCCGAGGCGAAGCCCGGCAGGATCACCAGGTTCACGTAGAGCAGGAACAGCGCTGCGACCGCCATGAGCACGCCCACCAGCATCATGGGGCTCGACGGCGAGCTCTCCGGCTCCGGGCGCAGCTGCTCGCGACGCTGAGCCGCGGCTGTGGTCGTCGAGGCCCCGGTGCTCCGGGCCGCCGGGCGCGATCGGGCGGCAGTGGTGCGGCCGGTCGGTGCCTGCGCAGCGCTGTCGCCGTGCTTCTTGATCTTCTGCGCCCGCGAGAGTCCCATGCATGCAGGCTATCGGCCATGCGGCACCGGATCGCGACGCCCGCTGTGCTGTCCGGCGGCTCTTCTAGACTCGAGCCCATCATGGACTTCCTCTCGGACAACCCCCTGCTCTCCTCCCCGCCGGCCTCGGGCGCAGCCAGCGCCATGGAGTCGGCTCCGGGGCGGCGCAGCCCGGAATCCCTCCTGGAGGGGCTCAACGGGCCGCAGCGCCAGGCTGTCGAGCACGCCGGCTCGCCGCTGCTGATCGTGGCCGGGGCGGGCTCGGGCAAGACCCGCGTGCTGACCCACCGCATCGCCTATCTGCTGGGCACGGGGCGGGCGCATCCGGGGGAGATCCTGGCGATCACCTTCACCAACAAGGCCGCCGCGGAGATGCGCGAGCGCGTGGTCGAGCTCGTGGGGCCGTCTGCGCGGACCATGTCCCTGTCCACGTTCCACTCCTTCTGCGTGCGCGTGCTGCGGCGGGAGGCCACCGCGATCGGGCTGAAGTCCACGTTCTCGATCTACGACTCCGCCGATTCGCTGCGAGTGATCACCGCAGTGGCCAAGCAGCACGAGCTGGATCCCAAGCGCTTCGCCCCCAAGGCGCTGCAGCACGCGATCTCCTCGCTGAAGAACGAGCTGATCGACGACGAGACCTATCTCTCCCGGGCCACCGGGTCGGATCCGTGGGAGCAGGCGGTCGCGCAGACCTACCGCGGCTACACGCAGCGGCTGCGTGCGGCCAACGCCCTGGACTTCGACGACCTCATCTCGCAGACGGTGCACATGCTGCGGGCCTTCCCCCAGATCGCGGAGTACTACCGCCGCCGCTACCGGCACGTCCTGGTCGACGAGTACCAGGACACCAACCACGCCCAGTACTCCCTGATCCGGGAGATCGTGGGGCATCAGGGTGATCCCACGGGCCTGCCGCCTGCGGAGCTGACGGTCGTGGGCGACTCCGACCAGTCCATCTACGCCTTCCGCGGGGCGGACATCCGCAACATCACCGAGTTCGAGAAGGACTATCCCTCCGCCCGGACCGTGCTGCTGGAGCAGAACTACCGCTCGACCCAGACCATCCTCTCCGCGGCCAACGCCGTGATCTCCCGCAATGCCGGGCGCCAGGACAAGAGGCTGTGGACCGCCGAGGGCGATGGCACCGAGATCGTGGGCTACGCGGCCGAGTCCGCCCACGAGGAGGCGCGCTGGATCGCCGAGGAGATCGACCGCCTCCAGGATGCCGAGGGCATCCGTCCGGCGGACGTGGCGATCTTCTACCGCACCAACGCGCAGTCCCGCTCGCTCGAGGAGATCCTCATGCGCGTGGGCCTGCCCTACAAGGTCGTGGGCGGCACCCGGTTCTACGAGCGCAAGGAGATCAAGGACGCCCTGGCCTACATGCGCGCGCTGCTGAACCCGGATGACGAGGTCACGGTCCGGCGCATCATCAACGAGCCCAAGCGCGGGATCGGCGACCGAGCCCAGGGCGCCCTGGCCGCCCTGGCCGAGCGCGACGGACTGTCCTTCATGGACGCCGCCCGCCGGGCCGAGGAGGCCCCGGGCATGGCCTCGCGCTCGCTGAACGCGGTGAAGGCCTTCGTGCAGCTCATGGACGACCTCGCGACCGTCGCGGAGGGCAACAGTCCGGCCTCGGTGGTGGAGGCCGTGCTGGAGCAGACCGGCTACCTGGAGGCCCTGCGCACCTCGGAGGACCCCCAGGACGAGACCCGCGTGGAGAACCTGGCCGAGCTCGTGGCGGTGGTCCGCGAGCACGAGCGCGAGCATCCGGAGCACGGGCTGGCGGAGTTCCTGGAGCACGTGGCCCTGGTCGCCGACGCCGATCAGATCCCCGATCCCGACGAGCAGTCGCAGGGCGTGGTGACCCTGATGACCCTGCACACGGCCAAGGGCCTCGAGTTCCCGGTGGTGTTCCTCACCGGCATGGAGCACGGGATCTTCCCGCATCAGCGCTCCATGACTGATGAGAAGGAGATGCAGGAGGAGCGGCGCCTGGCCTACGTGGGGATCACCCGCGCCCGCCGCCGCCTCTACCTGACCCGCGCGGAGAACCGTTCGCAGTGGGGGCAGACCCAGTACAACCCGCCGAGCCCCTTCCTGGAGGAGATCCCGTCCGAGCTGATCCGCTGGGAGCGCGAGGGCTCCGGCGCGCGGCCGGGCTGGGGCGGGGCCGCCTACGGCTCCGGGCTCATGGGCTCCGGCGGCTCGCAGGGCGGGGCGGCGGCCACGTTCCGGCGCGGTGCCCGCACACCGGCAGCGGGGCGCGTGGATCCGCAGCGGGAGGTCCTGGCGCTGAGCATCGGCGAGCAGGTCGACCACAAGAGCTTCGGGCGCGGCACCGTGGTGCAGCTGGAGGGCCGCGGGGACCGGGTGATCGCCAAGGTCAGGTTCGGCTCGGAGGAGAAGCGGCTGCTCGTGCGCTCGGCCCCGCTGAGCAGGGTCTCCGAGTGAGCAGGACCTTCGAGTGAGCCGCTGAGCGGCTGGCGGTCGTCTTCAGAGGAACATCATCAGGAACCACGACGCCGCCGCGCTCCAGCGCAGGCGCCCACCCACCAGCAGGTGCACGACCCCCAGCAGGGTGCAGCTGACCAGTGTCGTGAGCAGGTCGGCCCACCCGCCGACGAACAGGTCCGGAATGCCCAGCAGCAGGCCCAGCGCGATCCCGCCCAGAGGGACGCGCCGGGTCCAGGCGCGGCGGATCAGCGATTCGCCCATCGACTGGACCAGCGCCAGGATCAGTGCGAAGAGGATCGCGTAGCCCGTGTGGAAGATCACCCAGGCCGCCGTCGCGAACGCCACGGAGGTCCCGTAGGTGCCGTAGAGGCCCAGCCACAGCTCGACCGGCTGCATGGTCCAGCCGCCCACGAGCAGCGGCGGGAGGATCACGGCGGACAGCAGCGCGACCACGAACAGGGCCAGCGCCAGGGTGGGGGAGCGGGGGTCCGCCTCGACGTCCGGCTGGCGTCGTCCGGCCGTGAAGACCCGGCGAGCCCCGGAGGCCCGCTGCAGGCTCAGATATCCGCGTCGGGCGCCGAGCAGGGCGATCAGGCCCATGCCGAGCCACAGCAGCGACTGGGGCCACAGCGGAAGCAGCCTGCCGGGCGGGTCGAGCAGATCGGGGACCTCGGCCAGGGGGATGCGCAGCGCGCACAGCGCAAGGCTGATCAGCAGGACCCATGTCGAGGCTCGGAGCATGGCCGCCCGGGCGGGCGGCATGGAGCGGGGCCGCTGCCTCTCGCCGCGCCGTCGGGTTGCCTGCATGCGGGACAGTCAATCAACTCGGAGGCCCCGATGGGCGCAGGGCGGGGCCGAGGGCGAGTCCGCTAAGCTGGGTTCAGGAGAGGCACGTCGCTGTGCCCTGCGCCGGGGATGCACTTGGCGGAGCAGGGCCCGCGCGCCTCGACGGCAACGATCGGCCGCACATCCGCGCGGCCGGACCAAGAACTTCGACGAAGAAGGGCTCTCAACCGTGGACCTGTTCGAATACCAGGCACGCGACATCTTCGAGAAGCACGGCGTGCCCGTGCTCCAGGGCATCGTGGCGACCACTCCGGAAGAAGCAAAGGCAGCTGCTGAGAAGATCGGCGGCGTGACCGTCGTCAAGGCACAGGTCAAGGTCGGCGGCCGCGGCAAGGCCGGCGGCGTCAAGGTCGCCAAGACCGCCGATGAGGCCTACGAGTACGCGCAGCAGATCCTGGGTATGGACATCAAGGGCCACACCGTCCACCGCGTGATGATCGCCCAGGGCGCAGACATCGCGGAGGAGTACTACTTCTCGGTGCTGCTGGACCGCGCCAACCGCTCCTACCTGGCCATGTGCTCCGTCGAGGGCGGCATGGAGATCGAGCAGCTGGCCGTCGAGCGCCCCGAGGCCCTGGCTCGCGTGGAGGTCGATCCCGCAGCCGGGCTGACCGAGGAGAAGGCCCGCGAGATCGTCGCACAGGCCAAGTTCGACGAGGAGACCGGCGCCAAGATCGTGCCGGTGCTCGTGAAGCTCGGCGAGGTCTACAAGAACGAGGACGCGACCCTGGTCGAGGTCAACCCGCTGGTCAAGACCGGCGAGGGCGACATCGTGGCCCTGGACGGCAAGGTCTCGCTCGACGACAACGCCGACTTCCGCCACGAGGACCACGCCTCCCTGGTCGACAAGAACACCGAGGACCCGCTCGAGGCCAAGGCCAAGGAGAAGGGCCTCAACTACGTCAAGCTCGACGGTGAGATCGGCATCATCGGCAATGGCGCCGGGCTGGTCATGTCCACGCTCGACGTCGTGGCCTACGCCGGCGAGAAGCACGGCGGCGTCAAGCCTGCGAACTTCCTGGACATCGGCGGCGGCGCCTCGGCCGAGGTCATGGCCAACGGCCTGGACGTCATCCTGAACGACCCGCAGGTCAAGTCCGTGTTCGTCAACGTCTTCGGCGGCATCACCGCGTGCGACGCCGTGGCCAACGGCATCGTGAAGGCCCTGGAGATCCTGGGCGACACCGCGACCAAGCCGCTGGTCGTCCGCCTCGACGGCAACAACGTCGAGGAGGGCCGCCGCATCCTGGAGGAGGCGAACCACCCGCTGGTCACCTCCGTGGACACCATGGACGGCGGCGCCGACAAGGCCGCAGAGCTCGCCGCAGCCGCCAACTGAAACCGCCGGAAACCGAAAGCAGAGGAATCAGAATGTCCATCTTTCTGAACAAGGACTCGAAGGTCATCGTTCAGGGCATCACCGGCGGCGAGGGATCCAAGCACACCGCCCGGATGCTCGCAGCAGGCACCCAGGTCCTGGGCGGCGTGAACGCCCGCAAGGCCGGCACGACCGTCTCGCACAAGGACGCTCAGGGTGCCGACGTCGAGCTGCCCGTCTTCGGCGGCGTGGCCGAGGCCATGAAGGAGACCGGCGCGAACGCGTCGATCGTCTTCGTGCCCCCGAAGTTCTGCAAGGACGCCGTGATCGAGGCCATCGACGCCGAGATCCCGCTGGTCGTCGTGATCACCGAGGGCATCCCCGTGCAGGACGCGGCGGAGTTCTGGGCCCACGCCAAGGCGAACGCGGGTGAGGACGGCCGTCCCAAGACCCGCATCATCGGCCCGAACTGCCCCGGCATCATCTCCCCGGAGGAGTCGCTGCTGGGCATCACCCCGGCGAACATCACCGGCAAGGGCAAGCTGGGCCTGGTCTCAAAGTCCGGCACCCTGACCTACCAGATGATGTTCGAGCTGCGCGATCTCGGCTTCACCACCGCGATCGGCATCGGCGGCGACCCCGTCATCGGCACCACCCACATCGACGCTCTGGAGGCCTTCGAGGCCGATCCGGAGACCGAGGGCATCGTGATGATCGGCGAGATCGGCGGCGACGCCGAGGAGCGCGCGGCCGAGTACATCAAGGCCAACGTGACCAAGCCGGTCGTCGGCTACGTCGCGGGCTTCACCGCCCCGGAGGGCAAGACCATGGGCCACGCCGGCGCCATTGTTTCCGGCTCCTCCGGAACGGCCCAGGCCAAGAAGGAGGCCCTCGAGGCCGCCGGGGTGAAGGTCGGCAAGACCCCCACCGAGACCGCCGACCTGATGCGCGAGCTCATGGCCGGCAAGTGACCGATCCGCGCTGAGAGCGCCTGCCCTCAGCGGAATCATCGAGCACCGGGGCCCCTCCTTCAGGAGGGGCCCCGGTGCTCTCGCGCATCCGGGGCATCCCACGGCAACAAGGCACGGCGTGGTGCGCGTCATGTCCTAGGTTGGGGCATCTCTCCGTCCGCCTGCAGGGACCCGCATGCCCGTGCCGCCTCGCCCTATCGAGAGGCACCCAGATGCCCCACGACGACACCCTCCCGGCCACAGCCACGATCGACGCCGACAAGGTCGATCCGTACCTGGTGACCGGCCGCGAGACCGCGGAGCCCCCGGAGCGCATGGGCGGGCGCTTCCGCTTCCTGGGCCCCGGCATGATCACCTCCGCGGCCGTCGTGGACTCGGGCGAGCTGCTCACGGCCACGACCCTGGACGCGCAGGTCGGCTTCATGCTGCTGTGGCTCGTGCTGATCTCGACCTTCCTCAAGGTGTGGGTGCAGATCGAGCTGGGCCATTGGTCGATCTCCACGGGCCGGGTGGCCGTCTCGGGCTACGACGACGTCCCTCCCCGACTCGGTCGGCGCGGCTGGATGTCGTAGCCGGTCCTGCTGATGTTCGCGCAGTTCCTCACGAGCCAGGCCGGTGTGATCGCGGCAGTGCGCCGCGGGGGCACCATCGTGAAGGTGG
Organism: Kocuria palustris; assembly: GCF_016907795.1. NCBI lineage: Bacteria > Bacillati > Actinomycetota > Actinomycetes > Micrococcales > Micrococcaceae > Kocuria > Kocuria palustris. The sequence goes on from NZ_JAFBCR010000001.1 coordinate 2,212,265, forward strand.
GCAACCTCCCCGGGGCGAGGTCCCCGTGGCCCTGGGCGGGATCGTGACCCGGGAGATCACCTACCGAGGCTCCTACCGCTTCGTCGACGAGATCTCCGATGCGCTGCGGCTGATGGCCGAGGGCGTGGACGTCTCCCCGCTGATGACGCACGAGGTGACGCTCGCCGATGCCGTGCACGGCTTCGAGCTGGCCGCGGACCGGAGGACGGGGTCCTCGAAGGTCATGATCGATCTGCGCGGGACGGCCTGGGCATAGGTCCCGGCATGGGCTCGTGACCTGGGGCATCGCGTCTTCACCTGCGTGACGACGCGGTGTCACCTCGGCGTGGGCGCGCAGACGGGCGGGGTTCGGATGATGGGGCCATGACTTCCGTCTCCCGCCGCGGTCTGCTCACCGCCACTGCCTGCACCTCCGTCCTCGCCGCCTCCGCCGCCCCCGCCACGGCCTCTCCGGCGGTCGCCGCGCCCAGCCAGCGCCCCTCGGCTGCGGGTATCGTCTGCCGCCGCCTCCACCTGCCCTCGGGCATCATGACGGGGGAGGCCTCGAAGGACTCCGTCGTCGTGTGGTCGCGCTCCTCCGGCGACGGCCGCATGATCGTCAAGGTCACCGCGGTGGACGATGCCTTCAACCCGGCCCGCGGGCGCGGGCGCTTCGAGAAGACCGTCGAGTCCGGATGGGTCACCGCCGAGACCGACCACACCGCCAAGATCGGCGTGACCGGGCTGCCCTCCGGCTCGCAGTTCCTCTACGCCGTGCAGTTTGAGGACGAGTCCGGTGTCCGCTCGCCCGCGGAGTTCGGGACCTTCCGCACCGCTCCCGAGGGGCTGCGCCCGGGCCGCGGCCAGCGCGTCCGCCGGCCCTCGGGCACCCGTCAGTCCTTCGTGTGGACCGCCGACACCGCGGGGCAGGGCTTCGGCATCAACCCGGATCTGGGCGGTATGCGCACCTACCGGGCCATGGCGGCCACGAACCCGGACTTCTTCATCCACGCCGGCGACACGATCTACGCGGACGGCCCCATCGCGGCAGAGCACCAGGAGACCGACGGCCAGGTCTGGCGCAACGTGGTGACCGAGGGCGTGGCGAAGGTGGCCGAGACCCAGGAGGAGTTCCGGGCCCGCCATCGCTACAACATGATGGATCACAACATCCGGGACTTCTACGCGCACACCGCCCTGCTCTCGCAGTGGGACGACCACGAGACCACTAACAACTGGTACCCCGGCGAGACCCTGGAGGACGAGCGCTACACGGTCCTCGATGTCGACACCCTCGCCCAGCGGGGCCGTCGCGCGTGGCAGGAGTACCAGCCCATCGGCGACGCCCGCGCGCTCAAGCCCGGGACATCCGGCTTCGAGGATGCGCGGATCTACCGCAAGATCGAGCGCGGCTCCCAGCTGGACGTCTTCTGCCTGGACATGCGCACGTTCAAGGGCGAGAACACCGCCGGCAAGGAGGCTCACGAGACGGACATCCTGGGTGAGGAGCAGACCCAGTGGCTGATCGACGGCCTGCGGGACTCCACTGCCACCTGGAAGTGCCTCTCGGCCGATCTCCCGCTGGGGCTGGTGGTCCCGGATGGCAAGGCCCAGGAGTCGATCTCCAACACCGATCCGGGCAACCCGCTGGGGCGTGAGCTGCAGCTGGCCCGGGTGCTGAAGTCGATCAAGGACAACGGCGTGAAGAATGTCTTCGTCATCACCGGCGACGTCCACTACTGCGCCGCACACCACTACACGCCGGAGAACGCGGCCTTCCAGGACTTCCACGAGTTCTGGGAGTTCGTGGCCGGCCCCATCAACGCGGGCTCCTTCGGGCCGAACAAGCTGGACCGGACCTTCGGCCCGGAGGAGGTCTTCTCCAAGGCAGGCCCCGCCATGGGCTCGCCCCGGGACGCGGCGTTCCAGTTCTTCGGCCACGTGGACCTGGACGAGCAGGACCTCATGACGGTCTCGCTGCGCGACGGCAACGGGGAGATCGTGTGGGAGAAGCAGTTCGAGCCGCAGTCCTGAGCCGACCCGGATGAGCAGCGCCCGGACCCGTCAGGGCCCGGGTGCAGTGCGTGGCATGACAGGCCGATGGCCGCGAGGTGACGGATGCAAGGCACCCGGCGCGGGGAGAGATGCGCCTCCAGAAGGAGAATGCTCGAGGCCATCGGCAGACAGTCATGTCTCAATGAAGGGAGTCGTGGGCTGAGCGACTGCTGCCACTGCTGCTGCCGGCGACGAAGCACCCCCCAGTGCGGCCGTGCCGACGTCTGCGACAGTGGTCCTTCATTGCTGTGTGGCGCAAAGGCCACGAGCCGGATCATATCCCAGCCTTGGGGACAGCGGTGCGTCCCTGCAGGAAATACGTGCCTTGAGTGATGCAGTTCACAGCCCCGGAACAGGCTCCGGACATGGGCGGACGTGCACCCGGGCCGCTCAGCCGACCGTCGTGTTGAACAGCAGGCCCAGCAGGTAGGTCGCGATCGCCGCTCCGTAGCCGATCGAGAGCTGGCGCAGGCCCCTCTTCAGCGGGGACGCCCCGGACAGCAGGCCCACGGCGCCGCCGGTGACCAGCAGGGCGATGCCCACCAGGACCATGGCCAGCACCAGTGCGGGCATGCCGGCCATCCCCAGGATGAACGGGATGATCGGGATGATCGCCCCGGAGGCGAAGAAGCAGAAGCTCGAGGCGGAGGCGCCCAGATCGGTCCCCAGGGCCACGTTGTCCTCGCCGCTGTCCGCCTGGTCGTCCTCGTCCTGGTAGGACAGCGACGGGTCGCAGTCGCAGTCGAGATAGCCCAGGCGCTCGGCCGCGCGATGCGCGGCGGCCTCGGCCGACATCCCGCGGGCTCGGTAGACCAGCTCGAGCTCATTGGCCTGCAGATCGAGCTGGGGCGCCACGTCGAGGGTGACCTGGGTGGGCAGCGAGGCATCGAGCATCTCGCGCTGCGAGCGCACGGAGACGAATTCGCCTGCGCCCATGGACAGGGCACCGGCCAGCAGGCCCGCGATGCCCGTGAAGAGCACCTGGGATCCCGCCATGCCCGTGGCGCCGACGCCCATCACGAGCGCCAGGTTGGACACGAGGCCGTCGTTGGCGCCGAAGACCGCGGCGCGGAAGTTGCCGGACAGCCGCTGCCGGCCGTCGTTGGCCAGGGCGCGCACGATCTCCTCGTGCAGGGCCTCGTCGGCGGCCATGGAGGCGGGGACATCGGCATCGTCGGCGTACGGCGAGCGCGACTCGGCGCGCTGCAGCAGCGCGAGCACGAAAACGGTGCCGAAGTGCTCGGCCAGCAGCATCAGGGTGCGGGAGCCGAGCGACGGGCGCGTGGGGCCCAGCCCGTACGGGGCGAGCTGGCTCTGCCAGTGCCGGCTGTGCCTGCCCTCGGCCTCGGCCACCTCGAGCAGTATCCGGCGGTGGCGTCCCTCGGAGCGCTCGCCCAGCCTGCGGTAGATCTCCGCCTCGGCCTGCTCCTCGGCCAGGTAGCGCCGCCAGCGGCGGACCTGGGAGCGGGTGGCTGCCCCGGGATCGCCCGGGTTCAGCGAGGCGGGGGAGTCGGAAGAGGGCGCGGGAGAGGCGTTCATGGAGGAGTCCTGTCCTGTCGAGGCTCGGGCGGTCTGGGACCAGCCTGGCCGATGGGCTGAAGGTCTCGCTCATCCGCATGCGGACGGCTCGCCGGGACTCCTCCGTGAATCCGGTATGTCGACGAGCCTCCGGGGGCCGAGGCCGCCCTGGAACTACTCCCCTTCGATCGGGCGAGTCTACCTGCCCCGCGGATCGCCGGTCCGCCTCAGGGTGTGGAATCGCTCACGGCGCGACGGCCTGGGAGGACTTCAGGATGTGGGGCGATGGAACGAGATCACCGGGGCCACTGAGTCCGAGGCCTGGGGGTCCTCCTCCGCTGAGCCGGTCTGCGCATCTCCCACGCCCCAGCGGAAGCGGTAGGGATTGCCGCACAGCCGCCCGATGCGCATGCCCTCGACCATCAGCTCGGAGGCCTCCTCAGCCGGCATGGGGCCGCAGCTCCAGGCGACCCCGCCATGGGCGGGCTGGCGCCAGCGGGGCTCGACGAAGTAGTCCTCGGCCCTCGGCCACAGGGCGCTCGGGCTGTTGACCCCGGAGAGACTGATGACGGTCCCGTCGGGCCCGGTGCGGGCCCAGGCGGACGGGGACGGGGGAGCGTCCTCCTCTGGGGGCGCGGAGTAGCGCAGGACCAGGATGTCCTTCCAGGCGAGCTCCTCGAGCTCGTCCAGCAGGCGGTCCCGCAGCTCGTCCCAGACCTCATGGGGCCACTCGCCCGTGGATGCCGGCGCTGCGATCAGTCCGATCCCGGGGTCGTCGAGCTCCAGGATCTCCCGGGCCACCGGCATGTCCCTCTGCCTCGGCTCGCCGGGCTGGCCTCCGTCCAGGCCCATCCCGTCCAGCGCGCGCGCCCAGTCGCCGCCGCCCAGACGGCGGGCGACGACCGAGGCGGCCGGCGGCCAGCGCAGCTGATGGGACTGCGGGACATCGGCGACGAGCCGGGTCTCCATGAGCAGCTCCTGGTACCGCGACTGGCGCAGGACCGGGCGCTGGCCCGAGTGCACCTGCTGGCGCAGCGCGCCGACCAGCATGAGGCTGTTGGCCAGGATGGCCCCGGAGGGGTCGTACCCGCCGGTCAGGTCCTCGAGGATGTCGACGTCCTCGGGGCTCAGCAGGGCTGTCGCCTGGGGATCGGGCTCCAGGCCCTCGGCCACGGCGGCCACGACCTCGACGCCCAGGCGCAGCTGGCGGTCGTCGTAGTGGGCCCGGTCGCGGGCGACCGGCTCGCCGAGCACATCCCGGCGCAGCCACGCGGCCCAGGAGCTCGGTGCCCTGTCCGGGAACAGGGTGTGCAGACGGCGGCGGATGTCGGCGGGTGCGAGCCCGGAGGCGACGAGCGAGTCGGCGACCAGGGCCGGGACGCCCTCGGACTCGGGCCGGTCCGCTGAGATGTGGGACACGGCGATCACTTCCTCGGCAGGCAGAAGGCGGTTGCGCGGCGGTGCGCGGGTGGCGTCGGCAGCTGAGCGCGCGTTCCACGGGGCGGCGGATTGCTCCGAGCGCAACCGACGAGCGGCTCATGGGCGGGCGGAGACGCCTGTCCGGACGCTTGTCGCATCCGGTCGGCCCGCGGGCGGCCTGACGATCTCGCGCGGCCTCCACGCTAGACGAATCCGGGCGCAGTCTCACGGGACCACAGGCCCCGGACGGCATTATGACGCCGCGGGCGCGGGCGCGGGGCCGGTGGGTGGGAACGGCCTCAGTCCCGCAGCAGCTCGAGGACGTCGTCGGCGCTGAGCTGGGAGGCGAAGGTCCCGTCGTCGTCCATCACGGAGTCGAACAGCGCGGCCTTGCGGCTCTTGAGCTCCATGACCTTCTGCTCGATCGTGCCCTGGGCGATCAGTCGGTAGACGAGCACCTTCCGGGTCTGCCCGATCCTGTGGGCTCGGTCGATCGCCTGGTTCTCCGCCATGGGGTTCCACCAGGGGTCCAGCAGGAAGCAGTAGTCGGCCTCGACCAGATTCAGGCCCGTGCCTCCGGCCTTGAGGGAGACCAGGAACACGCGGGTGCGTCCCGAGCGGAAGTCCTCGATCGCCGTGGCGCGGTCGCGGGTCGAGCCGTCCAGGTAGGAATAGGGGATGCCGAGCCGGTCCAGGCGCGCGGCAGCGAGCTTGAGGAATCCGGTGAACTGCGAGAACACGAGCGGACGGTGCCCCTCTGCGACGATCTCCGGCAGGTGCTCGAAGAGCACCTCGAGCTTGGAGGAGGGGACCTCCATCTCGGGATCCACCAGCGACGGGTCCAGGGCCATGAGGCGCAGCTTGGTCAGCGACTGGAAGATCGTGAACCGGTTGCCGTTGAGATCCTGCAGCAGCCCCAGGACTTTGGATCGCTCGCGCTGCAGGTGCAGGTCGTAGAGCCGGCGGTGCTCCTCGGACAGCTCGATCTCGAGGGTCTGCTCGATCTTGGGCGGCAGCTGAAGATCCACGGACTCCTTGGTGCGGCGCAGCATGAACGGGGCCAGGCGCCGGCGCATCCGCGACAGCGCGGTGCGATCGCCCGAGGTCTCGATCGGGCGCTGATAGGCCTCCGCGAAGCGCCGTCGGGACGGGAACAGCCCCGGGGCGGTCAGTGCGAGCAGCGCCCACAGGTCGGTCAGCCCGTTCTCCAGCGGGGTGCCGGTCACGGCGATCGTCGTGTCGGTGCGCAGGGCCCGCGCGGCGCGGTGGGCGCGGGTGCGCGGATTCTTCACGAACTGGGCCTCATCCAGCACCACGGCAGAGAAGTCGATCGCGCTCCACAGCTGCTCGTCCAGGCGCAGCAGCGCGTAGGAGATCACCACGACGTCGTGCTCGGCGGCCAGCCGCCGCGGGTCCTCTCCGGTCGCCGAGGCGGTGCCGGGCATGGAGCGCACGGACAGCTCGGGGGCGAATCGACGGATCTCCGAGACCCAGTTCGGCACCACGGAGGTGGGCGCCACCACCAGGAAGGGCCCGCCGGCGGGGGCTCCGTCGATGCCCGCAGCAGCTCGATCGTGGGCGCGCTGGAACATGGCGATGGTCTGCACCGTCTTTCCCAGGCCCATGTCATCGGCGAGCACGCCGCCCAGGCCGAGATCGTGCAGCGCTGCCAGCCAGCGGAAGCCGTCGACCTGATACGGGCGCAGCTGCGCGTGCAGAGCCTGCGGCACCTCCGGCGGATCCTCCTCCTCGAGCCCCGCGCTCAGGCGGGTCACAGCCTCGCGCCACCGGCTGACCGGCTCGGAGCGATCGGCCAGCTCCTCGAACTCCTCCCACAGGCCCAGCTGGTGCCGCGAGATCATGGGCGCGTCCGAGGGCGAGTCCTGCAGGGACCGGGCCTCCTTGAGCAGGTCCCTCAGCTTCTCGAAGCGCGGGGCGTCGAGGCCGAACCAGGTGCCGTCGGGCAGCATCATCACGTCCTGGCCCTGGGCCAGCGCCTTGAAGATGTCGGCGAAGGCCACGTGGAAGTCGCCCACGCGGATCGACACGCCCAGGTCGAACCAGTCGCGGCGCTGGCTCGAGGCAGTGCTCACCGTGATCTCCGGCGGATCCTGCGACGGGCGGTAGGCCGGCTCCGTGCCGCGGGTCTCGATGCGCAGGTCATGGATACGCTCGAGCTCGGGCAGCCAGTCGCGCAGCAGCACCACGGCGTCGTAGCCCACGTAGGCGCTGCGGCGGAACTCGAGGTCGGGGATGCGCCGGTGGACGGCGGTGGTCATGGACGACTCCCAGGTGGAGTCGCGGCGCACCGGCTCGGTGCCCAGGGGATCCGCGGGGCGGAAGGGCAGCCGCAGGCGCTCAGCTCCCAGCTGGTACTCCCACTCCCACTCCAGGCGCACCGTGAGGTCATCGTGGGTCACCGTGAGGACCATCTCCGGGGCGGCGACATCCGGCAGCTCGATGGAGCCGTCGTCGCTGGTCATGGCGATACGCTGCTGCAGGCGGGGGAACCACCGCTCGACGAACTCCTGGACCTCGTCGTCCGGGACCGTCATCTCCTGCGCGGTCTCCAGGAAGCGGCGCTGATCCCGGGTCAGGCGCGTGCTCAGGGGCACCAGGCGCAGCGACATGGCGTTGAGATCGGACTCCGGGTCCAGGTGCTCCGGCGCGGAGCCGGAGAAGGCCGGAGGGGCGTCGTCCTCGGCCACGGGGAAGAACAGGCCGTGCCCCGGATCGCCCACGACCCCGGCCGAGGTCAGCGGGATTACCCGGCGCAGGCCCTCCTCTTCGACCACGACCTCCGGGTGCAGGACCAGGCCGTGGTCCTCGTCGCGGCTCAGATCGACCTGGAAGCGCCCGACCGGATCCAGCACGACGGGCCGGCCTCCGCCCGCGCTGACCAGGGAGACGTCCAGCTGCTCGGCGCGCTCGAGCAGCGGCCACAGCATGGGCGACTCGTAGTGCTCCACCCTGATCCAGTGCCGGTCATGGGCGACCTGGCGCGATCGCACGTTCGCGAGCACGCGCAGCTCGTCGAACCAGTCCGCCTGCTCGGGGCTGACGACCCCCGTGCGACCGGCGTCCACCACGCGCTCCCAGTCCAGCCCGCCGCGGATCCAGGTCCCGCGCGCCCCGCGTCGAACCGGGCGCATTCCCAGGGTGTAGGGAGCCCCGGCGGCGGGCGCCGCCTGACGGACCCTGCGCAGCAGCGGCAGCTGCAGGTCGAACTCCAGTCCGACCTGGGCCGATGGGCCGTCGTCGAAGGAGGCCTCGAGCGCGCTGTCCTCCTCGTCGTCGAGCATCCGCTCAAGCGCGCGCTTCCATCCAGAGGCTCCGGAATCGGGTGAGGCGGTCATCCGACCGATTCTACGCGGCGCCCGGCACCTACAATGGGAGGTGCTGTCCGAACGCACCCGTTCGGGCACAGGACATGACACCAGAGGGGCGGCTGCGGATCGCGGCCGACCGGCATCCGGCATCAGGACGGCGGCTCGGGGAGCCGCGGACGGAGGAGAAGTTGGCTCATACGCGAGGACTCAGCCTCGGAGACCATCGGATCGCCCGCAGCGCCGCGGAGATCGAGTACCTGCGCTGGAACGACGCCGTGTGCGCGGCGCTGTTCGGAACCGACAAGGCGGGCGAGCTGGTCCCGCTGGACCTCGACGACGCCGTGCTCGCCAGGATCGGCGCCGAGCACGAGATGGACGGGCCCTCGGTCCTGCGCGCGATCGCCGACTCGGTGACGCCGCTGCTGGTCCTCGACGGATCGCGCACCCCGGTCCTCGAGGCGTTCACGCGGATGAACACGCTGTGGTACCGCGACTCGCGCCGCGCCCTGGACTCCCTGGAGGAGCTGGCCCCGCCGCCCGTCGTCGCGCTGCTGTGCCTGTTCGCCGTGGCCGGGCGCCACACCTCCCGTCTCGCCTCGCGCACCGGCGCCAAGGCGGCCACGGCCTTCTACCTGCCCCTGTCGATCCTGCTCGGAGCCGGCCAGGACAACGCCAAGGCCCTGGAGGCCTCGTTCAAGAAGGACGCCGAGGGCTACTGGGACGCCGTGCGCTACTGGCTCGAGCTGCGCGACGGCGAGGTCGGGCTGCCCGTGGGCGATGCTCTGAACCAGCGGCCCGTGGGCCTGGCGCTGTCCCAGTCGCTGCTCGGGGAGTCCGAGCGGCGCCAGCTGCACCAGATGTTCGAGGACATGGGGCTGACCACGGCCCAGGGGCTCTCGGCGGGGGAGCTCGGCATCTACCTGGACTTCTGGCTCGACGTGGCCGACACCGAGGTCTCGCCGGAGATGAAGAAGCTGTGGTCCACCTCCTCCACCCGCGACCCGGGTCTGGAGATCGCCCGCTCCGAGCTCATCCGCTGGGAGCGCTCGCGCGAGTCCGCCGGAGGCCCGGTGCCGGTGCGCCGCTCGGCGACCTCCCGGCCCGGTGAGCATTCGGCATCGCTGACCCTGGTCGACTCGGTCGACTACGTCGGCAATCCGCAGTTCGAGTTCGGCTTCGTGGTGCCCAAGCGCTACATGGCCGATCGCGATGTCGAGCTGGAAACCACCGCAGGGCCGCGCTCCGTCTTCCTGTCCTACATCGGCGATGCCTACCTGGGGATCTCCGCATACTCCGCGCGCATCGACCCGCAGTCGCTGCTGCTCGGCGAGCTGCGCCTGTCCGCCGGCGCCCACAGCTTCCGGCGCTCGCCGCGCCCGGTCGTCGTGTTCGCCAAGGACGGCTTCTCGGACACCTACATCTCCGTGGACCACATCCCGGCCGCCTGGCCGTGCCGCGTCCTGGTCCGCGACGACGAGGACCTGATCGCCGGCATGCGCGCGATCCTCGAGGACTCCGCCTCCCCGGACTTCACCTTCCGTCCCGCGGGCACCGCTGGCCTGCCGGAGGGCTGGGCCCTGTTCGACGGCGTCCAGGTCCTGCGCGCCGGCAACCCCGAGCTGACCGCCGATGACAACTTCTCCGGGATGGTGCCGCGGCTGGTCCCGTCGATCCGTCTCTCCGGCGGGCTGCGCATCCCCGGCGACGTCATCCGCTGGTCCACGCAGCGCCCGCCGCAGATCACGGTGGTCTCCGACTCGGATGATCCCCTGACCCTGGAGGTGGAGTGGCGCCACGCGGAGACCTTCCGCCTGGAGCGGCACAAGCTGGCCGAGAACCGCACCCCTCCGTTCCAGATCTCCGTGGAGTCCACTCCCATGGTCGGCCCGGACGGCCGGCTGCGGCCCAACGACTACATCCTGGTCCTCAAGGCCGGACGCACCGTGAAGCAGCGGATCGCCTACCAGGTCCGCGACACCAGCTTCTACATCACGCAGCGCTCGCTGGGATATGAGGGCGAGATGCTCCACGAGCCCACGGATGCGCTGTGGCCCGTCACGGCGGCGACCGCCGAGGAGCTGCCGGAGGAGTACGTCCAGGGCGCTTTCGACAACCTGGAGGCCCATCCGGTCGAGACCGATCTCGAACTGCCGCTCGTGCCGGGCTGGCACTCCGAGGAGGGCCAGCTGCTGGTGCCCCGGGAGAACGTGCTTCCGGAGCACGACGGCCCCTCCTGCCTGCGGACGGGGCGGCACCGCATCGTGATCCCGCCCATGGACCCCAAGTCCAAGGCGACCTGGATCTTCGGGCGCTGCCGCGACTGCGGCATGGAGAAGCGCTACCCGGGACGGCTGACCAAGGCCTCGGCGGTCTCGGAGGTCGGCTCGGCGGACGCCCTGCAGTTCATCGGCCCGGAGGTCGGGGAGCACCCGTCGTCGTGGGGCCCCTTCCGGGACGCGCTCACGTTCCTGGGCGGCGGCAAGCGCTCGTCGCTGTCCATCGTGGCCCGACAGCTCGAGGACACCGAGCGCTTCGAGGAGTGGTTCGTGGGCAACCTCCACGCGCTCGGATTCCTGGAGACGATCCGCGACGCCAACTGGACGGTGCGCCGCTGGCAGGTCTGCTCGCCGGCGCTGGCCCAGCTCGTGGACGGCTCGGTGCTTCTCACGGGCGGGTGGACGCCGCAGAAGGAGGCCCAGGTCGTGGCCGCGGCCGAGAAGGCGGGCGGCTCGGTGGTGACGCTGTCGCCCGAGGACCACTCCATGTCGCTGATCATGGATGCCGAGCTCGAATCGGTGGCGGAGCATCTGCCCGAGGGCCTGTGCGACGTCGTCTATGAGGCCGGTCCGGTCATGCTCGACACCCTCCCTCCGCTGTCGGAGGTCGAGCAGGGACTGCCGCGCGCGGAGATGCAGTACAACGGCGTGGCCGAGCGCTTCGACCCGGCCGATGCCACCTGGCACGCCACGACCGACCGCGAGCAGGTCGGGCTCTTCCGCATCAACCACCACCACCGCACGCGCTACCGGTTCCGCACCGAGGCAGACGTCGAGTCGGGCCACAGCCGACTCGTGAACTCCGGGCTGGGCAAGCATCTGGCCGCTCGCCAGGCCGGAGCCCCGCTGGCGGCGTGGGACGAGTCCCTGCAGCTGCTGTCGGTGCCGATCGGCGCGGAGCTGCCCGGGCTCTACGCCCGTGCCGCCGTGCTGTGCTCGGGGCTGATCCCCACCCGCGTGGACGACGACTTCTCGCTGAACTACGGCGACATCACCCGCGAGTTCGCCGAGGTGCTGGTCGCCAAGCTGATGGGCTGAAGAACCAGATCCGCCATCGTCGGTCCCCTGATCAGCCGGCGCGCACGATCCGGCGCGCCGAGCGGTGGCGCTGGAAGGTGATGCGGGCGCGCTCGTAGTGGGCGAGCAGCTGGTCTCCGATGGCCGCCCAGGTGCGGGACTCGACGGTCGCACGTGCGGCGCGGGCGAAGGCCGCCCGCTTGGCGTCATCGCCCACGAGGTCGCGGACGTGGTGCTCCAGCTGGCCCAGGTCGCCCGGGCGGTACAGCCAGCCGTTGCGGGACTGATCCACCAGGTCCAGGGGGCCGCCGCGGCCCGTGGCCACCACCGGGACGCCCGAGGCCATGGCCTCCTGGATCGTCTGGCAGAAGGTCTCGAACTCTCCGGGGTGCACGAAGACGTCGAACGAGGCCATGGTCCGGGCCAGGTCCTCGCCGCCCTGGAAGCCGGCGAAGTGCGCGTTCGGCAGCCTCCGGCGCAGAGCCTCCTTCTCCGGGCCCGAGCCGACGATCACCAGCCGGGAGTCCGGCAGGGCGTCCAGGCGGGCCAGGTCCTCGACCTGCTTCTCCGCTGCGAGCCGACCGACGTAGCCGATCAGCTTCCGGTCGCCGCCGATCTCCTGGCGCCAGGCCTCGTCTCTCTTGGCGGGATCGAAGCGCACGGCGTCCACGCCCCTGCGCCACATGTGCACGCGCTGCACCCCGTGCTCGTGCAGCTGGCGGATCGCGAACGTGGACGGCGCGAGCGTCACGGTCGCGAGGTTGTGCAGCGTCCGCACGTGGCCCCACAGCACGTCCTCGAGGAACGGGGCGCCGTAGCGGGCGGCGTAGCCGGGGATCTCGGTCTGGTAGACGGCCGCGCAGGGCACGCCGAGCTGGTGAGCGGCCTGGACGCCGCGCCAGCCGAGCACGAACGGGGAGGCCAGGTGGACCACGTCCGGGGCGAAGCGCTTGAGGATCCGGCGCACGGTCGCGGTCGGCCCCGCGGCCAGGCGGACGTCGGGGTAGCCGGTCAGCGGCACGGCCGGCAGGCGGTGGACGACGAGCCCGTCCAGGGACGGATGTCCGGCGGCGTCGCCATCGAGAGCCTCGACCGTGTGCGTCATCTGCAGCGGATCGGCGGCGGGGCAGATGACCATCGCATGATGGCCCTGGGACCGAAGATGCTCGATCACGCGGATGACGGAGTGGGTGACTCCGTTCATATGGGGCAGGAACTGTTCGGCGATGACAGCGATTCTCACGCTGTCCAGTGTGGCGCTGCACGGGGCACGCGGCGTCGCCGAGCAGTGGCCTGGCGGTGAAGCCGATGTGAACTCATACCCGCCATCTGTGCGGTCCGTCTCCCCGGGGACTGGCAGGCGAGCGTGAGACCATGTGCGGCGATGACCGATCGATCCGCTTCCCCGGCTTCCCCATCCGATCCGGAGTCCTCCGTCGCCCCTGGCGGGGCCCCGGAGGAGATCCCGGCCGTCTCGGTGCCCTGGCACCGCGGCGTGCTGCCCGGGCTGGGCATCTCTGTGCCCGTGCTCGCGCTCACCATGATCGCGCTCGTGCTCTCGACCGTTCTGGGCGGCTTCGAGCATCTGCCCGCCGCGGTCGCGGGCGGGCTCGGTGCGCAGCTGTGGCTGCTTTCCCTCGGGGTCCCTGTCGACGTCCTGATCGCCCCGGCGGAGGGGCTGGGGGCCGAGGGAGGCGTGGTGAGCCTGGTGCCCCTGGGCCTCAGCGCGCTCACCGCCTGGCTGTCCTTCGCGGTCGGCGTGCGCATGGCACGGGGTGCGCCCTCGGGGGCCCGGCTCGGGGCCGCGGTGCTCACCGCGGGGCTCACCCACGCCGTGCTGGCCGCTGCGGTCGCGGTCGTGGCACGCACCCCGGCCTCGGCCGCCTCGCCGCTGTGGGCCCTGCTGATCGGCGGCTGGCTAGTCTGCCTCTTCATCGCGATCGGAGCCATGGTCGAGGAGGGCTCTGCGGCCGCCCTGGTGGGGCAGCGCACGGTCGCGCGAGCACAGCGGATGCGCCAGGACTACCGGTGGGCCGGATCCTATCTCTGGGCGCTGCTGCGCGCCGGAGGCATCGGCGCCCTGTGCGCCGTGCTGGCCGGTGCGGTGTGCATGCTGCTGGCCCTGGCCACCGGGGCCGAGTCCATGCTCGAGGCCCACCGCGCGCTCGGCACGGACATCCCCGGCGACATCGCCGTGGCGGTGCTGCACTTCGCCCTGCTGCCCAACCTCGTGCTGTGGGCCTCCGCCTGGGCCTCGGGTGCCGGCTTCGCGATCGGCGACGGCACCGCGATCACGCCGGCCGGAACCCAGGCCGAGGCACTGCCCATGCTGCCGGTGCTGGCGATCCTGCCCGGTCACGACCCGGCGCCGGCGCTGCTGGCCGCCCCTGTGCTGCTCGTGCTCGGCGGGTTCGCCGCCGGTCACTGGTTCGCCCGCGAGGGCGAGGACCACCTGGGCGAGTGGATCGCGGTGCGCCTGCCGAGCCGGTGGCTGTCCGCGCCCCTGGTCATCGTGCTGAGCTCGGTGCTGATCGGGGCGGTCGCGGGTGCGCTGATGCTGCTGCTGGGGGCGGTCTCCTCCGGATCCCTGGGACTGGGCGCCCTCACGGAGGTGGGTCCCGATCCTGCGCGCCTGGCGCTGGCCGTCGGGCTCGAGGTGGCGCTCGGGGCCCTGATCGCCCTGATCCTCAGCCCCTGGACGGACCATCGCCGTGCGGTGCGCACGGGCGCGGCAGCCGCCGAGCCGGAGGCGGGTGCTTCCGAGGACGACGAGCTGTGGAGCGTCCAGGACGAGGACGAGCGGGCTCGGCAGGAGGCGGCCTCGCGCGCCGAGGCGGACCGCCAGCGGGAGGCGCGCCGACGCGCGGAGATCAAGCAGGGTCGCCGCCAGCGCGCCGAGGCCGTGCAGGCCAAGAGGCAGCGCAGGGAGTCCGCGGACGAGCGCCGTCGGCGCAGGCGCAAGGCCGTCCGCGACCGCTGAGCCCCGGCCCTCTTCAGGAGGTCGGCCCGTCCGCCGGAGCATCCTGGGCGGAGCCCGGCAGGATCGCTTCGCGCAGCCCGTCCTCGAGCTCCTGCTGGCAGGACGACGTCCCGGCGATCGTCACCGAGCTCGACATGCAGGTGTCGTAGGCGGAGACCTGGTCCCAGAACAGCAGCCGCGCGCCGCCGCCGATCAGGCTCCACAGCCCGATGACCAGCGCGATGACTGAGGTCATGATGATGGTGGCCTTGCGCGGTGCGCGACGGATCCGCGCCAGCGCCACGACGGCCAGGATCATCCCGGCCACGGCGGCCACGAGTCCGGCCAGCGTCATCCACAGCGGCCCGGAGCTCAGCAGCATGGCCGCGCCCACCGCCAGCAGCGCGATCAGCGCGGTGCCCGCGGGCCCGCTGAGCACGCGCGGCTCCTGCTCCTCGCCGCCTGGCCCGCCGTCGCCGCCCGGTCCCGGTCGCGGGGTCGTGGGGCTCGGAGGGGGAGGTGCGGAGCTCATGGCCACGAGTCTACGGGCCGGGCCTGCGCCGATCGCACCGGTGGCCCGCAGGGCCGGGCACGGGCAGACACCCGACGGCTGACGCGGCGGCTGCTCGGGCGCCGATAGGATTCCAGACATGCGCCTCGTCATCCTCCTCTCCGGCTCCGGGACCACCGCACAGGCTCTGCTCGATGCCGTCGCCGACGGCCGGATCCCTGCCGAGATCGTCGCTGTGGGAGCCGACAAGGACTGCGCCGGGCTCGAGCGCGCCCGTGCCGCAGGCGTCGAGGACTTCCTCGTGGCGCCGTCGTCGTACTCCGACCGCCCCAGCTGGAACCGCGCGCTCCAGTCCGCGGTGGCCGAGCGCGAGCCCGACCTGGTGATCCTGGCCGGGTTCATGCGGATCCTCGACGCGCAGTTCGTGGCAGCGTTCGCCGATCGCCTGATCAACACCCATCCGGCCCTGCTGCCGTCCTTCCCCGGCGCCCACGGCGTGCGCGACGCCCTCGCCCACGGGGTGAAGATCACCGGCGCCACGGTCCACCGCGTGGTCCCGGAGGTCGATGCGGGGCAGATCCTGGCCCAGACCGCCGTCGCCGTGGCCCCGGAGGACGACGAGGACTCGCTGCACGAGCGGATCAAGGCCGCCGAGCGGGAGCTGCTCGTGGACACGGTCGCCCAGCTCTCCCGCGGCTGAGCAGGGCACAGGCGCCTTCCCTCCACGGGTCCTAGACTGGTGCGCGCGCCGGAAGCGGCGCCGAGCCCCGATCCACCATCAGGAAGTGACCGTCTGTGAGCCAGAACCAGCTGGACCGCCTGCCCCTGAAGCGCGCGCTGATCTCCGTCTACGACAAGACCGGTCTGGAGGAGCTCGCCCAGGGCCTGCACTCCGCCGGAGTCTCCCTCGTCTCGACCGGCTCCACGGCCAAGCGCATCGCCGAGGCCGGCGTTCCCGTGACCGAGGTCGCCGACCTGACCGGGTTCCCCGAGTGCCTCGAGGGCCGGGTGAAGACCCTGCACCCGCGCGTGCACGCCGGCATCCTGGCCGATCGCCGCAAGGACGACCACGTCCGGCAGCTGCAGCAGCTCGAGATCGAGTCCTTCGACCTGGTGGTCGTGAACCTGTACCCGTTCGCCGAGACCGTACGCTCCGGCGCCGGGCGAGACGAGGTCGTCGAGCAGATCGACATCGGCGGGCCGTCCATGGTCCGCGCGGCAGCCAAGAACCACCCGTCCGTGGCCGTGGTCGTGGACCCGGCCCGCTACGACGACGTCGTGGCGGCCGCCTCGGACGGCGGGTTCGACCTGGCCGCGCGCCGCCGCCTGGCCGCCGCCGCCTTCTCGCACACGGCCGCCTACGACACCGCCGTGGCCGAGTGGACCCAGAAGACGCTGCTTGCGGACGACCCGCAGGCGGACCTGGTCATGCCGCCGTACGCCGGTCTGGGCTTCGAGCGCGCCGAGACCCTGCGCTACGGCGAGAACCCCCACCAGGCCGCGGCCCTCTACCTGGATCAGGCGGCGTCTGCGGGCATCGCCCAGGCCGAGCAGCTGCACGGCAAGGCCATGTCCTACAACAACTACGTCGACGCCGACGCCGCTCTGCGCACCGTGGGCGACTTCGACGAGCCCGCCGTGGCGGTCGTCAAGCACAACAATCCGTGCGGTCTGGCCGTGGCCACACCGGGCGCCGAGGACCCGGTGGCTGACGCCCACCGCAAGGCCCACGCCTGCGATCCGCTCTCGGCCTACGGCGGAGTGATCGCTGTGAACCGGCCGGTGAGCGAGGCCATGGCCCGCACCGTCAAGGACATCTTCACCGAGGTCGTGGTGGCTCCGGACTTCGAGCCGGACGCCCTGGAGATCCTCACGCAGAAGAAGAACATCCGCCTGCTGCGCCTGCCGGAGGGCTTCGACCGCGATCCGCTCGAGTTCCGTCAGATCTCCGGCGGCGCGCTGATGCAGGTGGCCGATCGCAGCCAGGCCGAGGGCGACGATCCCGCGAACTGGACGCTCGTGGCCGGTCAGGCCGCCGATGAGCAGACCTTGGCCGATCTGGCCTTCGCCTGGAAGGCGCTGCGCCCGGTGAAGTCGAACGCGATCCTGCTCGCCGATGACGGCGCCACGGTCGGCATCGGCATGGGCCAGGTCAACCGCGTGGACTCGTGCCGCCTGGCGGTCGAGCGGGCGAACACCCTGGACTCGGACGGCAAGCGCCGCGCCGAGGGCTCCGTCGCCGCCTCGGACGCGTTCTTCCCGTTCGCCGACGGCCTGGAGGTGCTGCTGCAGGCCGGTGTGCGGGCCGTGGTCCAGCCCGGCGGGTCGATCCGCGACGAGGAGGTCATCGCGGCCGCGGAGGCCGCCGGAGTGACCATGTACACGACCGGGGCGCGCCACTTCTTCCACTGAGGCTCCCCGCCGCCATGAGCTGAGGCCCCCGCACCGATGGTGCGGGGGCCTCAGCTCATGGGCGCTGCGGATCAGCGATCGACCGTGGAGAGCCCCTCCAGGAACGCCTGCTGCAGCTGCTGCTCATCCGTGGCCTGGTGGTAGGTGCCGCCGGTGACGCCCGCGATCGCGCCCAGGGCGACCTGATCGGCGTCATCGGAGATGCCCAGAGTCACGATGCGCACGGGCTTGGCCGGGTCCTGCTCCCGCTCGAGCGTGCTGATGAGCTCCTCCATGCGCATGGGGTCGTCTTGGCCGTAGACCTGCTGGCCGCCGTCGGAGACCAGGATCACCGCGTTGAGCTGACCGGGCTGCCAGTTGCGCTGCTGCTCACGGAAGGCCGCGAGCGTGGTCTCGTAGAGCTCGGTCTCGCCGCCCTCCTTGTACTCGGCCTGGGCCATCTCCGCCTGGAGGGCCTCGCGCTGGGTGCGCCCGTCCTCCCCGTGGACCTCCTCCTCGATGCCGCGCACCGGCTGCAGCTCGATGTAGGGCTCTCCTTCGGGGCCCATGTCCCTGGAGAACAGCCACAGTCCCAGGCTGTCGCGGGCCGGGAACAGCTGTGCGCCCATGGACAGGGTGCCCATGGTGGAGTCCCAGCGGGTCTGGCCGCTGTCCTCCTCCTCGCCCATGGAGCCGGAGGCATCCACGACCACCAGCGCATTGAGGGGGGCCGACTGACGGTCGTAGGTCTCGGCCACCTGGTCGTAGGCGGCGCGATCCTCGATCTCCAGCCGTTCGGGGATCTCGATCGAGCGGTCGTCCTCGAGCGGTGCACCGTCGGCGGGGCGCAGGCCGGCATCGGCCAGGGCCTCGCGCCCCTCGCCGGTCTCGAACCAGGCGGTGATCTCGTCGGCGGCGGTCTGCACGGAGTTCGAGCTCGACAGCGAGCCGCTGGTGACCATCAGGGGGTAGTCCAGGAAGGCCGTGCCGCTGTCCGGCACGCCGGCGCGCAGATCGGAGGCGGCGTCGTCATCGAGCAGGTCGTGCTCGGCCACGATCGACTGGCCGCCGTCCTGTTCGACGGCTTCGAGCAGCCCGGTCGCGTCCAGCAGCGGGGAGGAGACGTCCTGGGTCTGGGCGCGCAGCGTCAGCGCTTCCTGGGCCGCCGCGGGGTCGACCTTCTCGCTCTGCGCCTCGGCGGTCACCGCCTGCATGGCCGCCTGGGCGCCGCCGTCGTCGAGGGGATCGCCCATGCGGGCGCTGTTCTCCTCGAGCAGCTCGGTCCAGGTGCCGGGCAGGTCCTCGGAGCCGTCTGCGGAGGCCACGACGACGGGGGAGGAGGCCAGGGACGGGGTGTGCCTCTGCACCGCGTCGTCGAAGCCCGACTCATCGACGCGCCCGGAGGAGTCCGGGATCCAGAGGGGCTCGGAGAGCTGGCCGCTGCTCGCGCGCTCGGCGGTCTGCGCGCTGGACTGCTCCACGACGTCCAGGCGGACGCAGGAGTCGGCTTCGATCGGCTTGTGCTCGAGCGCCCGGGCCATCTCGGGCGTGGCCGCCACGGCGATGCGCACGGTGGATTCGCAGGAGGAGGGGGTTCCGCCGGTCCCGCCGGCGGTCACGGCCCACAGCCCTGCACCGCCGACCACGAGAAGTCCGGCGGCGCCGACGATCGCCCAGCGGCCGCCGGACTTCGTCTTCTCCGCTTCGCGCGCGGCGCGGCGTGCATCGCCGTTGGTCATGGGTCTCTCCTCCCGGGGGCGCCGCTCTCACTGCCACATGAGAGGGGCGGGCACGCTGGCGAAGGGGGCCCGGGACAGCCGGGGTCGCAGCGCAGGCTGTTGCAGTCTGGCACGGGCCGGAGCAGAGGAGCAGGCTGTGGCCGTCCCCACTCCGGGGGAGCTCTGTCCCGAAAAGGGTCCTGCTCTGCGGTCAATGAATAATGTCCTATACGATGCGCTGCCTCCGACTCCTCGTCGAGCGAATGTGACGGAGCAGGCGAGGCAGGGCGGCCCAGCAGCGAGGCTGAGCGCCCGGTCGCATCGGGCGTGCTTTGTGATGCGCTCCGGGTGAGCCAGACTGAGGGGGTGATGGAAGAGCAGAGCAGCGCCCCAGCAGACGATCCTGTGCCGTCGGAGGCCGCTCAGGGGCCGTCCGCGTCCAAGGGCCGGGCGCCCACCATCTACGACGTCGCGCGGAGGGCGGGGGTCGCTCCCTCGACCGTCTCCCGCGCGTTCGCCCGCCCGGGACGCGTGTCCTTCGAGACCGCCGAGCGCATCCGCGCCGCGGCCGACGAGCTCGGCTACCGCGCCCGCACGATCACTCGGCGCACCGATGCCCGCGAGGGCACCCGCATGATCGCCCTCGTGCTCAGCGACCTCTCCAACCCCGTGTACGTCGATCTGCTGCGGGGGGCCGAGGAGGCCGCCGCCGACGCCGACTACACGATCGTGCTGGCCAACTCGCAGGAGACCGTCAAGAAGGAGCAGGAGGCGCTGGGGCGGGTCCTGCCGCTCGTGGACGGCGTTCTGATGGTCTCGTCCCGCATGTCGGACTCCGCCGTGCGGATGACGGCCAAGCAGAAGCCCACGATCATGCTCAACCGGGCCGTCTCCGGGGTGGTCTCCGTGGTCACGGACAACGCCATGGGCACCCGTCGGGCCGTCGAGCACCTGGTCTCGCAGAACATCCGGGACATCTCCTACGTCGCCGGGCCGGAGGCCTCCTGGACCGACGGCATGCGATGGCGGGCCGTGCGGGAGACCGGAGCGGCGCTGCACGCGCGCATCCACCGGCTGGGGCCGGTCGCTCCCACGATCGCGGGCGGCCGGGCCGCAGCGCTGAGCTGGATGGAGCACCGCACTTCGGGAGTGATCTGCTACAACGACCTCATGGCGGTGGGGTTCGTGCGCACCCTGCAGGAGCACGGGCTCTCGGTCCCGCGCGACGCCGCGGTGATCGGATACGACAACATCATGCTGCTGCCGTACGTCTCCCCGAGCATGTCCACGATCGCCGCCCCCGTGCACGCGATCGGCGCCACGGCCACGAAGAACCTCGTGGCCATGATCCGCGGAGCCCAGCCGACCTCCAGCCGGCCCCTGGTCCTGCCGAGCAAGCTCGTGGTGCGCCAGTCGAGCCGGGTCCTGGAGACGCCCACGCTCAGACGGCGCTGAGACCGCCCGCCCCGAACGCCCGTTCCGGATAGGATCGGGACATGCCCAGGGTCAGCGATCAGTTCCGCGCCGCACGGCGTCAGGCCGTCCTGGACGCCGCCTCCGAGTGCTTCCTGGCCCACGGCTACCGCGGCGCCTCGATGCATCAGATCATCGCGGCCACCGGGCTCTCCGCCGGTGCGCTCTACCACCACTTCCCCGGGGGCAAGGCCGAGCTGGTCTCCGAGTGCGTGCGCACGGGCCTGAACGGCGTCCTGGAGGCCATCTCCCCGGCGGATCCGCGCACCGAGCAGCCGCAGGAGGGCTTCCAGCCCGATGCCTGGCTCGTGGGCGCGCTCGAGCAGCTGGCTGCCTCGCCGCGGCTGGCCCGGCTGCTGCTGATCACCTGGGCCGAAGCGGCCGTGGATCCCGCGGTCGCCGAGCTGATGGGCACCCACCAGGAGACGCTGCGCTCGGCGATCGACCGCGTCTTCGCCGACTGGGCCGTCGCCGAGCTGGGGCTGGCAGAGGCCAGCGCCCGACAGTGGGTCGAGATGTTCTCCCAGGCGGTGCTCTCCGTGCTGCAGGGCTGGGTCGTGCAGTCGGCGCTGCTGCCGGGCTTCGACCACGAGGCCTACCTGGACTACGCCCGCACGCTCGTGGCCTCCGACGAGGGCTGAGCAGACCCGGCCCCGCAGCGCCGTCCTGCGCGTACTGTGAGGCCATGGATCCGCAGCAGCAGCCCCTGCCCGTGCCCACCCTGCTTCCGTGGAAGGGCCGTCTCCCCAACGTCGCCGACGACGCCTTCATCGCCCCCACCGCCGTCCTGATCGGCGACGTGGCGGTCGGGCCCGGCAGCGGGGTCTTCTACGGCACGGTCGTGCGCGGGGACCGCTCCGCCCTGTGTCTGGGGGAGGGGTCGAACCTGCAGGACAACTGCACCGTGCACTCCGATCCGGAGCACCCCTGCACCATCGGGGACCGGGTCTCGGTGGGCCACGCGGCGGTGCTGCACGGCTGCACCGTGGAGGACGACGTCCTGATCGGCATGAGCGCCACCGTGCTCAACGGGGCGGTGATCGGCACGGGATCGCTGGTGGCCGCCGGCGCCGTCGTGCTCGAGGGCACCGTGGTCCCGACCGGCAGCCTGGTGGCCGGCGTGCCTGCCAAGGTGCGTCGCGAGCTCACGGACGAGGAGCGCCAGGCGGTGCGGAGCAACGCCGCCGAGTACCTCGAGCTCTCGCGGCGCCACCGCAGCCTCCAGCACGAGGCCTGAGCCGACCGGCTGGACGACGAGAGGGTGCCGACGCTCCTGGAGCGTCGGCACCCTCTCGTCGCAGTGCTCGCCGTGCGCCCGTCGCGAAGGGACGGACGCACGGTGCGGCTCAGGCGCTGCCGGTGCGCTGTCCGATCGCCACGGAGATCCTCTGGCCCGCCTGGAGCGTGTACTCGGAGCCGTCGACGTGGATGGTCACCGGATCGGCGCCCTTGGAGGAGCCCTCCACCTCCAGGATCTCGTGGTCGATCCTGACGCTGAGGACCTGCCCGCGGTACAGGACCCTGAAGCTGACGTCGTGCAGCTGCGGCGGCAGGTGCGGGCTGAACTCGATCCAGTCGCCGCGCACGCGCAGGCCGGCGTAGGCCCGGGTCACGACCTCGACCGAGCCCGCCATGGCACCCAGGTGGATGCCCTCGCCGGTCGTCCCGCCCTGGGTGTCGTCCAGATCGATGACCAGCGCGTCCTGGAAGGAGGCCCAGGAGCGGTCCGGATTGACCCAGGCCTGCACGGAGGCGTTGACCACCTTGGACAGAGACGACCCGTTCGACGAGCGCTGGATGTAGTAGTCCACGGTGCGCTGGATGACGTCGTTGTCGACCTCGTAGCCCATGCGCCCGAGCTCCTCGATCACGCCCTCCGGGCCCAGCAGGTAGACCAGCATGATGGTGTCGGCCTGCTTGGAGAGCTTGTAGTTGTTCGTCATGTCGCCCTCGTTCTCCAGCAGGAGGTCCAGGCGGCCGATGTTGCGGTACTTGCCGCGGTAGAAGTCCCAGTCCAGCTCATCGAGGGAGTCGTAGCCGTCGTACTGGGAGATCGTGCCGTCGGAGTTGAACGGCACCGCGAGCTTCTGCGAGACCTCGTGCCAGTGCTCGGCCTCCTCCGCGGTCACGCCGAAGCGCGCCGAGAGCTCCTCGCGCTGGTGCTCGACCATGTCCTGGAAGATGTGCGCCGAGTGGCGGAACAGCCACGCGGCCAGGACGTTCGTGTACGCGTTGTCCTTGAGACCGCCCCCGTGCTGGCCGCGGGGGCCGTCGTGGTACTCGTCGGGGCCCATGACGCCGCTGATGTGGTAGCGGCCGTCGGCCTCGTCGTACTCGGCCAGGGAGTCGAACAGGCGCGTGATGGCGATGATCAGGTCCGAGCCGTGGCCCGAGAGCCAGTCCAGGTCACCGGTGGCCTCGTAGTACAGCCACGCGTTGTAGGCGATGGCCAGGCCCACGTGGAACTGCCGCCATGAGTTGTCCGGCAGCCAGCGCTGCGAGTGGTGGTTGAACAGCTCGGGCGGGGTCTCCTCGCGGCCGTCCGAGCCCGACTGCCACGGGAAGGCCGCTCCGCGCAGGCCGAACTGGGTCGCGCGGTGCTGCGCCTCCGCCAGACGGCGCCAGCGGTAGGACAGCAGCGAGCAGGTCACGTGCGGCTGGTGCAGCGAGATCACCGGCAGGATGTAGAGCTCGTCCCAGAAGATGTGGCCGCGGTAGCCCTCGCCGTGCAGTCCGCGGGCCGGGACGCCGGCATCGCGCAGGGACATGTGCGGGGCCAGCGTCTGCGCCGTGTGGAACGTGTGCGTGCGCAGGGCCAGCTGGGTCAGCAGGTCCTCAGGGCGCTTGTCGATCTCCTCGTCCAGGGCGACGTCGTAGCGGCGCCACAGCTGCTCCCACTCGACCACATGGGCCTCGAGCAGCTGGCCGAAGTCCTGCGGGTTGCGGTTCAGCTGGGACAGGGCGCCCTCGCTCGGGGAGCCGATCGCGGCGTCGCGGCTGGTGACCACCGCGGTGGTCTGGGCCACGGTGACCGGCTCGCCCTTGCGCAGCGCGATCTGGAGGCGGCGGAACTCCGTGCCGCCGGGGCGGATCTCGCGGCGGGCGCGCACGGAGGCGGCCCCGTCCACGTGGGTGCGCTGGGCCGTGGCGATCTGGATCTGCGACTGGTTGGTGCGCACGAGCGACAGCAGCGTCTCCTGCTCGTCCGCCAGCGTGGTGGACTCCTCGAGCACCAGGTGGTGCGAGTTCAGCTCGCGGTACTCCTTGACGCCGTCGTTGACGACGCTGGGGTCGATGCCCGTGCGCACGTGGATGCGCCCGGTGAAGTTCTGCGACTCGAAGACGGTCTCCTGCGCGCCGATGTGGCGGTGGCGCAGGGAGACCAGGCGACGCTGGATAACCTTCAGCACGGCACGCTCACCGGACTCGGCCGGGTCGCCCTCGCGATCCGTCAGCGTCATGGTGCGGGTCAGCAGGCCGCGGCGCAGGTCGAGCTCGGTGCGCTCGTCGGAGTAGTCCAGCCCGCCCTCGGACAGCCACGTGCCGCCGGCGATGCGCACGTCCATGGTGGTCCAGTTGGGGACGTTGACCATGGACTCGTGCTCGACGTCCCGGCCGTTGATGTGGCTGACCACGCGGTTGAACACGCCGGCCAGGTAGTTGCCCGGGCTGTGCACGCCGTCCTGGGAGCGCTCGCTGTGGGAGCCGCGCACGCCCATGTAGCCGTTGGACAGCGTCATCAGGGTCTCGCGGCGGGCCTGCACGGCCGGGTCGAAGCCCTCGAAGACGAGCTTCCAGGGGTCGTCGCGGCGCGCGCCGAGGTCCAGCTCGCCGACGTCGTTCAGCACGACGTCCGCGCCGCCGCGGTAGAGCGCCTGGCGGTCGCCGTGGCGGGCGATGCCCACCACCAGTCCGAAGCCGCCTGCCGCGCCCGCCTGCACGCCGGCCACGGCGTCCTCGACGACGACCGCATCGGCCGGGTCGACGCCGAGCTCCTGGGCGCAGCGCAGGAAGGTGTCCGGGGAGGGCTTGCCGGGCAGGCCCTCGGCCTGGGCCATGGCGCCGTCGACGATGAAGTCGAAGAGATCGGCGACCTCGGCGCGCTCGAGCACCGTGGTCGAGTTGCGGGAGGCGGTCACCAGGCCCACGGGGACCTCGCCTTCGCGAAGGCGGCGGATCAGCTCGATCGTGGCGTCGAAGACGCGGACGCCCTTCTGCTCGAGCGCGGCGTTGAAGTAGTCGTTCTTCAGCGCGGCCTGGCCCTGGACGGTCCACGTGCCGGGGGCCTCGTCGTCCGAGCCCTCGGGCAGGAAGGCCCCGCGGGAGGCCAGCAGCGTGCGGATGCCGTCCTCGCGGCGGCGGCCGTCGACGAAGTCGCGGTAGTCCCGGGAGATGTCGAACTCCCGGCGATCGATGGTGCCGTCGGACTCCAGGGCCTGGAGGCGCTCATCCGCCAGGAGCGCGTCGAACAGCGACTTCCAGGCGCTGGCGTGGACGGCCGCCGTATCCGTCACCACGCCGTCCATGTCGAAGATCACAGCGGCAAAGGTGGTCCGCAGGCGGTCGGCGGAGCTCTCGGCGGCGGGGCCGCCGGGATGGATCTGCTCGAGCGATGCGGTGAAGGGCGATTGCGGACGGGCGTTCACGGGCACTCCTGAGGGTCCTGCGCTGGGCCCGAGTCGACCGGCAGACAGGCCGGCGATGCTCAGGATCAGGGCGCGGCTGTGCGTCTGGCTGGAGGACTTCCTGCCGGTCGTCGGCGAGCAGCGCTGTGCGCATTCGCTTGCCGACGGAAGCAGGTCCGGGGCAACCCTACCGGCGAGAGGGCCTCGGCGCAGTCCCTGCGGAGGTGTCGGGATGTGCGCACTTCGGGTGCCTCGAGCAGGTCGTGCCGCCGGGCTCGGAACACGATGAGCCGGAGCACTAGAGTGGATGAGAACGTTCAGGACCGTCCGTGCCAGATGAGGAGCCACGATGAGCCCCAGTCGTCCCAGCATCACCGATGCGCCGCTGTCCGAGGTGGACCCGGAGGTCGCCGCTGCGATCACCGCCGAGGTCGGTCGTCAGCGCGACACCCTCGAGATGATCGCCTCCGAGAACTTCGCCCCCCGCGCGGTCCTCGAGGCCCAGGGCTCGGTGCTGACCAACAAGTACGCCGAGGGCTACCCCGGACGCCGCTACTACGGCGGCTGCGAGCACGTCGACGTGGTGGAGAACCTCGCCCGCGACCGCGCTACGCAGCTGTTCGGGGCCTTCCACGCCAACGTGCAGCCGCACTCGGGCGCCCAGGCCAACGCGGCGGTCATGGCGGCCATGATGCAGCCCGGCGACACCCTCATGGGCCTCTCGCTGGCCCACGGCGGGCACCTGACCCACGGCATGAAGCTCAACGTGTCGGGCAAGCTCTACGACATCGCCCCCTACGAGGTGGACCCCGAGACCCTGGTCCTGGACATGGACAAGGTCCGCGAGCAGGCCGTCGCCGCCCAGCCCAAGGTGATCGTGGCCGGCTGGTCCGCCTACCCCCGCCAGCTCGACTTCGAGGCCTTCCGCTCGATCGCCGATGAGGTCGGGGCCACCCTGTGGGTCGACATGGCCCACTTCGCCGGTCTGGTCGCCGCGGGTCTGCACCCGAACCCCGTGCCCCACGCGGACATCACCACTTCCACGGTCCACAAGACCCTGGCCGGACCCCGCTCGGGCGTCATCCTGACCACGGAGGAGTGGAAGAAGAAGGTCGACTCCAACGTGTTCCCGGGCCAGCAGGGCGGACCGCTCATGCACGCGATCGCGGCCAAGGCCGTGGCCTTCAAGATCGCAGCCTCCCAGGAGTTCCGCGAGCGGCAGGAGCGCACCCTCGAGGGCTCGCGGATCCTGGCCGAGCGCCTGACCGCCTCCGATGTCACCGAGGCAGGCGTCTCCGTGCTCACCGGCGGCACCGACGTCCACCTGGTGCTCGTGGATCTGCGCGAGTCCGAGCTGGACGGCAAGCAGGCGGAGGATCTGCTGCACGAGGTCGGCATCACGGTCAACCGCAATGCGGTGCCGTTCGACCCCCGCCCGCCCATGGTCACCTCCGGCCTGCGCATCGGCACCCCGGCGCTGGCCACGCGCGGCTTCGGCGCGGCCGAGTTCGAGGAGGTCGCCGACATCATCGCGACCGCCCTGAAGCCCGGTCCCGACGTCGCCGCCCTGCGCGCCCGCGTCGACAAGCTGGCCGCCGACTTCCCGCTGTACGAAGGACTCGAGAACTGGTGAGCGCACAGATCCTGGACGGCCGCGAGACCGCACGGCAGATCAAGAACGAGCTCGCCGAGCGCGTCGCCGCGCTCGGCGAGCGGGGCGTGGTCCCCGGGCTCGGCACGGTCCTGGTCGGCGACGACCCCGCCTCGCACTCCTATGTGGCGGGCAAGCACCGCGACTGCGCTGAGGTCGGCATCACCTCGATCCGCCGCGACCTGCCGGAGGACATCTCCCAGGAGGATCTCGAGGCCGAGATCAGGGCGCTGAACGAGGACCCGGCCTGCACGGGCTACATCGTGCAGCTGCCGCTGCCGAAGCATCTGGACACGAACCGGATCCTCGAGCTCGTGGATCCGGACAAGGACGCCGACGGCCTCCACCCCACGAATCTGGGGCGCCTGGTGCTCAACGTGTCGGATCCCATGAACTCGCCGCTGCCCTGCACCCCGGCCGGGATCGTGGAGCTGCTGCAGCGCCACGGCGTCGAGCTGCGCGGCAAGGAGGTCCTGGTGGTGGGCCGCGGCGTGACGGTCGGACGGCCGATCGGGCTGCTGCTGACGCGCCGGGAGATCAACGCCACCGTCACGCTGGCCCACACGGGCACGCAGGACCTGGACTCGCTGCTGGCCCGCGCGGACGTCATCGTGGCAGCCGCTGGTCAGCCGCACATGATCGGCGCCGAGCAGATCAAGGAGGGCGCGGTCCTGCTCGACGTCGGAGTCTCCCGAGTGGAGGACCCGCAGAAGGGCAAGAAGGTCCTCACCGGAGACATCGACCCGGCCGCTGCCGAGCGGGCCTCCTGGATGTCGCCCAACCCCGGCGGTGTCGGGCCCATGACCCGGGCCATGCTGCTCGTCAACGTGGTCACGGCCGCCGAGCGGCTGGCGCAGCAGGGCTGATCGTCGGCGGGGCGCGGCCGTGCTCGTCCCGCGAGCCCTCACGAGACAGGCCCCTCGGTGCGCCGAGCGCACCGAGGGGCCTGTCCGACTGCCGGGGGACCGCGGGACGAGGATCCGCCGGGGGTGAGAGTCGGGCGCGCTGATTCGCGGGTCCCGTGCCGATGCGGAACAATGTGGGGCATGCAGCAGATCGGCACCGAGAACCCGTCCCGTCAGAGCACTCCCGCAGCCTCTGGGCGCACGGGGCTGTGGATCTCGCTGATCGGGATCGCGGCGCTCGTCGTGATCTTCGTGGTGGCCCTTCTGCAGGCGGCCAACGAGAGCTCGCTGCTCGGCTGGATCCTGGCCGGCATCGCCGCCGGCTGGCTGCTGATCGCCGCGTTCGTGCTGTGGTCGGTGCGCAAGGCGGCCCGCTTCGGCGCCCGGCAGATGGAGGAGGCCCAGCGCACCGCGCAGCGAGCCTTCGGACGGGCCCCGGCCGCCACGCAGAGCGCGCCGGCTCCGAGCCGCTCGATCACCGACCAGAAGATCGAGCACTCGTTCCAGATCATCATGGTCCAGACGCGCGTGATCTCCGCGAATCTGCCCGCTGCAGACGGCTCGAACCCGGGAGATCGCGCCCAGGTCGACCGCGCTCTGGATACGATCGCGGTGACCGCCTCGAACGGCATGGGCATGGTGCAGGACTCCGCCGCTCCGGTGGACGGCGACATCGTCGACTGAGCGGTGCAGCGTAGCTCGGAGGCAGCAGGACGCTCCAGGCCGCAGAGCCGACAGGCCCCGGCCGGGACCGAGGACTCGGAGGACGCCGCCGGGCGCCGACCAGTGCGCCGGGCGCTCGAGCAGACCCCATGAACGGACGCAGACCACGAGAGGAGCGCCGGTGAGCGCAGAGACCACCGCACAGCCCGCAGAGCAGGAGGGCGCCTCCGTGCCCCGCGAGCAGCTGCTGCGCATCGCCAGCATGAACGTGAACGGCATCCGGGCCGCGTACAAGCGGGGGATGGCCGAGTGGCTGGCCCCGCGCGACGTCGACGTCCTGTGCCTGCAGGAGGTCCGCGCCCCCGACGCGATCGCCCGCGACCTGCTCGGCGAGCAGGAGTGGGAGATCCACCACCAGGAGGCCGAGGCCAAGGGCCGCGCCGGAGTGCTGACCGCGGTGCGCCGCGGCGCCCATGGCGGGACCCTGAGCCCGGAGGCGCGCCGCGAGGGCCTGGGCGACGGCCTGAACGACTCCGGGCGCTGGGTCGAGGACGACCTGCGGCTGCCGGACGGCTCGCTGCTCACCCTGGTCTCCGCCTACGTCCATTCGGGCGAGGTCGAGACTCCCAAGCAGGTCGACAAGTACGCCTTCCTGGAGGCCATGCTCACCCGCCTGCCGGAGCTGGCCCAGAACGCGGACCACGTGCTGGTCGTGGGCGATCTGAACGTGGGCCACACCGAGCTGGACATCAAGAACTGGAAGGGCAACGTCAAGAACTCGGGCTTCCTGCCGGAGGAGCGAGCCTACTTCGACCGGTTCTTCGGCGACCTCGGCTACGTCGACGTCGCCCGCCGCCTGGCCGGCGAGGTCCCGGGCCCCTACACATGGTGGTCCTACCGCGGCAAGGCCTTCGACACCGACGCCGGCTGGCGCATCGACTACCACATGGCCACCCCGGCACTCGCAGAGCGTGCCGTGCGGGCCGTCGTGGACCGCGCCGAGAGCTACGACACCCGGGTCTCGGACCATGCCGCGCTCGTGGTCGACTACAGGCTCTGACCGCGCGGGTCCGGAGCAGACCCGAGCCCCCAGCACCGAATCATCCGCGACGACGGGCCCCGTCGTCCTCGCAGCAGAGAGAAGCACCGCTCGTGACCACCGCAGACACCCCGACCGCCAGCACCAGGCCCCGCGTCCTGTCGGGGGTGCAGCCCTCGGCCGATTCGCTGCACCTGGGCAACTACGTGGGCGCCATCCGCAACTGGGTGTCCATGCAGGACGGCAGCGACTGCGTGTTCTTCGTGGCGGATCTGCACTCGATCACCGTGCCGCAGGATCCGGCGGAGCTGGCCCAGCGCACCCGCGTGACGGCCGCGCAGTACATCGCAGCAGGCATCGACCCGGAGCGCTCCACGCTGCTGGTGCAGTCGCATATGCCGGAGCACAGCCAGCTCGCCTGGGTGCTCAACTGCATCACGGGTTACGGCGAGGCTGCGCGCATGACGCAGTTCAAGGACAAGTCCGCCAAGCAGGGCGCGGACTCCACGAGCGTGGGTCTGTTCACCTACCCGGTGCTGATGGCCGCCGACATCCTGATCTACCAGGCCGACCAGGTCCCCGTGGGAGAGGACCAGCGCCAGCACCTCGAGCTGACCCGCAACCTGGCCCAGCGCTTCAACCAGCGCTTCGGCGAGACCCTGCGCGTGCCGGAGCCGCGGATCATGACGGAGACCGCCAAGATCTACGACCTCCAGAACCCCACGGCCAAGATGTCCAAGTCGGCCGAGTCGGAGAACGGCCTGATCCGCCTGCTGGACCCGGCCAAGAAGAACGCCAAGAAGATCAAGTCGGCCGTGACCGACGACGGCGCCGAGATCCGCTTCGACCGCACCGCCAAGCCGGGGGTGTCCAACTTGCTGACCATCTACTCGTCCCTGACGGACCGCCCGATCGACGACATCGTGGCCGACTACGAGGGCAAGATGTACGGCCACCTCAAGGTGGACCTGGCCGAGGTCGTGGCCGAGACCCTGGATCCCATCCAGTCCCGCGCCCAGGAGCTGCTCGACGATCCCGCAGAGCTCGATCGCATCCTGGCCCGAGGGGCGCAGAAGGGACACGAGATCACCTCGCGGACGCTGTCCGAGGTGATGGACGCCGTCGGCTTCCTGCCGCCGGCGCGCTGAGGGCCCTTGCCCAGCTCGGCTCGCGGCCAGGGGCCGCCGATCGACCCGGAGGAGGAGGGGGCGCGCCGCCCTCAGGCAGGCGCGCAGTCCTACGTCCTGGAGCCGCCGGCCGTCCCTCCGGCGGCAGTGGACCGCGACGGGCTGCGCCGTGAGGCCAAGAGGCAGCTGTCGATCCTGCGCCTGAAGCGCCGGCAGGGGGCCGGTCTGCTCTCTCAGCTCGGCAGCGTCTTCGGCTGGGCTCTGGCCTCGGTGTGGACCCTGCTGCCCGGTCGGCTCGTGATGCACTACCTCTTCCACGGCGGGCCCCTGATGGCCGCGGGGCTGTCCTACAACATGCTCTTCGCCTCCGTGGCCGTGCTCGTGATCGGCTTCGCGATCATGGGCCGCTGGCTCGGCTCGGACTCCGAGTTCCGGGACCTGGCGATCGACGCGGTGGAGCAGTCGGTGCCGGGGCTGCTGAACTCCGGGCACGGGGGCCTGATCCCGGTGTCCATGCTGGAGACCACTCAGCAGTTCACCGTCACCTGGATCGTGGGCGCCGCCATCCTGGGCTTCACCGCCTGGCGATGGGCTGCGGGGATCCGGCTGTCGACCCGGCGGATGTTCGAGGTCCCTCCTTCGCGAGGAGCTCCGGCCGCGGCGGTGCCGCGGGACATCGTGGGGCTGCTCGTGCTGGTGATGGTGCTGTCCGTCTCGCTGGTGCTCAACGCCGAAGCGGCCGGCGCCCTGCGCCTGCTCGAGGACCAGGTGGGGCAGGTGCCGGTGCTCAGCCCCCTGGTCCGCTTCATGGACGGCGAGGTCGCCTACGGGGCAGCCACCGCGGTCGGGGTCGGAGCCGATGCGCTCACGCTGTTCCTGATGTACCGAGTGGTCGCCCAGCTCAAGCCGTCGTGGTGGGTCATGACCTGCATGCTGATCCTCGGCGCCGGCGGGAACTACGTGCTGCGCGAGGTCGGCGGGCTGGTCATCCAGGCCATGACCTCGAGCCCGTACCTGCTCTCGATCGCCATCACCGTGGGCGTGCTGCTGTGGTTCTACTTCTTCAGCCAGATCATCCTGGTCTCGGCGGCCTTCGGCGCCCTGGTCCAGGCCGACACCCATGGCGGGCATCCGCAGCCGGTGGGGGAGACCCGGGCCGTGGCCGCGGTCGCGGTGGCCACCCTCGACGACGTCCGCGCTCACGAGCGCGGCCTGCTCTGACGCACTGCTGCCCGCCGCAGCTCCTGCGGGGAGCCTCCTCGCGCTCGGTGCGGCCTCTGCGCCCCCATCGCTGCCCCGCTGCTGCGCGCCCCGTCGATGGGGCCGTCGCCGATGCCGCACCTGCGCAGCCCCTCAGCGCTGACGGGCTGCCGTCCTGCGGCCTCATCCGGTCGGACCCGCTGAGGCCGCAGAAGCGCCGTCGATCACCGCTGAGGGGCTGCGGTGGTGCGGCGTCAGCTCGCCGGGCCAGCTGACGGCGGCGCCGAGATCGCCGGGGAAGCGACGAGCCCCGTCGGTCCGTGGACCGACGGGGCTCGTCGTGCGTCTGAGCGGCCGCTGGGGCGCTGCTCAGCGGGAGATCACATGGAAGTGGCCAGCGCGGCCTGCTTCACCTCGGCGATGGCCTTCGTGATCTGGATGCCGCGGGGGCACGCCTCGGTGCAGTTGAAGGTCGTGCGGCAGCGCCACACGCCCTCCTTGTCGTTGAGGATCTCCAGACGCATGTCTCCGGCCTGATCGCGCGAGTCGAAGATGAAGCGATGCGCGTTCACGATCGCCGCGGGGCCGAAGTACTGGCCGTCGGTCCAGAACACCGGGCAGGACGACGTGCACGCGGCGCACAGGATGCACTTGGTGGTGTCGTCGAAGCGGGCCCGGTCCTCGGGGGACTGGTAGCGCTCGTACTCGGGCTCGTTGTCCTCGTTGATGAGGAACGGCATGACCTCGCGGTACGACTGGAAGAACGGCTCCATGTCGACGATCAGGTCCTTCTCGCAGGGCAGGCCCTTGATCGGCTCGATAGTCAGGGGCTTGGACAGGTCCAGGTCCTTGAGCAGCACCTTGCAGGCCAGGCGGTTGCGGCCGTTGATGCGCATGGCATCCGAGCCGCACACGCCGTGCGCGCAGGAGCGGCGGAAGGACAGCGAGCCGTCGATCTCCCACTTGATCTTGTGGAGGCAGTCCAGCACGCGGTCGGTGCCGTACATGGTGACGTTGAACTCTTCCCAGGTGACCTCGGAGGAGAACTCGGGGTTGTAGCGACGGATGCGCACCGTGACGTCGAAGGACGGAATCGACTCCGACTGGGTGCTCTCGTCGGTCTTCTCAGCAGCGGCAGTGGACATCAGTACTTGCGCTCCATCGGCTCGTAACGGGTGAAGATGACGGGCTTGGTCTCCTGGCGGATGCCAGCGGTCTCCGAGGACGGGTCGTCGTAGACCATCGAGTGGACCATGAAGTTCTCGTCATCACGATCGGGGAAGTCCTCGCGGGCGTGACCGCCGCGGGACTCCTTGCGGTGCAGAGCGGCCACGGACATGACCTTGGCGAGCTCGAGCAGGAAGCCCAGCTCCACGGCCTCGAGCAGATCCAGGTTGTAGCGCTTGCCGCGGTCCTGGATCGAGATGCGGGAGTAGCGCTCCTGCAGCTTCTCGATGTCCTGCAGGGCCTGCCAGATGGAGTCATGGGTGCGGAACACCTGCATGTTCATGTCCATGGTGTCCTGCAGGTCCTTGCGGATGGCGCCGACCTTCTCCTCGCCGTGATCCGAGCGGGCGTTGTCCAGCAGCGCCTCGGTGCGCGCCGTGGCGTCGTCGGGGATCGGCAGGAACTCGGCGCGCTCGGCGTACTGGGCGGCGAAGACGCCGGCGCGCTTGCCGAACACATTGATGTCGAGCAGCGAGTTGGTCCCCAGGCGGTTGGAGCCGTGCACGGACACGCAGGCGACCTCGCCGGCGGCGTACAGGCCGGGGACGGTCTTCTCGGAGTTCTCGAAGACCTCGCCCTTGATGTCCGTGGGGATCCCGCCCATGCAGTAGTGGGCGGTGGGGAACACCGGGATGGGCTCGTAGTACGGCTCCACGCCCAGGTAGGTGCGTGCGAACTCGGTGATGTCCGGCAGCTTCTCGTCGATGTGCGAGGGCTCCAGGTGCGTCAGGTCGAGCAGCACGTAGTCCTTGTTCGGGCCGCAGCCGCGGCCCTCGCGGACCTCGTTGGCCATCGAGCGGGCCACGATGTCGCGGGGCGCGAGGTCCTTGATGGTGGGGGCGTAGCGCTCCATGAAGCGCTCGCCGTCCGAGTTGCGCAGGATGCCGCCCTCGCCGCGGGCGGCCTCGGAGACGAGGATGCCCAGGCCGGCCAGGCCCGTGGGGTGGAACTGCACGAACTCCATGTCCTCCAGCGGCAGGCCGCTGCGGAAGGCGATGGCCATGCCGTCGCCGGTCAGGGTGTGCGCGTTGGAGGTGGTCTTGAAGACCTTGCCGGCGCCGCCGGAGGCGAACACGACCGACTTGGACTGGAAGACGTGCAGCTCGCCGGTGGCCAGCTCGTAGGCCACCACGCCCGAAGGACGGCGCCCCTCGGGGGTGTCCACCATGATCAGGTCGAGCACGTAGAACTCGTTGTAGAACTCGATGTTGTGCTTGATGCAGGCCTGGTAGAGGGTCTGCAGGATCATGTGACCGGTGCGGTCAGCGGCGTAGCAGGCGCGGCGCACGGGGTTCTTGCCGTGGTCGCGGGTGTGCCCGCCGAAGCGGCGCTGATCGATCTTGCCCTCGGGCGTGCGGTTGAACGGCAGACCCATCTTCTCGAGGTCCAGGACGGCCTCGATGGCCTCCTTGGCCATCACCTCAGCGGCATCCTGGTCCACCAGATAGTCGCCGCCCTTGACGGTGTCGAAGGTGTGCCACTCCCAGTTGTCCTCCTCGACGTTGGCCAGGGCGGCGCACATGCCGCCCTGCGCCGCGCCAGTGTGGGAGCGGGTGGGGTAGAGCTTGGTGAGAACCGCGGTGCGGGCGCGCTGGCCGGACTCGAGGGCCGCGCGCATTCCAGCGCCGCCGGCGCCGACGATCACGACGTCGTACTTGTGAACCTGCATTCCAGTGTTCTTTCTGTTGGGAGTTCGTGGGAGGTGCTGGGCGGCGCCGCCGCAGTGCGCGGGCCCGGCGTCATCGGCGGGCGGGAGCTGCGGCGGCGGACGGTCAGCTCGCGGTGCAGAAGCTGGCCAGCAGCTCGGGATCCGCGCCGGCGGGGCAGGGCTCGAAGGTGAAGATCACCATGGTGCCGAGCAGGATCGTGAAGGCGACGGCGACGAAGAGCGCGATCTTGAGCCAGAAGCGGACGCCGGTGCGCTCGGCGTAGTCGTCGATGATCGTGCGCATGCCGTTGCCGCCGTGCAGCAGGGCGAGCCACAGCAGCAGCAGGTCCCAGACCTGCCAGAACGGGTTGGCCCACTTGCCGCCGACGAATCCGAAGTCGATGGCGTGGACGCCGCCCTCGGGGGCGATCAGGTTGACGAAGAGGTGGCCGAACACCAGGACCAGCAGCACGACGCCCGAGATGCGCATGTAGAGCCATGCCAGCATCTCGAACTTGCTGCGCCCGGAGGTGGACCGGTTGTACTTGACGCCGGCGACCTCGCGGTCGTTGCTGCGAGGGACGGCGATCTTGGACTTCAGCGGAGTGCTCATGTGCGTGGATCCCCTCGCGATCAGTGGATGAACATGTGGTACACGTGGACGATGGCGAACGGCACCATCACGACCAGCCAGGCGATGGCCACCGCCCAGAAGAGCTTCTTCTGGTGGTTGGCGCCGTTCGACCAGAAGTCGACCAGGATGATGCGCACGCCGTTGAAGGCGTGGTAGACGATGCCCGCCACCAGGCCCATCTCGCCGATGCCCATGATCGGGTTCTTGTAGGTCGCCATCACGGCGTTGTAGGCCTCGGGATCCACGCGGACCATGGCGGTGTCGAGGACGTGGACCAGGAGGAAGAAGAAGATGCCCACGCCGCTGATCCGGTGGGCCACCCACGACCACATTCCGAATCCTCCGCGATAGAGGGTGCCCGATCCGATCTTCCCGGCGGATTCCGGCCGGGTCCGGACCGCGGGTGCTGTGGTCGCCACGATGTGATACCTCCCTGTATCTCCTCAGGCCGATTGCCCGTTCGGGGATCTCGGCGGGCGCGCGTGCGCGCCGACGGCCGAGCGCCTGAGGCGTGTTGCATGGAATTGTCAGCGGATTCACGGGCCACACTACCAGTCGGATGTCTGGGAAGCGGCCACTTGGCGACGAGGTGTCAGCGTCCTCACGCGGCGGTTTCGCGCGGTTCTCACAGCTGCTGAGGGCTCCTGCAGGGCCCGGCCGGACCCGGAGCCTCGCCGAACGGTGGACGGCCCGGCAGGGCGGCGCTGGGCCGGGCGGCGCGCCCCGGGCGATATCATGCGATCCGTGACGGAACCTCTTGAGCATTTCCACCCCTTCATCCCCGCCGGCGGCGTGGGGTCCCGGCTGTGGCCCCTCTCGAGGGCGGACGCGCCCAAGTTCCTGCTGGATCTCACCGGCTCGGGCTCGTCCCTGCTGCGCGCCACCTACGAGCGCCTGGCGCCCTTGAGCCGCGGCTCAATCATGGTCGTGACCGGACGCAGCCACGCCGGGGCCGTGAGCCAGCAGCTGCCGGAGCTGTCGGCCGAGGACCTGGTCCTGGAGCCGTCGCCGCGCGATTCCGGGGCTGCGATCGGGCTGGCCAGCATCCTGCTGGAGCGCCGCGATCCAGGAGCCGTGATCGGCTCGTTCGCCGCAGATCACGTGATCGAGCCCGCGGATGTCTTCCAGGAGGCCGTGCGCGAGGCCGTGCTGACCGCCCGCACCGGCAAGGTCGTGACCATCGGCATCCGCCCGACCGCTCCGTCGACCGGCTTCGGCTACATCAAGGCCGGGAAGCCCCTGGACGTCGACGGCGCGCCGTCGGCCCGCGACGTCGAGCAGTTCGTGGAGAAGCCGGATGAGGACACCGCCCGCTCCTACGTGGCCAGCGGCGACTACCTCTGGAACGCCGGCATGTTCGTGGCCCCGGCGGCCCTGATGATGCAGCACCTGCAGACCAACGAGCCGGAGCTCTTCGCCGGGTTGTCCGAGATCGCCGATGCCTGGGGCACCGAGGATCAGGACGAGGTGATGGCCCGGGTCTGGGAGCAGCTGCCCAAGATCGCGATCGACTACGCCGTGGCCGAGCCGGCGGCGGCGGTCGGGGATGTCGCCGTGGTTCCGGGCTCCTTCTCCTGGGACGACGTCGGGGACTTCGCGGCCATGTCCCGGCTGAACCACCCGCGGGAATCGGACGACGTGGCGGTGCTGGGCGAGAACCCGCGCGTGCTCGTGGACAGCTCCTCCGGGATCGTCGTCTCGGACACCGGCCGGGTCGTCGCGCTGATCGGCGTCGAGGACATCGTCGTGGTGGACACGCCCGACGCCCTGCTGGTCACCACGCGCGAGCACGCCCAGCGCGTCAAGGAGACCGTCAACTCCCTGAAGGCCGCCGGCGACACCGACGTCCTCTGACCAGGACCCCTTCTCCGGCGCGCGGCCTCCTCCGGGAGGCCGCGCGCCGTGGTCCGTCGGCTCGCGGCTGCGCCGTATCCTGAGGCAATGTCCGATTCCCCCGCCGCGAGCACGTCCAGCAGCGAAGCCCCCCGGCACCGGTTCGACGACGGCGGCCAGGCCCTGTCGATCGCGCCGCTCGTCCGCCGCTTCCTGCCGCACCTGATCGAGTTCCGCCGCGACCTGCACTCGCACCCGGAGCTGTCCTACCGGGAGCACCGCACGACCGACCGGCTGATGGCCGAGCTCGAGGCCGTCGGCCTGGAGCCGGTGCGGCTGCGCAGCACGGGC
Source organism: Kocuria palustris (assembly GCF_016907795.1). Classification (NCBI taxonomy): domain Bacteria; kingdom Bacillati; phylum Actinomycetota; class Actinomycetes; order Micrococcales; family Micrococcaceae; genus Kocuria; species Kocuria palustris. The sequence goes on from NZ_JAFBCR010000001.1 coordinate 2,249,813, forward strand.
TGCTACGTGGACATCGGGACCGGCGAGCTGTCGGTCGCGCTGCGAGCGGATATCGACGCCCTCCCGATTCAGGAGGCCACCGGTCTCGAGTTCTCCTCGCAGAACCCCGGGGTCGCGCACATGTGCGGTCACGACATCCACACCACCGTGATGCTCGGCGTGGCCACCGTGCTGGCCGATCTGAACCGCACCTCGCCGCTGTCCGGGCGGGTCCGCGTCGTGTTCCAGCCGGCCGAGGAGCAGCTGCCCGGCGGCGCCCTGACCGTGATCGAGCAGGACGTCCTGGAGGGGGTCCCGCGGATCTTCGCGCTGCACTGCGAGCCCAAGGTCGACGTCGGCCAGGTCGGCACCCGCATCGGGGCGATCACCTCGGCCTCGGACACGGTGCGGCTGCGGCTGTCCGGAGCGGGCGGTCACACCTCGCGCCCGCACCTGACGCAGGACCTGGTCTTCGCCATGGCCCAGATCGCGATCAACGTCCCGGCGATCCTCTCGCGCCGCATCGACGTCCGCTCGGGCGTGCAGGTGGTCTGGGGCGAGATCGGAGCGGGCGTGGCCCCCAACGCCATCCCCTCGGAGGGCACCCTGGCGGGGACCATGCGCTGCCTCGACGCCGAAGCCTGGCACCAGGCCGGAGAGCTGCTCGACCAGGTCGTCGGGGACGTCGCCGCGCCGTACGGCGTGGAGGTGGACCTGGAGCACGTGCGGGGCGTCCCGCCGGTGGTCAACGGCGAGCTGGAGACCACCATGATCGAGAACGCCGCCCGCGCGGAGCTCGGCGAGGACGCCGTGGTGCTCGTGGAGCAGTCCATGGGCGGCGAGGACTTCGCCTGGTACCTCCAGGAGGTCCCCGGCGCCATGATGCGCCTGGGCACCCGCACCCGAGGGGGCCAGACCCACGATCTGCACCAGGCCGACTACATCGCCGACGAGGACGCCATCGCCTGCGGCATCCAGGTCATGGCCAGCACGGCCCTGCGCGCCGTGGCGCACCACGTGAGAGAATCCGCCCTCCGCTGATCGCTCGTCCCCTCAGCACCGCAGAACCCGGCCGCTGCCGATGAGATGTCCCCCTGAAGGTCTCGTCGCACAGCATCGCAGGAACCCCCCACAGCTATGACTTCCCCCCTCCGTTCGCACCGTGCCCGTGCGGCGGCGCCCGGTCGCCGCCGCCAGAGACGTCCCCCGGCGCGCAGCAGCGGCGCTGGCTGCTGCTGTCTGCGCTGCTGCCCTGCTCAGCTCGTGCGCCGCCCCGCGCACCGCGGCGGGATCCGGAGAGGACGCAGTCGATTTCACCGGCTGCGTGCTCGGCTCCAGCGGCGGCTTCCGCGACCGCAGCTTCATTCAGGACATCCACGACTCCAGCCGGATGCTCGAAGACTCCCTGGGCATCGAGGTGCGCACCGAGGAGTCGGGCTCGCCGCGGGAGTCCGAGCAGCTGCTGAAGGAGATGGCCGATCCGGCCGGCGGCTGCGACCTGGTGGTCGCCATGGGCTCCACGCTCGTGGAGCAGGTCGAGGCGGCCGCCGAGCGCCATCCCGATCAGGACTTCGCGATCATCGACGATGACTCGATCCATCTGCCCAATGTCCGCACGCTGGTCTTCGACGCCTCGCAGCCCGGGTTCCTCGCCGGATACGCTGCCGCCTCGGCCACCGAGACCGGGCGCGTGGGCGCCTTCGGAGGGGAGGACATCCCCGAGGTCCACGACTTCCTCGACGGCTACGCGGCCGGGATCGAGCACTGGAACGAGGTCCACGACGACGACGTGCAGCTGCTCGGCTGGGATCCGCGCGAGCGCATCGGCGATTTCGTCGGGGACTTCGCTCGCACGGAGGTCGCCGCCGAGCTGACGCGTCGGCAGCTCGACGCCGACGCCGACGTCATCATGCCCGTGGTGGGGCGCGCGGGGCTGGGCGCCACCGAGACGATCGCCCAGGACGACGACGCGCTGTTCGTGTGGGTCGACGTGGACGGCTGGGAGGTGCTGCCCGATGAGCAGCGCACTCGGCAGCTGACCTCGGTGCGCAAGGAGGTGGGCTCCGCCGTCGCCGATGTGATGACCCAGTACGCGAGTCCCGGGGCTGAGGCCGACGACTACACGGGGACCCTGGCCAACCGGGGCGTCGCTCTGGGGGACTTCCATGATCAGGCGCAGCGCGTGGACGAGCAGACCGCCCAGGAGCTGAGGCAGCTGCGCCAGCAGATCATCGAGGGTCGGCAGCCGACCCGACCCGGCGCGGGAACGTAGACTGCAGGCGATCGCCCCCACAGCACCCGGAAGCAGCCATGTCCCTCCGCCGTCCCGTGCCAGCCGCCTGCGCGGTCGGTCTGAGCGCGCTCGCGCTCAGCGCCTGCGGCGAGCTGTCGGAGGACTCCGGGCTCGGCGCAGCGGAGGAGGCCACCGTCTGCATGGTGGCCGAGGGAGAGGGCTTCGAGGACCTCAGCTTCCATCAGAGCGCGCACGAGGGGCTCGAGCATGCGGCCCGTGACACGGGGGTCTCGACCCGTGAGTCCGTGGTGGGCTCGGATGCCGAGTCCGACCCTGCCCTGCGCTCCATGGTCCAGAGCGGCTGCGACCTCACGATCGCCAACGGGCAGCCGCTGTCGCAGGTCGCCCTGGAGGTCGCCGCCGAGAACCCGCAGGCCGCCTTCGCGACCGTGGACGACTCCGCAGGCGAGGGCCTCGGCAATGTCAAGCCGCTGAGCTTCGACTCCGGCACCGCCGCGTTCCTGGCCGGCTACCTGGCCGCAGGCACCACCGAGACCGGCACGGTCGCAGCCTTCGGGGGCGAGGACATCCCCCGGGTGAGGCTCGTGCTCGACGGCTTCGCCGAGGGCGTCGAGCACTGGAATGAGCAGAAGGACGACGACGTCGAGCTGCTCGGCTGGGACCGGCAGGAGCAGGAGGGCACCATGCTCGGCTCGTTCAAGGACGACGAGGGCGCCCGGGAGGTCACCGAGGGCTTCCTGGACAACGGCGCGGACATCGTCCTGCCGGCCGCCGGAGGCGCCTCCGAGGGCACCGCGCAGGCCGTGGCCGCCACGGGTGAGGGCTCGGACCAGGCGCTGTTCATCTGGGTCGACACCGACGGCTACGACGTCCTGCCGGAGGCCCAGCGATCGCACCAGCTGACCTCGGTGCTCAAGGACCTCACAGGGCCCGTGGAGTCGCTGGTGCGCGACCTGGAAGACGGTGAACTCGATCTGGACCCCTACGTGGGGAGCCTCGAGAACGGGGGAGTGGGCATCGCCGATCACCACGACCAGCAGGAGCGCGTGGGCCCGGAGCTGGCCGCCGAGGTCGCCGGGCTGCGCCAGCAGATCATCGACGGCGAGCTGGAGATCGAATCCCAGGAGGACGCCGGCTGAGGCGTCACGGCCGGGCCCGCACAGCACGGGGCGCGGCCGTCGAGACGAGGAGGAGCAGGAGATGACCGAGAGCATCGAAGGCGCACGGCTGGAGGAGCTGATCGCCGAGCAGCCCTGGGCGGGGCTGATCGAGGAGGCCCGCCGGGCCATGCAGCACGCCTACGTCCCATACTCCCGCTTCAAGGTGGGGGCGGCCGCGCTCGTGGACGACGGACGCGTGGTCTCCGGGTGCAATGTCGAGAACGGCAGCTACGGGCTCACGCTGTGCGCCGAATGCGGCCTGGTCAGCGCCCTGCACGCCAGCGGCGGCGGACGGCTGACGCACTTCGTGTGCGTCGACGGCCAGGGCTCGGTGCTCATGCCGTGCGGCCGCTGCCGCCAGCTGCTGCACGAGCACGGCGGGGATCAGCTCCAGCTGCTGACCGTCAGCGGTCTGCGCAGCATGGACCAGGTCCTCCCCGACGCCTTCGTCCTGTGAGCGCGCAGCAGCAGTCCCCGGTCCGAAAGCCTTTCGCTGCCGTGGACGTCATCCGGGCCAAGCGGGACGGACAGCCGTTGGACGAGGCTCGGATCCGCTGGGCCGTGGACGCCTACGTCCGCGGGGTGCTGAGCGAGGAGCAGATGGCCGCCCTGGCCATGGCGATCTGGTTCCGGGGCATGGATCGGGAGGAGACCTCGGCCTGGACCGAGGCCATGATCGACTCCGGCACCCGCCTGGACTTCACCGGGCTGCGCCGCGGAGGTCGGACGCTGCCGACCGTCGACAAGCACTCGACCGGCGGTG